>NZ_CP030850.1:1590384-1908461 GCF_003325355.1 Runella rosea
TGCAATCCGCTCTACGATGTCCTGGCCATTGGCAGATTCGCGCATGGCCGAAGTGGCGCAGGCCATGTAACCCTCGACTTCGTGCAGTTCCAGCAACAGTTTGTAGCACTGCATCAGCTTGACCGTACGAGCTTCGCTCTCTGGCGTGATGTTGCCGAAATTAAAAACGTCATGTCCAAGACGTAATGGAAAACGAACGTATTCCACCTTTTTGAAACTGGTATAACCACCATCGTGCAGAACGGATGAAATCTGTAGGCGCGCTGCGTTGGAGCCAATATCAATTGCCGCGATTTTCAATGAATTTTTGTCATTTAGTTTGTGCAAATGTAAAACCTAGCGGCATACCTTTTAATAACCTAATTCGTTAATTTTTGAAATTTCTCATAATCCTCCTTAGTTTTGTCTGCATTATATAGAAGTTTAAAAACCAAAAACCGGCAAAGTTGTAGTAACATTGTCAAGATTTTCAACAAAAATCATCACAAATACCCCCTATTTTATCCCATCTTAGAATGAAGATACTTGGAATTTCCGCATTTTACCACGATTCAGCTGCCGCTCTGATTGACAATGGCGAAATTGTCGCCGCCGCCCAGGAAGAGCGTTTTACCCGTAAAAAACACGATCCAAACTTCCCTTCCAATGCCATCAACTATTGTTTAGAATACGGCGGAACTACCCTTAATGAACTGGATGCCATTGTTTTTTATGACAAGCCTTTACTCAAGTTCGAACGTTTGCTGGAAACCTATTATACCTTTGCTCCCAAGGGTATCAAGTCGTTTATCACCGCCATTCCGGTGTGGATTAAAGAGAAAATGTTTCTCAAACGACTCATCAATGAAGAATTAGAGAAAATAGGGTACGACAAAAAGAACCCCGTTAAACTTCTTTTTCCCGAACACCACTTATCGCACGCCGCCAGCGCATTCTATCCTTCTCCTTACGAAAAAGCAGCGATTCTGACCATCGACGGCGTAGGTGAATGGGCTACCGCTTCGATTTGCTCGGGCGAAGGCAATAAAATTTCTATTCTGAAAGAACTCCGTTTCCCTCACTCATTGGGGCTTTTATATTCGGCATTTACGTATTTTTTGGGCTTTAAGGTCAATTCGGGAGAATATAAATTGATGGGACTTGCTCCGTACGGTAATCCTTCCTCGCCAGAGGTTGACAAGTACGTTGAAACCATCAAAAAAGACCTCGTGGTCATCAAAGAAGACGGCTCCATCTGGTTGGACCAAAACTATTTTGATTACGCCACGGGCCTCAAAATGGTGCGCGAAGCCGACTGGGAACGCCTCTTCGGAATGAAAACCCGCAAGCCAGAAGACCCGCTCGAAGCACACCACTGTAACCTCGGATTGGCCATTCAGCGCGTCACCGAAGAAGTAGTGGTAAAAATGGCGCAGGAAGCCAAACGCCTCACGGGAGCCGACTATTTATGTTTGGCTGGTGGAGTGGCGCTCAATTGCGTTTCCAACGGAAAACTCCAAAAATCAGGTGTGTTCAAGGAGGTATTTATCCAACCCGCCGCTGGTGATGCAGGTGGAGCCTTGGGAGCAGCCTTGACTGCTTACTACATTTATTTCGACCAAAAACGTACCATCAACTACACGCAGGATGCGATGAGCGGGTCTTATCTAGGGCCTACGTTCTCGGATCTGGACGTGGAGTTGGTCTCCAAAAAATACAAAGCTGCGTTCAAAAAATTTGACAACTTTGACGAATTGACCAAGGAAGTATCCCAAATTTTGGCCGACGGCAACGTGGTAGGTTGGGTACAGGGGCGGATGGAATTCGGGCCCCGGGCCTTGGGAGCGCGCAGTATTTTGGGCGACCCCCGCAACGCAGAAATGCAGAAAAAACTGAACGTTAAAATCAAATACCGGGAGTCTTTCCGTCCGTTTGCGCCTTCGGTATTGGCCGAAAAAGTGGGCGAGTATTTTGATTTTGACGGAATCTCACCGTATATGCTGTTGGTTCATCCTGTCAAAGAGTCGCGCCGCAAAAAACTGCCCGCTGAGTTTGACTCGTTTGATCTGCGCGACAAGCTTTATTATCTGCGTTCAGACTTACCTTCCATTACGCACATCGACTTTTCGGCCCGTATTCAGACGGTACACAAGCAGACCAATCCGCGTTATTATCAATTGATTCAAGATTTTGAAAAATTGACCGGTTACGGCGTGATTGTCAACACCAGCTTTAACGTACGCGGCGAACCTATCGTAAGTACCCCCAACGATGCCTATCGCTGCTTTATGCGTACCGAAATGGATTATTTGGTCGTAGGAAATTATCTGTTTGACAAACGTCAACAACCCGAATGGCAGGATACCGATAACTGGAAAGAGGAGTTTGTACTGGATTAAATTTCGGTCCATTTACCAACAAATACCAATGATTCAGGGACTTATTCCTACATTTTTAATATGATTTCAAAACTCATCACCTCACTCGTCCGCCTTGCTGTTTTGAGTATTCCGGCGTTTCTTTTGTTTTTTCCCGACAAAATAAACATCAAGTTTGACTACCCTTACGCAGGCCTTATGGATAACTTTTATATCCGTTTGGCCAAAGCAATGGTACTATTTTTTGTGCTAATAGAGCTATTGCGGATGTTTTATTACGGAATTATCAAAAACCCCAAGGGCAATAAAATTGTGGCCAATATCGCTACGCTTGGGATCATGGTGGTGTGGTTGGCAGGTTTATTAGAAATCGCGTTTATGTTTGTTTCTCAAAGTCATGAAGGAGATTTGAGCAAAGCTTCGCAGATTTGGTTTGCCAAGTACTGGAAACCGATTACGACCGAAGGCTACCGCGATTTTCCGAAAACGGACGCTGAAAAGAAGAAAAAAGTGTTAGTGTTGGGTGATTCTTTCGCGGCAGGACACGGTTTAGACAAAACGGAAGAGCGCTTTTCGGATCAATTGGAGCAAAAACTGGGCGCTGATAAGTACGCAGTGTACAATTTGGGGGTATCGGGTTCTGATACACGCGATGAATTTCAGCGTTTACAAAAATTTCCCGTTAAGCCCGATGTGTTGGTGTTGGAGTATTTTCCGAATGATATAGAAAGAGCCGCCCGCGACGCCAAACTGACGTTGGCCGAGTTCAAGCCTTACGACGACATCAAGCTCCCGGGCGTAGGGTCGTTGGTGATGCGCTTTTATCTGCCCAATTACATTTATTGGCAATTTCCGCACATGCCGCCCGCGTCGATTACGGACTTTGTTCAGAAATCATACACCGACACCACGATTCTGAATCCTCACTTGCGTGATTTACAGAAAATCGTGGACTACGCCCGTGCGCACAAAGCGCCGATGTACGTGGTGATGGTTCCGTTTTTACAAAATGTGGAGAAGAGCAATGGCTATACCAAACCCATTGAAGATTTCTTTACCAATCAGCAAATTCCGGTCGTTCGCTTGAGTGAGCACCTGAGCCCGATTCCTCCCAAAGAGCGTATTGTGGGGAAGAATGACGGTCACGCCAGCGCCAAAGTAAATGCAGTCATTGCTGACAAGTTGTATGAGCAGATGAAGGTTTCCTTAAAATAAATCCAACAAATGTTCACTTTGTCTTAATGCGAAAATGTGTAAATTTGTGCTTAATTACATTTTATAACTGTTATAAACCATTCGTTTTGGTTGTTTTTTAGACCGAATACGTATATAAATAACTACAAACTTACCGAAGATGGATTTCTTAAAAGACTTATTTGCTTTCCTGAGTGAGCGGAAGAAGTGGTGGTTAGCTCCAATGATTATTCTTTTATTGCTTATCGGCGTCATCATTGTCATTGGCGGAGGCTCAGCCGTAGCACCGTTTATTTATACATTGTTTTAAGTATTAAGGAAGCAGGAGCGAGAATTGAGCAGCTTAAGAACTGTAATTCTCTCTCCTACCTCCTCACTCCTCACTCCTCAAAAAATGTCTGAAGCTGAAAAAAGTAAAGCCCAGTTAGTAATCGTTACGGGGCTGGTTATCTTTTCGTTTATTTTCAAATCTGCCGCTCTTTATTTGTTATATGCTGCTGGAATCGTAGGCGCTTTAAGTATTTTCATTCCAGTTGTCGGCGATTTTATTGTTAAAATTTGGTTCAAAATAGCCGAAGGGCTGGGTTGGTTTAACTCACGCGTCATCCTTTCGATTATGTTTTACGTGTTTTTATGGCCCATCGCCATGCTATATCGCCTTTCTACAAAGAATCCAATGGGCATCAAACGCCCAACTGGCAACAGCGTATATGTAGAGCGTAATCATACCTATATCAAAAAAGACATGGAGAATATTTGGTAGAAAAGTGCTCGTTATTATCTCTTTTCTAAAAGCCACCAGATGGGCCGACGACGTTTCTGGATTTGAAAATTGGCGGTAAGATACACCCGAATGTGCTCAATGGCCTCCTCCATGTCATCGGTCACTTTAAGTAAATCTAAGTCTTTGGGCGAGATTGTGCCTTGGTCGGCCATCTTTTGTAACATCGAAATCATCGGTGTATAGTATTCTTTACCAATGACAACCATCGGGAAGTTATGAATCACTCCCGTTTGTATAAGCGTGAGTGTTTCAAACAACTCGTCCATCGTGCCTACCCCACCAGGCATAATTACAAAAGCATAAGAGTACTTGACTAAGAGCACTTTACGAATAAAGAAATACTTTATTTTCACCCACTTTTCCATATACGGGTTTTCTTTTTGTTCAAAAGGAAGCTGTATATTACACCCCACCGAGCGCCCGCCGCTTTCAAATGCCCCTCGGTTGGCCGCCTCCATGATTCCCGGGCCACCGCCCGTCATGATGGTCAGTCCCAATTCCTGCGAAATCCGCCTCCCCAATACGCGGGCCTGCTCATAATAAATACTTCCCTCTTTGAATCGAGCGGAGCCGAATACCGTTACGCACGGCCCCACAAAATGCAGCGCCCGAATTCCCTTAAAAAACTCCCACACTACCTCCAACAAAAACACAAACTCAGAACGTCGGCTCTTGGGGCCTTCTAAAAAATAATATCCTTTGCGCTGATCAATAAAAGGGCTTTGGGGTTGCTTATCAGTCATTGTCGGTAGTGTTTACAGAATAGTTTAGTAATTTTACGGTCGAATATGATGAAGTAAGTATGATTCAAATACAATCTTTTGTTTTCTCCCCTTTTGCCGAGAATACCTACGTCCTTTATGACGAAACCAACGAGGCCGTCATTATTGACCCCGGCTGCCTGATGCAATCAGAAAAAGAAACGTTAGCGCGTTTTATCGAACAAAAAGGGCTAAAAGTAACGATGCTCCTCCAAACACACGCGCATTTAGACCATGTATTTGGCAGTGCGTATGTAAAGCGCAAATATGGCGTAAAAATGTACATGCACAAAAACGAACTTCCAATTTTGGCGTCTGTTGAAAGTCGTTGCAATTTATGGGGAATCAGGGGCTACGAACCCGTCGAAGCCGATGTCTTTTTGGATGAAGGTGATGTGGTAAAATTCGGTCATTCAATCCTTGAAATTCTGTTTGTGCCCGGCCACGCGCCCGGGCATTTGGCGTTTGTCAACCACGACCAACGTTTCATCATCGGGGGCGATGTTTTGTTTAAAGGAAGTGTAGGCCGCACCGATTTTCCGCTCTGCGACCCTGCCGCACTCCAGCGAAGTATCAAAACCAAATTCATGACTTTGGAAGATGATTATCAGGTATTTGCTGGGCATATGGATCCTACCACCATCGGTCGCGAGCGCCGTACCAATCCCTTTCTTAACTGATTTTCGGCCCTATCTATTTTACAAATTCCTATTTCATCACGGCTACCCGTACTACCACTATGCGTCTTTTTACCATTCCAAACCTAATGACCTGCGGCAACCTTCTCTGTGGGTGTGTGGGGATAGTGTTTAGTTTTCGCGGAGATTTATTGCTTTCGGGGTATTTGATTCTGTTTGCGGGCATACTTGACTTTCTGGATGGTTTTGTGGCACGGTTGCTGAACCAATCCTCGCCAATCGGCAAAGAACTTGATTCATTGGCCGATATGGTTACGTTTGGCGTGCTGCCTTCCATGATAATCTTTCAGTTATTGGAACGTACCACCACCTCCCTTGACATTGGGGCCATGATGCTTTCGTTTAGTGCCTTTATTTTGGCAGTATTTTCGGGTTTACGTTTGGCAAAATTCAACATTGATACCCGCCAATCGGATTCATTTATTGGAGTGCCAACGCCAGCCAATGCTATTTTGGTGGCGGCGTTGCCGTTTATTCTGCGCAATCACCCCGAGTACGAGCCGTGGATTATCAATCAATCCGTTTTGGTAGTTTATACCCTCTTAATGTCGTATTTATTAATCTGTGAGCTGCCCCTTTTGGCGTTCAAATTCAAGACATTTGGCTGGAAAGACAATCAAATCAAATATATTTTTATCCTTTTGGCGGTGATTTTGCTGTTTTTGCTGAAATTTGCAGCCATTCCGCTGATAGTAGCGCTGTATATCCTACTGTCAGTGTTTCAACGAATTTTTAGATTTCACTAACGAGGACTTTGCTTATTGACTAAAATCCTGCCGATTTGTCTCAATAAAGCTGCCTCTCAATCCATTTTAAATCACAAATTCCCTCATGAAATTCATCGCTGAAATCAACGTCATGCCGCAAAAAGAGATTTTGGACCCTCAGGGCAAAGCCGTCAAATTGGGTCTTCACAATTTGGGCATTGACGACGTGTCAGACGTACGCATTGGCAAACACATCACCATGGCCCTCGATGCCGACTCAGAAGCGGATGCGCAGCAACGCGTCGAAACTGCCTGTAGCAAATTATTGGCCAATATGATTATGGAAGATTATACATACACGTTGAAAGAAGGTTAGAAAAGGTTAGCTGTTAAGGGGTTAAGTACTCCTGTCGATTTTTAACTCTTAACTGAAAAACCTTTAACTTCCCACAAAAATGCCTTATTCCAAAATTACAGGTTTAGGTTATTACGTCCCTGAAAAGATAGTAACCAACGATGATTTGACCCAATTGATGGAGACTTCCGACCAATGGATTCAGGAACGCACCGGAATCCGTGAGCGGCGGTACTTTACCTACGGCAAAGAAACCAATTCGAGCATGGCCACCGCCGCGTCGCGGCAGGCCCTCGAACGAGCAGGCTTGCAACCAGCCGACGTAGAGATGATTGTCTACGCCACCATTACGCCCGACTATTTCTTTCCGGGTTCGGCATTTTTGATGCAGCGAGAATTGGATTTAATCGGAATCCCCGTCGTTGACATTCGGGAGCAATGCTCGGGCTTCGTTTACGCCCTTTCCATTGCCGACCAGTTTATCAAAACGGGTATGTACAAAACCATCTTGGTAGTAGGTGCCGAAATCCAATCCACTTGGACCGACAAAAGCACTAAAGGCCGTAACGTAGCCGTTATTTTTGGCGACGGTGCCGGAGCGGCGGTTTTACAAGCCACCGAAGACCCCACGCATCGGATTCTTTCTACGCACCTTCATGCCGATGGCCGTTTTGCCGAAGACCTCTACGTCAAAGACCCCGGCAGTAGCCGACCTACACGCGCGGCTACCAAAGAAATGATTGACGAAGGTGGTTTTGAAGTAGTAATGAACGGTAATGCGGTGTTTAAACACGCCGTAGTTCGCTTTGCCGAAGCCATTCGAGAAGCATTGGATGCCAACGGCTACCAGCCCGAAGATATTTCGCTGTTGGTACCGCATCAGGCCAATATTCGCATCAGCGAATACGTGCGCGACCAAATGAAACTCCGCGAAGACCAAGTCATCAGCAACATTCATAAATACGGCAACACCACCGCCGCGTCTATTCCCATTGCACTCACCGAAGCGTGGGAAGAAGGCCGCGTAAAAGACGGTGACCTTATTTGCCTCGCCGCTTTCGGTAGCGGTTTTACGTGGGCATCTGCGTTGATAAAATGGTAGTAAACCGTCGGGTAGTTAGTGATAACCACCCGACGGTTATAAATTCTTCTGGTACCATACGCTAAGTCCTTGACAGTTTGAAAGGTTTTCACCAACTTGTCATGACCTTAACGTCATGTACCATGAAAGCACATCATATCCGCCTGCTCCAATACGAATATTGGGCCAATTCACGCATTATCGAAGCGCTCGAAAAACTCGACAATCCCCCCGAAAGAGCGGTTCTGCTCACGAGTCATATTCTTAACGCTCAAATGGTGTGGTTTACCCGGATTGCCAACGACCATTTAGTGGTTGGGATTTGGGATTTATTGCCCGTTTCGTGGCTCAAAGAAACCTCCGACCACAGTTATCAAAAATGGGAAAGCTACGTCAGAGACCTCGATGAAGTTGAATTTAATAAAATCATTAAGTATCAAAACACCAAAGGAGAATACTTTGAAACGCCCCTCGGCGAGATTCTGACACATTTGAGCCATCATGCAGCCTACCACCGAGGCCAGATTATCGACGCCCTAAAACCCGTACTTCATCCACTGCCAACGACGGACTATATTTTGTGGCTGAGGGAGTGAAATTATCACCCGAAATGATAATAAACACGCACATAAACTATTTATGGGAATAGTATGAAAAAGTCAGTTGTACAATTTTCATTTGAGAGAACCGCTTTTTGTATTCTTTTTTTGGGAATACTGTTATTCTCCTGTTTCCCTGCAAAATACATTAAACCCGATAACCATGTACCGGGGATTCGATTTACCCGTTTGCCAACCGGAACATCCAATATTTCAGGCTTCTACTTTCTCAACGAGAGAAAAGGATTTCTATGGACAATCTATGGCGAATATTACAAGACGGAAAATGGCGCACTAAGTTGGACAAAAACAAACAATAAAGTCTACGGATTGGTTTTTCGCAATGAAAAAGCAGGTTTTGGATTCTCTCAATTACCCGATAAAAAGTTATTGGTAAAAACAGAAGATGGTGGCGAAACATGGCAACCTATCTATGAAGTACCGCCCCACTCAAGTTGCTCAAATATATCAATTGATGAACAGAAAAGAGTTTTATTTTTTATTAACAATACCTCCGTCACAGCGCAAAATACAAGGCACGAATCAACTTTATTGTATTCGGAAGATGAAGGAATCAATTGGAGAATGGAGAAGTATGACAGCTTAAATATTTTCTCCCTTGACTTTGCCGACAAAAATATTGGATTTGCGACCGGTCCATCCAATAAAAATCGGGTAATTTTAAAAACATTGGACGGCGGAAAGTCATGGAAACCTCTTGATTTATCTTCGCTGGGAATTTCCGGTGTCTATTCGATTCGATTTCATCAAGAAATAGGGGTGATTGACAATGCATGGAAAACCAACGATAAAGGACAAACATGGCAAAAAATGGGCAGATTAACTGCAGATGGGGATGTCCATTTTATTGATTCAAAAAAAGGCTATGCATTTGGCAGTGGCAAAATATCTAAAGTGAGTAGGAAATCTGATATGCTCCAAACCTACGCTTCGGTATCATATACAGGAGACGGAGGCGCTACTTGGAATACGAATGATAAAATTTCAATCATCCCGCCAATTACACAAGTCTTTTTTATAAATGATGCCTTAGCTTTCGGAATTGCTTTCAGTGAAGACTATTATAAAGGTGAATTGATAAGAATAGATATAACAAACAAGTAACCTCAAATGCCAACCCTTAACCGCCGCGACGTACTCAAAACCCTTGGTCTGACCGCCGGGGCCGCCGCCCTGACCCCGACCGCCCAAGCCAACGAAATCAGGGAAATAACTTTTCCTGAAAATCCCGATTATATCCCCCTCGCTCAGCCCATTACGGCCATTGTGCTGGGGGCAGGAAATCGCGGCAATGTGTATGGACGCTACGCCGTGGCCTACCCCAACGACGTAAAAATGGTGGGCGTGGCCGAGCCGAACGAATTTAGAAATGAACGCTTTGCCAAAACGCACGGTATTGAATCCGCGCATCGCTTCAAAACGTGGGAAGATGTGTTTAAAGTCCCCAAATTTGCCGATGCCGTCATCATTTCTACGCCTGACACCCTCCACTACGGACCTGCGATGAAAGCGCTGGAAATGGGGTATCATATATTGCTCGAAAAGCCCATTTCGCCCTCCATGCAGGAGTGTTTGGATATTTTGGCCGCCACAAAGAAATCAAAAAGCATCATTGCGGTCTGCCACGTATTGCGCTATACGGCGTATTTTCGTAAGCTGAAAGAACTTTGCGCTTCGGGCACGTTGGGTGAGATGATCAGTATCAATCACCTAGAAGGCATTGAGCACGTACACATGGCGCACTCATACGTGCGGGGCAATTGGCACGAATCCGAAAAGACGAATCCCCTTATCTTGGCAAAATCAAGTCATGATTTAGACATCATGCGTTGGATTGCCAATACGCCCGCCAAAACCGTGTCGGCTTACGGAAATCTTAAATGGTTTAAACTCGAAAACGCCCCCGCTGGCAGCACCGAGCGCTGCGTAGAAGGCTGCAAAGTGGAGCGAGAATGTCCATTCTCGGCCATCAAAGTCTATTACGAACAGAAAAAACGCATCCACGTACTAGACGTTCCCGAAGACCCATCCCTGCAAGGCCCCGCCATTTTGGAACGACTCAAAACCTCCAACTACGGCCGCTGTGTATACCGTATGAACAACGACCAGCCCGACCATTACACCAGTATTTTTCAATTTGGAAACGGCATTTTAGCCACTTTCGGATTGGAAGCATTTACCGCTTGGGAAGCGCGCAAAACCCGCGTGATGTTTAGCATGGGGGAAATTGAGGGTGATAATGATTTAATCAAAGTAACCGATTTTCGTACCAAAGAAGTCACCATTTGGAAAGCCAGCGCCCAGAAGGAATTCAACAACTCGGGTCACGGTGGCGGTGACCACGGGCTGATGCAAAATTTTGTGCAGGCCGTGGCCCAGAATAATCGAGCGTTATTGACCTCAACCATCGACGCCTCCATTGAAAGTCACGTCATGGGTTTTATGGCCGAAGCTAGTCGCAAAAGCGGCAAGTCGATGGACATAAAGCTGGGTTAGGTTCGGAAAGAGAAAATCATGAAAGATAGGCGTCTGATGGATACAACCGTCGGACGCCTATTTATAGTTACAGGCTCAGCATATCTTTAAAACGAATGGCCTGACGACGTGATATTTCTATTTTTTCGCCGCTTCCGCGCAACGTCACCAATAATCCACCCGAAAACCAAGGTTCGATTTTTTCAATCCACTGCAAGTTAATGATGTGCTTGCGGTTGGCCCTGAAAAAAGAAATCGGGTCCAAACGTTCTTCAAGGGCGTTTAATGACTTGAGAACGAGCGGCTTTTGATCGTCAAAATGCAGTCGAACATAGTTGCCCATGGATTCAAAAAGACGAACTTTTCCGAGCTTCACAAACCAGCATTTTTCACCGTCTTTGATGAAAACTTGGTCATTTTCACCCAACATTTTGCGCTCCGAAATCGAATCATGATCGTGTTTGCGATCCAATTCTTCAAACACCCGGTGAACGGCTTCGCTCAGTCTGGGAAGGTCGATGGGCTTGAGTATATAATCTAGCGCATTGTATTCGAAGGCTTTGAGGGCGTATTCGTCGTAAGCAGTGGTAAAAATAACCTCTGGGATGGTATCATCTTCCAGCGCTTCCAAGAGCTCAAAACCGTTTTTGCCCGGCATTTGAATATCTAAAAATAATAGGTCTGGACGGAGTTCATTCACCATTTTGATGGCCTCATCGGCATTGGCTGCTTCACCAACAACTTCAATTTTGGGGAAATTTTCGAGCAAACGGCGTAGCTCATTGCGAGCGAGCCTTTCATCGTCAATAATAAGGGCTTTCATTAGCTGATGTTTAGGGTGATTTAGATGTTAGGTGATATTATGTTTATGATTGGCTTTTTACAATTGGTTTGGCGGCGGTATTTCGAAAGACCCCCTCGGTCTGAGTGGGCAAAATAACTTCCGCCCTGACGACATCTTCCGACTCTTGAAATATTCTGAACCTTGCTGACTCGTCCCCGTAAATTAATTGCAGACGACGCTCGGTATTGGCCAAACCAAACCCGCTGGCCTCTTTGTGTTTTTCCAAATCGTTGTCTTTTTTAACCAACGTTCCCGTATTGCGAATGTGGATATGCACATAATTGCCATCCAAAAAAGAGGTCACCTGCACAAATCCGCCACTGACCGCTTTCTGAACTCCGTGTTTGATCGCATTTTCGACAAGCGTTTGAAGCATCATGGGAGGTACCTGTAAATAAAGCGTTTTGGGATCAATATGAAAATCTGCCATCAGGCGGTCTTCATAACGAACTTTCTCCAAAGCTAAATAATCTTCTACAGTCTTCAATTCTTCACGCAATTCAACCGTTTTTCGGCGGTCGGCCAGTAGCGAATTACGTAAAATATTGGATAATTGAGTAACGCTTTGCTGCGCTTTTGAAGGGTCTTCCGACACCAACGCCCGAATAGAATTGAGCGCATTGAACACAAAATGGGGATTTAATTGCGAACGCAGGATTTTCGCTTCTGTTTCTTTTACCGAGGTTTTGAGTAGAATTTTTTCAATCTCGGTATCTCTCATGCTTTCTACGTAATGATAAATGGTGTAGCTCAACACCCACATAAACATGCTCTTGCTCCACGAAAGCCAAAGCGAAAAAAATATATAAGGCTGACTTCTAACTACTTCCTTTAAAGTATGAATATCAATCGGGAAGTTCATAAGCGTCATTATGAGGCCCAAAAGTAACCCAGAAAATATCACACGCGGGACCAATTTATACAAGGGTTGCGCAACCCAATTACGTTCACGAACCACCAAACGATAAAAATGGGTGAGTAAAATACAAACCAAAATATTGGCAATCGCTAAGTAGAAGAACTCCCACGTAAATTCGTCTTCGAGGCTAAAAACCCAAAGTTCATAAAACATGAGTGCTGTCCAACTACCTACTTGACAAGCCCAATAGATTCTTTTTTTCGACATTCGAGCAAATTAGCTAATTTTGTACTGGATATTCAATTATATACTCACCCATGCAAGTTATCAAAAAATCCATCGACGGACTGTTGGAAATTATACCAACGGTTTATAAAGATGAAAGAGGGTCTTTTTTCGAGAACTATAATCGTCAGCTCTTCGAAGCCAATGGCCTACCCACCCATTTTGTTCAAGACAATCAATCGTTTTCTAAAAAGGGAGTTGTTCGCGGTTTACATTTTCAACGTGCTCCTCACGCCCAGGGAAAATTAGTCCGCGTGATTGTAGGCCGGGTACTGGATATCGCCGTTGACATTCGCCCCAATTCTCCCACATTTGGGCAGTACGAAGCCGTCGAGCTGGATGGAGAACGAAATAATATGTTCTACATTCCCGAAGGTTTTGCCCACGGGTTTGCCGCGCTAGAAGATTCCATTTTTAGTTATAAATGCACCAATCTTTATCATAAAGTTTCGGAAGGAGGCATCCTCTGGAATGATGCAGAACTCAACATTGATTGGCAGGTTTCTGACCCGATTGTATCTGAAAAAGATGTGCTTTTACCTTCGTTTAAAGCCCTTTTTGAGCAGATTCATCCATAGCAATTTATGTACCAATAAGGTTATCCCACCCCAACAAATTCATCGATTCTATATCCCATTCAGATATTATATGTCATAATAAACCAATTATCAAGGTATTAGGATTTATTTTTTTTACCCTTCTACTTTGGCACAATTCGTGACCATTGAAACGATTAAAAGCAAGTTTACCCTTGTCACGAATTGAAAAATCTCATGCCTTTTTCTTTCTTAAAACGAAAACGAACTGTCGCAGGATATGCACCATCATCTCCCTTTACGGTAGACGTTCACGCGCATATTTTACCCGGGTTAGACAACGGTCCAGAGATCATCGAAGAGAGCATTTTGCTTCTCCAAGAAATGGCGGCCGCTGGGGTTCGTAAAATAATTGCTACCCCCCATATCATGGGGGATTATTATCGCAATACCGCCGCAACAATCGAGTCTTGCCTTGCCCGAATTCGTTCGGAGCTTCAGCGTAAATGCATTTCCATTGAGCTGGAAGCCGCCGCCGAATACTACCTTGACATATCACTCATCTCATCCCTTGAAAACAATCAACCCTTACTCACTATCGCAGACACCTATCTACTTTTAGAAACGAATATTGTAGGAATGCCCTCATTTTTGGGGGAAGCCATCCGATTGGCCCGCCAACGAAACCTCGTCATTGTATTGGCGCATCCCGAACGGTATCATTATCTACAACAAAATTTCAATCTCGTGATGGATTTGCACCGACAAGGCGTTTTGTTTCAGGTAAATCTGGGCTCTTGGGCGAGCAGTCATCAAGGCACCCGTATGCTGGCCGAGCGTTTGGTTTCTGAAGGTTTGGTTTCTTTTGTGGGCAGTAATGTACATAATCTCCGCGATTGGAATCAGGCGCATGAAGCCCTACGCAGCGTTACCTTCGCCAAATTGGTGGAAAAAGGATTGCTTAATCAACATCTGCTTTAGCATTTTTGCACCAAAGCTATTCAACGATTGTTGTACCTTTAGCAAAATTTCAAGAAGTCATGCTTAAAGGAACCAAAGTTTACAGTATTCTCAACAATAAATGCCCCCGGTGTCATCAAGGATCATTTTTTATCTACAATAATCCTTTCAATTTAAAGAAATTCGATAAAATGCACCCCCAATGCGAAGTATGCGGTGAGTCGTTTGAGCGAGAGCCGGGCTTTTATTTCGGCGGAATGTACGGTAGCTACGCGCTCTACACGGCGTTGATAGCCGTGGTATTTGTGAGCTGCGTGGTGCTTCTGGGAATCAATATTTTTTACGTATTGGCCATTCTTATCCCCGTCCTTATTATTTCTCAACCCGTCTTCTTTCGTTGGGGCAGGTTGTTATGGATCAATGTTTTTGTGAACTACGACCCAGAAGCCGCCAAAGGAGAAAAGAAAATTACGCCGAAATGGTAAGTTCTGAGAGTTTATAAGGCAGAAACTCATCCACATTGTGGCCATACTTGTGGAGTTCGCGAATAATCGTTGAACTGATGGGAGCCAAATGCGGCGAAGTAATCAAAAACACCGTTTCTACGTCGCTGTACACGTGGCGGTTTACCTGCGAGATACTGTTTTCGTACTCAAAATCGGTCGTATTTCGTAATCCTCTCAACAAAAACCGCGCGCCCAACTGACGCGCCATGTTGGCCGTGAGGTCGTCGTAAGTGACGGTCTGGATTTGCGGGTATTTCTCAAAGGTCTCCTCAATCATTCGTTGCATTACTTCCACTGGAAAATAACGCTTTTTGGCGGTGTTGTGCCCAATGCCGACGATGATTTCGTCAAAAAGGTGCAAACCTCTCAGGACGATGTCTTCGTGGCCTTTGGTAAAGGGGTCAAACGAGCCGGGAAAAAGAGCGATGCGTTTCATGCGTAGAATGCGTTAGCGGTTTCAGGAAGCGAAGGGAATTGTATATAGGCTATAATACCGGTGCTCGGGCACGTCTTCAAAGGCCTCGCCCAACACCAAAGTTTCGGGAGTTTTGCCAAACGAAAGATGCGGTAAAAATTTCTGAAGCAATTGATAATCTTCGGAATAAGGGGTTGTTTCACCATAAAAACGGCACTTTACCTCGGCGGGTTTGAGTTGGAGTGAATCCAGTACAAACATGATGAAATACGCCATATCGGCCGCGGCTTTGTAGGCAAATTTATTGCACATCAGGAGCGAATCGTTCTTGACAATCACCAACGTCACGAAGTCATCTTCAAAGTGTAGATTCATCAAAACCGCTTCTTTATCCAGCACCGAAAGCGCCAACGCACCTTCAATCAGCGCATTGGTTTGGTGAATAAAAGCGGGCAATTGCAACGTATACGTATTCAGCACCCACTCCCAAAGCTCTTTATTGACCGTAAACACGTTTCGGGCTTCGATGCGCTTTACTTCGCGGTGCAAAATTTGGTCGGTTTCAAATAAATCTCCCTGCACCAAACTTAGGTAGCTATTGACGTATTCTTTACGAAAATAAGCTTCTGGCACCAAGGTAAAATACGGCGTATTGAAGGAAACCGTCACGCTTTTCCAAAGATTACTGCCCCAAAAAGGGTGAAGCGCCGACAGTTTTGCCAACCAATTCGCCCATTTTTTTTCGCTTGGCAGCCCGCCTATCAAATAGTCTTCCAGATACAACACGCGCTTTTTTTTGCTATCAAGCACCAAAAAGCGCAATCGTTCGGCCCCCAACTCCATCAGCAGTTCATACTCCGCGCATTTTGTGGGGTCGAAGCGTTCGTCTTTTATCTCCAACAAAGGAGCTATCACGTTTTGTGTATCAACCATCCCTCTTTCTATAATCCAGTGTTAATTGTAAAAAGTTAATCGTTTTGATAATTAACCGGCTCATTCACGAATATTGTGCTAAATGTATCAATTGTTTTCGACATCGGCCAATTGCGCGGATTCATCGTTCAAATACCCCCGCAATTGGTAAATATCCGACAAGCTTTCGCAGTGCCTAAACAACGTATGGACTTCGTGGGCTGGATAAGCTTTGATTTCTTCAATACTCATCCAGCGCATCTCCTGAATAATCTGATTGTCGGTGGCCATTTCGGGGTCCATGCCCAAGTGCAGGTTTCCACCTTTTTGTTTGACCTCAAAAAATAATTCTAGGGCGTGGAGGGGTGGCTGCATAAATTCATTGACAAACAGCAGATTTCCGATCTCAATAAAGAGACCCGTCTCTTCGTCAAACTCCCGTTTGAGGGCCTCATGCGTTGATTCTCCAAACTGAATTCCCCCGCCGGGAGGACACCAAAAAATGTCGGTATCGCCGATGCCGCGATGGCTAAGCATCAAAATTTTATTGTTTTCAATGCAAATCCCACATACTCTAATCCGCAGTCGATTGCCATACAACCGGGCTACTTCTTGTCTTGCCTTTTCCAATGGACAGATATTGGTTAACGTTATAAGTTAATCGGCAAGAATTGACAGTACCCTGAAAATCAAGCTACTGTCTATTGACGACCAACGTTGAACTTTTTCAAGGCTACAAAGATAGTGATTATGCGTAAGGATTGCCCGAAATGTAGCTCTCCAGCGATTCAATGCGTACTTTTTGGTCCTTAATGATACTGGTTACCACGTCATTGATGGAGATGATACCGATGAGCTCGCCCTCATCGACCACGGGCAAGTGACGGATATGTTTTTCCGACATGATGACCATCGCTTCTTCCAGTTTTTGCTCGGAAGTCACGGTAATAAGCTTGGAGGTCATTACTTCTTTGATTAACGTTTGACTGGACGCGCGCCCTTGAAGAATCCCTTTGCGGGCATAGTCGCGCTCCGAGAAAATCCCCGCCAAACGTCCCTCTTCCAAAACCAACACCGCGCCAATGTTTTTTTCGGCCATTTGTTTCAGCGCATCCAGCACGGTAGTTTCCGGCGTAACCGAATAGATAGCATTGCGGGACTTATCGCGTAATACGTTCTTAATTTTCATGTTTAATTACTTTAATTTTGAAGAGTTAGGTGAAAAAGGTGATGAAAATACAATTTAATCCAAAAAAATGAAAACTTTCAACAAGGAATAATTTATCAGGGTTGTGAAATTTGTGTTCCTGCCGTAGTTTTGGATACATGAAAGAAACACCACCTCCAACCGTCTCGGATTTACTACTGAAGAGCTTTCCGCATGAGCCTACCGCAGGTCAACAGCATTTTTTTATAAAAATAGCCGAATTTCTGGAAGATGATAACCTGCGCGACTGTTTTTTGTTGAAAGGCTATGCCGGAACGGGAAAAACTACCCTCATCAGCACCGTCATCAAAGTGGTCAGTAAGTTTGGCTTCAAAACCGTGCTTTTGGCCCCCACGGGTCGCGCCGCCAAGGTGATGAGCAACTATTCCAAGAAAAAATCATTTACGATTCACAAAAAAATATACCGTCAGGTGGCCGATGCCTACACGGGCTCGCTGCATTTTGAGCGTCAGGCCAACAAACATCGCGACACGCTTTTTATCGTGGACGAAGCCTCGATGATTTCGGACGAGGCCGAGTTTGGCTCGCGCGGGTTGCTGTACGACTTGATTGAGTACGTTTTTGAGGGCATCGGCAACAAGCTGCTCATCGTGGGCGACGTGGCCCAGCTGCCGCCCATCAACAAAGACCTCAGTCCCGCGCTCGACAAGGCGCTCCTCGAAAGCACCTACTACATGAGCGTGTACGAGCAAGAACTGACAGAAGTGACGCGCCAAGGACAAAACTCGGGGATTTTGCAAAACGCCACCCGCCTCCGCGACGCCCTGCCGCTCGAAAAACTTTCTATCCAACTCCGCACGCGCGGCCTGCGCGATTTTTATAAGATGCCAGGCGACCGCCTCGAAGACGGCCTCCGCTACGCCTACGACAAACACGGCCGCGAAAACGTGACCATCATCACGCGTTCCAATCGCGAGGCCGTTCAGCTCAATGAGTTTGTGCGCCGCCAAATCAACGGCTCCGAGGAAGAAATTGAAGCGGGCGATTTGCTGATGATTGTCCGGAACAATTATACCGTGCTCGACGAAGAGTCGCCAGCGGGCTTTTTGGCCAACGGCGATTTTGTGGAAGTAAAGCGCATCCGTAAAGAGGAAGAAATGCACGGCTTTCGGTTTGCCACCGTTGAGCTTCAATTGTTGGATTATGAAGAGCAACCGCCGTTTGAAGCCAAGATTTTTCTGGACACGCTCCACTCCCCCGCCCCGTCGCTGAGTCAGGATGAAAACAAGCGTTTATATGAGGCCGTTTTGCAGGATTATATCTACCTAAAATCCAAAAAAGCCCGCACCGAAGCCATCCGGCAAGATGTGTACTTGAACGCATTGCAGGTCAAATTTGCCTACGCCCTCACCTGCCACAAATCGCAGGGTGGGCAGTGGAAATCGGTGTTTGTGAACCAAGGGTATCTGCCCGAAGAGCAGGTAAATCGGGAGTTTGTACGGTGGCTCTACACCGCCATGACCCGCGCTACCGACGAGGTATTTATGATGAATTTTCACGCGCAGTTTTTTGAGTGAGGGGAAGGGGCAAGGCGCTCAAATAAAATACAAATTCTTGATTAACAACATATTAATAACCACAGCCTTTAATACTTGCTTTTTGCGATGGAAGCATTTACTTTGCGTAAAACATGCGTCAATTAGCGAGTTATATGCCATATTATGACAGACACTAATAACACAATCATTTTGACGACAAGACCAAGTTTAAGAACAATTGGTTTTGGACTTTTTGGTGCTTTGTTTTTTGGTGCATTCGTATATTTAATGACTTCATCTAAGTGGACATTAGCTGACGGGACAGACTATAAAACAGGAATGATAATTATGTGGATTGTTCTTGGAGTTTTTGTTTTTTTTACGCTTGCTTGCTTGTGGACTATCTTTACAATAAAGACCATAGTTTTGACAAGCAAAACATTAATTATAAAAAGACCATTTCTTTTGCTTCAAAAGACAGTTCCAATTGATAATATTCGACAAGTAACTGAAAGGACTTTCAAAATAAATCCGACTGTTCGCTGGACGACTTATAACGTCTATGAAGGTAAACAAATATTAATTGAGTGTTTTCAAGGCAAGTCAATTTTGCTTAACTCCTTTGAAATTTCAGACTATTACAACTTGACAAAGCAATTAAGCAAGTTAAGGCGTGAAAAAAACAATGGTTCTGGTAAACAGAACGAAGACTTAAAAAATGAAAATCAAGGCTACGGGTGGCTTGTATTTGTTGCTTTGTTGACAATTGGACTAATTTACTCTATAATTAAACAGAAACTGTGAACGACCAGAAAAGAAATACGGCATATAACAGCGGTTTGGCTTTATGGGGGCTGAAGTGCTTCGTAGAAACATTTGTGCAAGGTTCAAGATTTGTACTTCGTATGAACAGTAGGGCTAAAAATCCCCCACAACGCCAAGCCGCCGCCCGTTGCCTGATATATTGATTTCAAAAGACACATTTTATAAGTCAATTAAAAACGAATAAATACGCACATAGACAACCTAGTCTATAATTTACTTTATCGGCTATTCACGAACCCAAACTGAAAATGATGGAATTTAGAGCATTTTTTTGCGACCCCGTAGAAGCCGACATCATTGATCTTGGCGATATGGCACAAGACACAATCATGGATACTTTTGAAAAGATTGATTGGAATGAGTATTTGCAAAAAAGTATAAATGCCAAACTCGACGAAATATATTTTCACCCAACATTTGGCGTCGAAAACAAGAAAAGTGGAAACGAACTTACTATTTCAGTCATCGGTGAGCCCGATAATTATGAATTTAAAGTTACGTATAAAAGCCCCCAAAAAGTAAAATCATTTTTTGGACTCAACGACCAGATTTCCGACAATTACTCGACAGTCACTCAAGCAACAACCAAAAACGATGCGATTGACTGGTTAAATGCTTTGTTAAGAAACGACACGGCCTACTTAGAAAGCAGGGTTGATCATTAACGCAATGAAGCCCAACGGGCTGATTTCAAATACCCCGATTCGTTATTCCCCCTTCCCTCATAACGTCTTGAATATGTTCATAAAAAGCATAGAAGCACTAAAAAGATATTCCGTTTTACTAGGGATATTTATTTCAGTATTGCTGCTTTTCATTGCGACGAGGGTTTATCCAGGAGGCTCGCTGTTTGATAAAAATTCAGTGGGTTTTGACTGGTCAAAAAACTTTATTAGCAATTTGTTTGCCCCAAAAGCCATCAATGGTGCCGACAATCCTGCGCAAATCTGGGCGAATGCAGGAATGATTTTTCTTTCGGTGAGTTTTGCCCTATTCTTCATTAAATTTTCAAAGAAAATACCCGTAAGAAGTGCCGCCAACATCATACAATATGTGGGAGCGGGAGGCATGTTTTTTACTTTTTTAATCGTGACCCCGTTGCATGACAGTATGGTTACGCTCGCCAGCACCCTGTTTCTGTTAAGCCTATTTTACATTACCGTTTTTATTTTAAAGTCAAGGCTACACTTGTTCAAATTCTTGTGCATTGTCTGTCTACTTATTTTTTACTACACCCTATACCTCTACGGGTCAGGCAGTTATGCCTTTTTGCCTATTATGCAGAAAGTTACATTTGGCAGTACAGTCTTTTTGGTTTTGGGGCTTGAATATTTTACGCAAAAGGAAGATTTTGACCATCTTAAACCCACCTAAAGAGCCCAACGAAGCGTTTGTTTAAGACAATTTGTGAAGTACCAAAACTGACAATATTTTTCACCAAATAAAAGGTGACGCTTTGCAAATTGGCGCGAATATTTTGTTTGCACCTGTTGCCATTTTCATCGTCTGGGTACAAAATACGCACAAATCTTGCGTAAGCACTGTTAGGCCTACTTTGCCGCAAATTACCGCATAGCGTAAATTACTTGCCTAAAAACGCACCACCACAGCGCGCATTTATCTACCTCAAAAGCAACCTTTTTTTGCCCATTTGCATCTGCCTGTAAAAACCTTACAGCCACTCTGATGCACTCACTTTCTGAACGCCGCCATTACCTTGATTGGATACGGGTATTGGCCTTTTTTTTGCTGATTTTTTTTCATTGCGCCATGCCTTTTGTCACCTTCAACTGGGAAGTGAAAAATGCGGAAACCTCCGTCGGGCTCACGCGCTTGATTTATTGGCTACACCAGTGGCGCTTACCGCTGCTGTTTTTCATTTCAGGGGTGGGGGTTCACTTTTCGCTAAAAAAACGGTCGGTGGGAATGTTCGCCCTTGAGCGGGTAGTGCGTTTATTCATTCCACTGCTGTTTGCCATGTTTTTCATGATTCCCGCGCAGGTGTACATTGAGCGCTTGCAACGAGGGCAGTTTGCAGGTACATACGCGGCATTTTATCCCAGCGTGTGGGATTTTGTACCCTATCCCGACGGAACCCTCACGTGGAGTCATTTATGGTTTGTCGTCTATTTGTTTGTGTTTTGCCTTTTGCTTCTGCCTGTTTTTGCCTTTTTTAAATTAAAAGCAATCAATGCTTTGAAGGAAGAAATAACCAATCGGCTCACGCATCCTTTGGCCGTAGGCGCGTTGGTGCTTCCTTTCACGCTGTATTATTTTACCTTGTACCTCGATTATCCCGAGCAGCAGAGCCTACTCGACGATTGGTTTTTGTTTGTATCTTTGCTTACTTTCGTGGTGTACGGGTATCTTTTGGGAGGAAGCAACGCCTTTTGGCAAACCTGTGAACGTTTCCGTTTGTATTATCTAAGTACAGCACTCGTCTGCATGGGCATCTTGTTTTACAATTATTGGTGGACTTTGAGCTTACCCAAAGTAAATGACAGCCGACTGCAAATCTATGGGATTCTCAATTCCGTCCACATCTGGACGTTGATTCTGGCAGCAATAGGATTTGCGAAGAAACACCTGAATTTTTCTACACCATTTTTAAAATATACCAATCAGGCGGTGTACCCCTATTACATTCTCCATCAAACGGTGATTGTCGTAGCTGGGTATTTTGTAGTGCAATGGTACTTACCCATTGTTATTAAACTCCTGCTTTTGATTTGTATTTGTTTTTCAATCGTGGCCGTTCTTTATCATTGGCTGATAAAACCGTTTATCATCACCCGAATTTTGTTTGGCTTAAAGCCCAAAGAAAGCCTATCTAAAGAAGAATCGGTGGCTGTTTAGAGGTAGTAATAAATCCTCAAGAACGCCATGTCGTGCAGAAAATCAAGCTTATCAATTTCGATACGGATGATTTTTAGTCCGGTGCGGTCCCGCAAATCAGCCATCAATTCTTCGCGACGCGCGGCGGTGGTGAGCGAAATTTTGTCGTACATAATTTCTTTGCTGTACTCCCTCGGAAAGACAAAATCACCGTCAAACAGAAATGTCAAAAATAGCATCACCGTGGTAAGGATGGCTGTAATTCCGACGGAATTGGCCGACAGCCCATGAATGAGTCCCAACGCAATGGACAGAAAAAGATAGGTCATATTTCGCATGGTTATACCTTCTGTCCGATAACGTAGCATCGAAAATACCGCAAACAGCCCAAAAGCGGCACCCATCGAAACTTCTACCTTATTGATCAGATAGGTTACGGAGAAGATAATAAGATTAAAAGCAAAAAAAGAGAAAATAAACTCACGGTTTCGATAAATAGGATAGTAGATCAGCCACAGCAAAATCGCCATGCTAAACACATCAAGGCCAATTTGAAAAATGAGCTCGTGAAGTAAAACATTGGACATATTCGTAACGTTGTTTCAGCTTTTCAACACTTATTGAATCGGTTAATTCTAGTCAAAATCGGTTTGATGGCATTTGCTCTCAACGAAGGCTCTACGCTGGCAAGTCCCAAGCAGTATTTACTAATGCCGCCCTCTCGTATTTCTTTTTCTTTCATCAGATTTTTGAACGGGCTTGCGCTCCCTTTTTCCTGTTGGACGTCCGCAATTACGAGGTTGGGATACGCTACCGATTGTGACCGCCACCGAAACCATACGTTTAAATCAAACTTCAACCTTTCTCTTGTTTCGGGGTTGACCAACATCATGCGATGGTAGTAAATCCATACTGCGGGCTCTAAACTTGACACGTCGATTGGTATATTTTGGAGCAACAACTGTCTTCCATTTCCTGAAATATCTTCCGACAAATCGTCGAGCCGTATACGTTGTACATGGGTGAAACTTTTATTATTTTGGGATTTCAGTTCAAAATACTGCTCATTGGTTTCAACTTGACGGCAACTGCGAATTTTGTAGCGGTTCAACTTTCCAGCCAAATGTTGATAATAAAAAACACGCTCTGGTGTATCAAAATAAAGCGTATCGTACTGAAAAAGCCTTTTCCCTTCAATCTGAATCAACTGGTAATGCGGTCGAATTTTCGGGATTATCTCTTCCAGATACGATTTATCAAAAAGGTACCTAGCATCTATCCGGTCCATGAACCGGACAGACTCTTTCTTATCCATTGCAACTCCCTGCAAATCATTGAGTAGAGGTAGGTTCATTTGGCACAGCTCTATGGTTACAAACAAAAAAGGGTACGACAAAAATCGTACCCTTTTTCACCTATAAGTATATTTTCAAAGAAAAATATATTCTAAAGCAGCCTAAAATGCATTGAAAGAATTATTTTCAAGCCCAGCCAAGCTTTAGTTTATGACTTCTTCCTCTTTTTTTCTAACCGTAATCACGAGGGTTTCAGCACCATCTTCATGGTCGGCCATAAGCGTATCTCCTTCGCGCAAATCCCCTTTGAGAATTTCTTCTGCTACGGGATCTTCGAGGTATTTTTGAATAGCGCGGTTGAGCGGACGGGCGCCGTACTGTTGGTCGTAGCCTTTTTCTGATAAGAAATCTTTGGCTTTTTCCGTCAGTTCTACCTGATATCCAAGGTTGGTTACGCGGTTGAACAACTTACCCAGCGAAATATCAATGATGCGATGGATGTCTTCACGTTGTAACGAGTTAAACACAATCACGTCATCCAAACGGTTGAGGAATTCAGGCGAGAATGCTTTACGCAACGCACTCTGAATGGTGCTCTTCATTTGGTCATCTGGATTTTCAGATTTTGACTTGGTGGCAAAACCAATGCCCGAACCAAAATCCTTCAGGTCACGCACTCCAATGTTGGAGGTCATGATGATGATGGTGTTTCGGAAGTCTACCCGGCGTCCCAGACCATCGGTCAAAATACCGTCGTCCAACACTTGAAGCAAGATATTGAATACATCCGGGTGGGCTTTTTCGATTTCGTCCAAAAGTACCACACTGTATGGCTTACGACGAATTTTTTCGGTCAGCTGTCCGCCTTCTTCATAACCCACGTAGCCCGGAGGCGCTCCAATCAGGCGCGATACGCTGAATTTCTCCATATATTCGCTCATGTCGATACGAACGAGCGCATCTTCTTTGTCAAACAGATAGGTAGCCAGCACCTTCGCCAATTCCGTTTTTCCTACACCCGTTGGGCCCAAGAAAATAAACGAACCGATGGGCTTTTTAGGGTCTTTCAATCCTACCCGCGTCCGTTGGATAGCTTTGGTCAGTTTTTCAATCGGCGTATTTTGACCAATCACACGGTTTTTGAGTTCATCACCCATACCGAGCAATTTCTGGCCTTCGTTTTGCGCCACCCGATTCACGGGAATACCCGTCATCATAGCCACTACTTCGGCTACGTTGTCGTCTGTAACGGTATAGCGGCGTTTTTTGGTTTCCTCTTCCCACGCAATTTTGGCGCGGTCGAGTTGGTCTAACAGTTTCTTCTCACGGTCGCGGAGTTGAGCGGCTTCCTCGTATTTCTGGCTTTTCACCACGAGGTTTTTCTGCTTCTTCACTTCCTCAATCTGCTGTTCCAACACCACAATATCTTCGGGAACGGTGATATTGCTGATGTGTACGCGGGCACCCACTTCGTCCATCACGTCGATGGCTTTGTCGGGCAAGAAGCGGTCGGTAATGTATCTTTCCGACAGTTTCACAGCCTGCGCAATGGCTTCGTCCGTGTAGTTTACGTGGTGGTGATCTTCGTACTTATCTTTGATGTTGTTCAAAATTTCAATGGTCTCTTCCACGCTTGGGGCATCGACCATGACGATTTGAAAACGACGGGCCAAGGCACCATCTTTTTCGATGTACTGGCGGTATTCGTCGAGCGTAGTGGCTCCAATGCATTGGATGTCGCCCCGGGCTAATGCAGGTTTGAACATATTGGAAGCGTCTAGCGAACCAGAAGCGCCACCCGCGCCCACGATGGTATGTAGCTCATCAATGAAAAGAATCACCTCGGGCGATTTTTCCAGTTCATTCATGACCGCTTTCATGCGCTCTTCAAACTGCCCGCGATACTTGGTTCCTGCCACGAGTGAGGCCAGATCCAGCGTCACGACGCGCTTGCCGAACAAAACACGCGAAACTTTCTTTTGTACAATTCTTAACGCTAGTCCTTCTGCGATGGCCGTCTTACCAACGCCCGGCTCACCGATGAGCACGGGGTTGTTTTTCTTACGGCGGCTCAGTACCTGCGCTACACGTTCAATTTCTTTTTCACGGCCAACAATAGGGTCTAATTTGCCCAATTCTGCCATTTTGGTTAGGTCTCTACCGAAGTTGTCTAATACAGGCGTGCGAGATTTTTCGGTATTTTTGGGGTCTTTGCCTTGCTGAGCACCGCCTCCGAACATACTCCGTTCGTCGTCGTCGTCAGTTTCGGGCCCCGCATGGGGTTTGGTGCCTGATGATTGATACTCTAACATTTCCTTAACGATTTCATAGTTTACATTGAACTTGGCTAAAATCTGCGAGGCCAGATTATCGGGGTCACGCAGAATGGACAGTAGCAGGTGCTCCGTACCTATAAGTGGGCTTTTAAAAATTTTTGCTTCTAAGTAGGTGATTTTCAACACCTTTTCAGACTGTCGTGTCAGTGGAATATTGGCCAGATTTTTCACGTTGTTGGTCGCCGTACCTTTCGTAACCTGTTCGATGGTTACGCGAAGTTCGTCCAAAGAAACCCCAAGTTTCTTCAATAAAGCCAACGCTACTCCTTCTCCTTCTCTTATCATTCCCAGAATAAGATGCTCGGTGCCGATATAATCATGACCCAAACGCAAGGCTTCTTCACGGCTGAGTGAAATGACTTCTTTTACGCGGTTTGAAAATTTTGCTTCCATTTAATTATGGTTTCTTCACGGTTGGAATGGAGGAGTATAGCTAGCTTATGTATCAACTTCTTAACGAATAAACCTCCTAGTTCGTTCAATCTACGAAAACTGACCGCTTTAAGATGTTTGTGGCCTCCGCTCCCTGACACATCAGCAAGTCAATCACACTCAGATTCGGAACAAATTCACTCCCGAAGTTTTGTTGATAAACAACGGGAACGTATAAATTGTTGTGCCCGTACGCCTTTTTGGGATGAACCAACGAAAGTGCGTCAAATTGGCCATTTTCTACCGTGGGTTGGTACGTTTCGGTCAGACGTATTGTCGGCTTTAGTCTCAATAGCCGCAGACAGATTGTCAGCAGTTCCCAATTTAAGTCAAACAGAAAAGTGGGTTTTCTCTGAAAAACGCCTTCAAAATCTGTACCAAAATACTCAAAATAAGGGGCTTTGGCGTAAGCGGCTACGATAGCCCCCCAATGTCGTTTTACCCAAGGCTGCGAATAATCAATTTTTACTTCTTTAATGGGCATTTTTGGTTCCGAATGAACTACCGGAACAATCAACGTATCTACGCCGTTGGCGGTCAGAATGTGGCAGCGATTCCGATACGTTTGTTTTAGGAAATGCTCGTGCGCTTCAATCTCTACCTCCCCATATTTTAACAAACAAGCAATGTACTCTAATGAGGGTAAGTACTGTAATTCTATTCTGGCCGACAATTTGGTTTATAAATAAGTGATTATGTAAATAAAGTAATTTGAATGATAATATCAAAAAAATGATAAAAAAATTTTACAAAACCTTCTTTGCCGATACCAAAAATGAGGAAAGTACAAATTTTAATAAAATTAAAAATGCCGTTTTTGCCTTTTAAGGTAAAGAAAGAGTGGCGATTACTCGTACAACTGATTCACATCAGCGTCGGCCAATTCGATGAAAAATTGTGCTAATTTTTGGGTCAAGTCGGTATAAAAACGAGCGCCTTTCTCGGCCGTAGCCTCTTTGGGATTCCCGACGCCCGTATCTTCTGTGATCTGACTCCATTTGCGCTCGGCCCACGCCCAGCCTTCGCGCATGGCGCTGATGTTTGATTTTTTGGCGTGCCCTATTCCAGCTTCTTCCAGCGGGAGTACCAGTTCAGGATGCAGGTGCAGCAGCAGGCTGGTTTCGGTTTCGTCGGCGTGGTCGCCAGGGTTTGCAAAATACGCCGAACCGTCCAAGGCTTTGAACCAAAAACAGGTACTTATCCATAGTTCAGGAAATTGCGCCCCTACTTCCCGCACCATCTGTTTAAAATCGTTGCCGCCGTGGCTGTTGAAAATCAGCAGTTTTTTTATGCCGCTTCGGGCCACTACTTCGGCCAAATCCCGCAAAATAGCCATTTGCGTGCTTGGGTAGAGGTTCATGCACAGCCTGATGTCGGCTTGGCCCGTATTAACGCCAAACGGAATCGTGGGCAACACCAGCACTTTACGACCCGCTTCCCACGCCAAACGCGCCGCTTCAGCAGCCAGCGCGTCGGCTTCGTAGTTGTCGGTGGCGTAGGGTAAGTGATAATTGTGGGCTTCGGTAGCCCCCCACGGCAAAACGGCCGCGTCGTAGTCGGTCATTTTTACGGCTTTCCAGTAAGTTTCGGCAAGAAGGTAAGGTCGAGACATCGTTCTATTTGTTGATTATAGGACTAAGAAGTAAAACACATCGGTTGATTTACTAATTTTGCGCGCTAAAATTCTTTTTTTTAAAGATTTCCTTTACAAACGGTTCCCTCGTAGTATTTGGACAATCGTAAATCGTCGCATCAAATGTGGTTTTTGGGCTGGTTGGGGCGTTTGCCTCTGGCGTTTTTATATAAATTATCCGACGTTTTTTACGTCCTGATTTATTACGTAGTCGGTTATCGCAAAAAACTTGTTACAAAACATCTAAAGGAGTCGTTTCCCGAAAAAACACCCAAAGAGATTAAGAAAATTCGGAAGCAGTTTTATCAATTGTTGGCCGACTTATTCGTCGAAACCCTCAAACTGCCGTATTTAAGTGCCGAAGAGATTCAGGAGCGGGTGCAGATTGAGAACTTTGAGTTAATCAAAAACTACGTAGACCAAGGGCAGTCTTTTCTATCTTTCAGTGCCCACATTGCCAACTGGGAATGGGTGCCAGGGGCGCTGACTACGCGCGGCATTCCCGTAGATGTGGTGTACAAAACCCTGACCAACAAGCAGTCAGACGAGTTTATGATAAAAGTGCGCTCTTCGTTTGGGGTGTACCCTATTCCGATGCAACGTTTGATGCGTGAAATCGTGGCTCGCCGAAAAATCATTCGTACCACGGGCCTCGTGGCCGACCAATCGCCCCACGAACCTGAACATGCCCATTGGCTACCATTTTTAAACCGAGAAACTGGCTTCTTTCCAGGCACCGAAAAAATAGCCCGTACCACCAAAATGCCCGTCGTATTTGGCGAAATGTACCGCAAAAGTCGAGGGTATTATATCGTTTTGTTTCACTCCGTAGCCGAACCGCCGTACGACGATTTGCCCGAAGGAGCCATTACTAATTCCTACAAAAACCTGTTGGAAGCCGCCATCCAACGTCACCCAGCCGAATGGTTGTGGTCGCACAACCGTTGGAAGCACAAAAAGGAGAAGTTTGTAAAATCGTAGAGAACTCCCATTTTGCACCTCTACAGTTCGTCCAAACACAGCCTTTTGACGGCGGCTTGGGCAATTTCTCGCAGGTGCGGCAGCACCGCATTGGTATCATCAGCCCGCCAAATGAGGTATAACTGCGTGACAGTAGGCAATTTTAGAAACCGCACCGCCAACGACGATGCGCCTTCGCGATACGAAATCGGCAACACAGAAAGCCCGAGTTTTTTTTCGACCAGCCGCAAAATAGTCGCGCCGTAGTTGGAGTGATACACCACTTTGGGACGGAAGCCCTTTTCTTCAAAGATGCCGTGTAATATTTTTCCATAATTGATGTCAACGTCGATTTTCGGCAAAATAAACTCCGCCGTTCGGCACTGACTGATGTCTTCAAAATTGGAATCATTGAGCGGCGAATCGCTCGGTACGACCAACGCAAAATGTTCTTCAAACAACAAATCAGTCGAAAAACGCGGGTCGACGGTGATCTCACGCGTGAAACCAACGTCGATGTCGTAATTTTTCAGGGCCTCCATCAGTTCCAATTCGGCAATTTCGGTCAATTGCACGTTGACATCGGGAAAACGCTCATGCATCATAGCCAAGGTTTCGGGCAAAATCGAATACAACGCCGAGCCAGGATGCCCCATCCGAATCTTGCCCACGGCTCCGCTGTGAATACGGCGCGTTTGCTCGGTGATGTAGGTAAGCTGATGTTGGAGGCGGCTGATTTCGTCACGAAAATAACTCCCTGCGGCGGTCAGTTTTACATTTCGCTTGTCCCGTTCAAAAAGCAAAACGCCCAACTCTTCCTCCAACTGCTGAATCTGCCGGCTCAAAGCGGGTTGTACAATAAACAATTTCTCCGCCGCCCGCGAAAAGTGCAGCTCCTCCGCAACGCCCAGAAAATACGTAAGTTGACGAATATCCATGTTGAATAGAAAATTAGGTAGACGCTATAATTTTTGCGATTGATTTTAGGGACTTATACAAATTAAGCATAAATCAGTAAAAAAATAGCATTTCTGATTATTAAACGGCTTTTGTTACTTTGTTCATCGTACTCACTTTCCAATACGATTTTAGTTGTCTTTTATGACCCTAAAACCTCTCCGCGCTTGCGGGGAGGTTTGTCGTCAGCAGGTAGCAACCCATCTAATACAATAATATGATTCAGATTGCCCATTACAGCGAAGAACACCAACAGTCCATTATTGACTTGATTTTAGGAATTCAGCAAAACGAGTTCAACATTCCCATCACCTTGGCCGACCAGCCCGATTTATTGACCATTCCGTCGTTTTATTGCCAGAACAAAGGCGCATTTTGGGTAGCCTTAAACGACCAGCAGGTGGTCGGAACCATTGCGCTGATTGACATCGGCGACCAGATGGGCGCAATCCGTAAAATGTTTGTTCACCAAGATTTTCGGGGAAAAGAGTTGGGCATTGCTACCCTGCTTTTGAATGCCATGCTCGCGCATTGTCGTCAACACGGCCTGACCGCTATTTATTTAGGAACCCTCCCCCGACTTCAGGCGGCCATGCGTTTTTACGAAAAAAACGGCTTTGTGCAATTACCAAAATCAACTTTGCCCCCCCAGTTTCCCGCCATGACGCTCGACACCGTGTTTTACGAATACAAAATCGCAGGATAATAATGAACGCTACAACCACCGAATTCACCATTCGCCCCGCTCAATGGTCGGATGCTCCCGCCCTGCGCGATTTGATGGAGAAGACCTTCGTTGATACCTACGCCAGCTACAACACGCCCGCAAACATGCAATTGTATACATCAACGCGGTTTGGGTTGGCCCAAGTTCAGCTCGAATTGCAGGACGAAAATGTACACTATTTGATTGTTGAAAAGCAAAGCGAGTTCATCGGTTTTGCCAAGCTTATTCAAAACCATTCGGCAGAAGGGTTAGAAAGTAAAAAAGCTGTCGAGATTGAACGAATTTACGTAGAGAAGACGTACCACGGCCAACAATTAGGCGCGCAGCTTATGCAAGCCTGCCTAGAATGGGCCAAAGAAAGCGCCGCAGAAGTGGTGTGGCTCGGCGTTTGGGAACACAACCCTAAAGCCATTCGGTTCTACGAAAAAATGGGTTTTGAACGCTTTGGGGCGCACACTTTTACGCTCGGCACCGAAGTTCAGAATGATTTTTTGATGAAGCGCGAAATCTAATAATTGGTTGTGGTGGGTTTTGAGAAACCTCCCACAACCAATTCTCCCAATGTTACCCAATCGGAAATTCCGAATCAAAATAGCCCGCAAAACGCCACAATTCCTGAATTTCTTCGCGACGAACTGGGTAAGGTGCATACCGCTCGTTGAGCGACTTAAGCACCAGTACTCCTTTGTCTTCCAAGTAGTTAAATACTTTTTTGAGCACTACCCCTTCATCTTTGGTCACCACGAGGCAAATGGTACCGTTTTTGACGCCATCCCATTGGTCAATGTACTCTCCAAACACCACCGAGCCTTCGCGCAGGGGCGGCATAGAATCTCCTTCGTACGGAAATGCGCGGTACTTGCGGTCACGCGATAAAAAAGGGACCTGAAACGCCGGCAAGCGGTTGATGTAGTCAATATCGCCGTAGCCTTCGGCGTAGCCCCCCATGGCCCGAACAGGCACAAACTCGATATTTTCGCGGTTTTGAGGGTCAACGGTTGTTACCAATACCCGAAGGTCGGCGTTCGTCGATAACGGGCGCGTATCATTACGTAAATCTTTGCGCAAAAACCCGTCGATAGGAATGGCGAAAAACGTAGCCAGACGAATTAAATCTTCAAAACTCGGCTCCGCTCTGCCCAATTCATACGCTGCCAAGGTAGATTTTTTTATCCCTAACTCATCGGCCAAGCGCTGTTGAGATACCTTTCCGTCCAGTTTACTCCGCAGATAAGAAAGATTTTGAGCAAAATTATTCACTTTTTCTTGCATATAATTTACATTACGAGTAATATTTGCAACCAAAATACATTTTTTTTAACCAAAAGACAAATAAAACAACCATTTATTCCTTTATATACCAATACAGCATCCCTAACTGATTGTTACTCATGAACTTTTATTTTCCTACCGTTTTCATCCCTTTGGTCAGCGCTACCGTTTCGGCTGGTTTTCCTTCCCCTGCCGATGATTACACCGAACTTTCTCTGGACCTCAACACCCACCTCATTGAGCGCCCCTACTCTACTTTCTGCATCCGCGTGCGCGGCAATTCGATGGAAGGAGCACGTGTATACGATGGCGACATTTTGCTCGTAGACCGCTCCATCAGCGCCCAAAACGGAAACATTATCATCGGGATTTTGGACGGCGAATTTACGGTCAAACGCTTACGTATAGAACAGGGACAAACTTTTTTATTACCTGAGCATCCTTCCTACGAGCCCGTTGCTATTACCGAGGCCAATGACTTTAAGGTTTGGGGCGTCGTTACGTACATCATCCATAAAACCCAAAAGCAATAGGATGTACGCGCTTATCGATTGCAACAATTTTTACGCTTCCTGTGAGCGGGTTTTTCAGCCTAAACTGGAAAAAAAGCCCATCGTGGTTTTGTCTAACAATGACGGCTGCATTATTGCCCGTTCCGACGAGGCCAAGAAATTAAATATCCCAATGGGTGTGCCGCTTTACCAAATCGAATCATTGATTAAACAACACGAAGTCAAAGTCTTTTCCTCCAATTACGCACTTTATGGCGACCTTTCCAACCGCGTCATGCAAAGCCTTCATGCACTGGTACCTCAATTGGAGGTGTATTCTATTGACGAAGCCTTTTTGGATTTACGCCAAATGCCGTACCATGATTTATACGCGTTTGGTCAGGAGATTCGGCAAACGATTCAGCAATGGACGGGCATCCCCGTTTCGCTGGGGATTGCTCCCACAAAAACGCTGGCCAAAGCCGCCAACCGCTACGTTAAAGCGCACACAAAAGAAACCGGAGTCTTTGTTATTGAAGACAATTTCACGGCCGACATCGCCCTCGCCGCAACGCCCGTTGAGGATATTTGGGGGGTGGGCCGCCAGTACGCCCGTTTTTTGGCGGGTCACCAAATCCAGACCGCTTTTGACCTCGTTCAAATGCCCGATTCGTGGATTCAAAAGCACCTTAAAATTGTAGGTTTGCGCATGGTACGAGAATTAAGGGGCGAAATCTGTTACGGTTTAGCGCTTGAGCCACATCCCAAAAAAGGCATCTGCGTTTCGCGTTCCTTTTCAAATACCCTCACAGACTTATTCTTGATTCAGGAAGCCGTTGCGACCTTTGCCGCACGTTGCGGTGAGAAGCTGCGTAAGCAAAAAAGCTGCGCCAATTTGTTGCATTTGTTTTTGTTTACTAACCCGCACCGCGAAAACGACCCGCAGTATTTTGGCTCCAAAGTACTTCAGTTTCCCGCCGCCACGCACAGCGGTTTTGACTTGGTGGGAATGGCCATGAGCGCCCTAAAACTCATTTTCAAAGAAGGATATCGGTACAAAAAAGCAGGTGTCATGGTCAGCGGGATTGTGCCCGAAAACAACACCCAAACCGCACTTTTTGACATCAATGAACCCAAACGACTCAAAGATCACCGCGTTTTTCAAACGGTGGACGCCCTGAATCGCAAGTTGGGCCGCGATACTATACGCATTGCCACACAGGGGAAAAGTTGGGCCACTCACCAGACCCAACGTTCTCCCTGCTACACTACGCGTTGGGAGGATTTACTGGTCATAGACGAACGAATTGATTTTCGGGGAAGATACATGCGAGGCCTATATTGAATCAATTGTGAACAATCAATATCCTGAATTTACCATCTCTCCCGCAAGTATTTTTCCTGAGTAAAAGAAGCTAATTTTATTTTAGACACAAACAACAAATATGACATTTAAGTATATTTTTTAGATATAAAAAACTACCTATCAACGACTTAACCTATTTATTATACTAAAAAATAGTACATTTTATACCAAAAAAAACTATCTTTGTCTACAGTCAAAGAGAAATTATAAGGTTAAAATGACTTTGCCCGATCAACCTTCCATTTACACCGTAATTGATTTTTTTTTAAAACAATTGACGATTTCTAAAGATGCAGTAGCAATACAGTATCAAAACCAACAACTTACCTATCGTGAGCTTGCAGAAAAAGTATTTACGCTCTCCTCTAAGATAGCCCGTATTTCAGAAAAAACCATTGTTGTAAGTGCATCCCGCTCCATCGACATGATTATTCATGTGTTGGCAATACTGCACGCTCGCAAAGCATACCTACCGCTCGACGCGTCTTACCCGCTCGAACGCTTAAAACAAATCATAAAAGACGCCGACGTCCAAACTGGATTATACTCAACCGAAGAAGAAATCATTTTTAACCAGAAGCTTAACCTCGTCAATTTGTTAAGCCTTGAAGAAATCCCCACCCCCTCCTTCTCTTCGACAGTTACGTATGTTCTTTATACTTCTGGCTCCACGGGCGTTCCTAAAGGCGTCAGTATGGGCAATGAGGCTTTAATAAACCTTATCCAATGGCAAAAAAACAATAGCCGTTGTGGAGAAGGCACCAAAACGCTGCAATTTTCACCTTTGGGTTTTGATGTTTCGTTTCAGGAAATATTCGCCACCCTCAGCACGGGTGGCACCTTGGTTTTAATTGATGATGACCAGCGTTTAAACCCGATAGGTTTGCTGGAATTCATTGCGGAGCAACGTATCAACCGCATCTTTCTGCCGTTTGTGGCACTGCAATTATTGGCAGAAACTGCCGTGAACAACCAGCGTTTTCCGCCTTCGCTGCAAGAAGTGATGACGGCCGGTGAACAACTCAAAGTAACACCACAACTGCGCGCTTTTTTCTCGGCTCTGCCCAACTGCCAGCTGTTTAATCAATACGGTCCCACGGAATGCCACGTCGTAACCCAGCTCGCGCTCGACGGCCCGCCAGATTCATGGCCAGAATTGCCTTCCATCGGAACACCCATCGACAATGTTTCCATCTTTATTCTTGACGAACAACTAAACCCCGTTGCCGACGGAATAGAAGGCGAATTGTGCATCGGCGGAGTTTGTGTTGCCGAAGGCTATTTGAACCAACCGACACTAACCGCCGAAAAATTTCAACAGTGGCAACCTCCTCAAGGTAGCACGCAACGGATATACCGAACGGGTGACGTGGCCCGCAAATTACCCGACGGCAACTTCGAATTTTTGGGCCGAAAAGATGACCAAGTCAAAATACGGGGTTATCGCATCGAACTCGGCGAAATAGAAGCCGCGCTCACTAAACTACCCAATGTGACGCAGGCGGTAGTGACCGTCAACAAAGACATTCCGAGCCAAAACCGGCTAATTGCCTATCTCACATCCGACAAAGAGGAGCAGGAGTTGCAACTCCGAAACCAGCTTTCTGACCTCCTGCCAGATTACATGATTCCATCAGGATTTGTCATTGTCAGTGAATTTAAGCGAACGCCCAACGGTAAGGTAGACCGAAAATCTCTTCCCAAACCCTCGCTCCAACGCCCCGCCTTACAAGTGCCTTACCGGAAGCCCACCACGCTGATTGAGCAGCAGACCGTTGCGCTTTGGGAGGAGCTTTTGCTGCTGGAACGCCTCGGTGCCGACGATTCGTTTTTTGAACTCGGCGGCAATTCATTGTTGGCCCAAAAAACCGTTGTTCTTTTGCAACAACGACACGGCTATCTGTTGCCCATCACCAAATTATACCAGTTTCCTACGCCGTCAGGTATTTCTATTTTTCTGGCCGGAGATGAAAAAAAATTTGAATTGCCTGCCGCTCCAATTTCCAATACCAAACAAAAAGACGTAGCCATAATCGGGATGGCGTGCCGCTTTCCAGGCGCCGACACCATTGATGCATTTTGGAATATTTTGGTCAACGGCCAAGAAACCGTTCGTTTTTTTACGCAGCAAGAACTCGACAAAAACATCCCCGATACCCTCAAACGCGATCCATCATACGTACCCGTCCGGGGAATCATCGACGACATCAAAGAGTTTGATGCCGATTTTTTTGGAATCTCCCCCAGAATGGCCGAGGTAATGGACCCTCAGCAGCGTATTTTCCTCGAAATCGCCTATGAAGTCTTGGAAAACACTGGTTATCTTTTGAACAATCGGAACCAATCCGTGGGGGTGTTTGCAGGCTGCGGCAACAATACGTACTATTTGAACAATGTGTTTCCCAACAAAAATACACTGGAAACCATCGGTCAATTCCAAGTCAATACAGTATCCGAAAAAGATTATATCGCCACCCGAACTGCCTATCAACTCAACCTGCAAGGCCCCGCCGTGGGCGTATTCTCGGCTTGCTCTACTTCGCTTTTGGCCGTGGCCGAAGCGACGGAAAGTATCCGAAACGGGAAATGCCGCGTTGCCATAGCAGGGGGAGCGAGCATCACCGCTCCCGTAGAAAGCGGGCATTTGTACCAAGAAGGGGCCATGTTTAGCCAAGATGGGCACACCCGAAGCTTCGACGCCAACGCCACTGGAACCGTTTTTAGCGACGGCGGGGGCGCGGTTTTGCTCAAATCGCTCGACGAAGCCGAACGCGACGGCGATTTTATTTACGCGGTCATTAAAGGAACGGGTGTTAACAACGACGGGGGCGAAAAGGGAAGTTTTACCGCTCCCAGCGCCCACGGGCAAGCCACTGCCATCGCGCTGGCCCTACGTGATGCCGCCGTCAATCCTGCTACCATCAGCTACATAGAAGCCCACGGAACCGCCACACCCATCGGCGACCCGATTGAAATAGAAGGACTTAAAATGGCATTTGGACCACAAGAGCATAACCATTTTTGCGCTATTGGCTCCGTAAAATCCAACATTGGGCACCTCACCCACGCGGCTGGCGTGGCAGGGTTAATCAAAACGGCTTTATCCATGCAACACGGGGTATTGCCCGCTTCCATCAACTACCAAACCCCAAACCCCGCCCTCCGACTAGACAAAAGCCCTTTTTACGTCAATGACCGATTGAAAGAATGGAAAGGCGAAAAAAGACGGGCCGGGATTAGTTCCTTTGGGGTAGGCGGCACCAACGTACACGTCGTGTTGGAAAGTTATCCTGCGCCAGTGCCCGTTTCACAACCTGCCGAGGGCGACTGGCAACTGATTACGTGGTCGGCGCACTCGGAGCAAAGCGCGACCGAATACGGGGTAAAACTGGCAGCTTACCTAACCAATCACCCAGCACTTTCGCTTGCTTCGGTAGGTGCCACCCTCCGGGCAACCCGTAAAGAATACCTTTTCAAACGGTTTGCGGTGGCCAAAGATGCCGCTGGTTTGCTTGTAGCAGTGCAAGCCCCCACTCCGTCTACACGCGCCGCAGCGGTTACCGATTCGACTGAAGTAATGTTCGTTTTCCCTGGACAGGGCACGCACTATCCGTTCATGGGCAGGGAGTTATACCTCCGCTTTCCCGTATTTCGCGAAGCGTTAGAGGCTTGCCGCGCCATTTTAATAGCCCAAACGGGATGGGATATTTTAGACGTACTTTATCCTGAAAAAGAAAAACCCGAATCAGAAACCGTCGATAATACCCTGTACGCCCAACCTGCTTTGTTCTCGGTTTCGTACGCACTAGCTACGCTCTGGATGAGTCTGGGAATCAAGCCTCAGGCGTTTATCGGCCATAGTTTGGGGGAATTTGTAGCGGCGCATTTAGCCGGTGTATTCAGTCTTGAAGATGCCTTAAAGCTAGTAGCTACGCGGGCAACTATGGTAAGTGCACTTCCCAAAGGCGCAATGCTTGCCGTCAGAATTCCAGAAGACCGGGTGGCCAATTTGTTGGAAGAAGGCATCTCTCACGCGTTGGTAAATTCTCCAAACAACCATGTGTTTTCTAGCACCCCCGAAAAAATAAGTCGCTTGACTGAAAAGGTGGCTACCCTTGGATTTGCCCACGCACCCGTCAACACTACCCATGCGTTTCATTCTGCCGCGATGGACCCTGTGGTGACACCATTCCAACGTGTTGTTGCTTCCGTTACGCTAAACCCGCCGAGAATCCCCATTATTTCGAGCGTTACGGGCACTTACTTAAAAGATAGTGAAGCAACTTCTTCGTCGTATTGGGCCAACCACCTACGCGCTACGGTGCGTTTTTCGGAAGCCATCGCTTTTGCCGCCCAAGAATCCAACCCTATCTTTTTGGAAACAGGGCCGGGAAGTGTGCTTTCTTCTTACATCAAACAGCAAAATAAGCGTTGGGTAGCGCTAGAAAGCATTACCTCGGCAAATCATGAAACCAAACAGCTTTTCCAAGCGTTGGGTAAACTGTGGCAATTGGGCCTAAAACCGAATTGGAACGGGATAAACGAGACATCATTGCCCAAGATTCCCACTTTACCCACGTATGCATTCCAACGGAAAAGGCTCTGGCTGGACCCGATAATAACCGAACAACCCATAAATTCATTCGTTATCAATTCTTCTGAAATCACTCCCATTATCGACAATAACCCTCTGTCTGTGAACAGAAGCGCGCTATTATCCGAAAAAATAAGGCAAATTCTGGAAAATGCATTAGGGATTGAACTTGGCGACACCGATGAAAAACTCTCCTTTATTGACTTAGGAGTTGACTCTCTTTTGTTGACCCAATTGTCACTTACGCTCAAAAAAGAATTTTCCATTCCAGTCAGTTTTCGTCAATTAAGCGAAGAGTACGACAGCATACCGACGCTGGTGGGTTACCTCGACCAGCAGTTACCCCCCGAAAAATTTGCCCCCGCCCCAATTCACGTACCTGCGCCCGCTGCCGCTCGGCCAGTGCTCCCTCAGGTAGTGGCCAATACAGGTCCGTTGACGGCGTTGGACCAAATTGCCCAACAATTACAGGTACTTACGCAACAGGTGCAATTGCTTCAAGGCAACGGAAGTACCCCACAAGCGGCTCCGCTACTCCCAACGACGACCCATCCTCCAGCCCTGACGCCCCTTAGCATCAGCCCCGACGAGGCCGCCGAGCTGAAAAAACCCTTTGGCGCAACGGCCCGGATTGAACGCCAAAAAACGACGCTGAACGAAACGCAAAAGAATTTTATCCGGGCGTTTGCCGCCGATTACAACCAAAAAACGGCCAAAAGCAAAGAGTATACGCAAAAACACCGCGCCTCCATGGCAGACCCCCGGGTAGTAACTGGTTTTAAACCCGTCATCAAAGAAATTGTATATCCCATCGTGGTCAGCAGTTCCAAAGGAAGCAGGGTAAAAGACATTGACGGCAACGAATACATCGACGCGCTCAACGGTTTTGGTTCCAATATGCTTGGCTACCAACCCGAGTTCTTGACCCGGGCCATTAAGGAGCAAATGGACAAAGGCTACGAGATTGGCCCGCAGCACGAACTATCGGGGCCTGTGTGCGACCTCATTTGCGAATTTACGGGTTTTGACCGGGCGGCACTTTGCAACACTGGCTCGGAAGCAGTACTGGGTGCAATGCGCATTGCCCGAACCGTAACGGGGCGTTCGTTAATCGTCGCTTTTACGGGTTCGTACCACGGCATCAACGACGAAGTGATTGTACGCGGAACCAAAAGCGGAAAAAATTTCCCAGCCGCCCCAGGCATCATGCCCGAAGCGGTACAGAATATGCTCATTCTCGACTACGGCACCGACGAAAGTCTACGGATCATCAGCGAGCGTGCCGACGAACTAGCGGCAGTGTTGGTAGAACCCGTCCAGAGCCGACGCCCAGAATTTCAACCCGTTGATTTCCTCAAACAAGTCCGACAGATAACCGCTAAGTCGGGAAGTGTCCTGATTTTTGATGAAGTAATTACGGGATTCAGAGCACATCCCGGTGGTGCACAGGCCCTTTTTGGTATCCAAGCCGACTTAGGCACCTACGGAAAAGTGATTGGCGGCGGCTTGCCGATTGGGGCCATTGCGGGCAAAAAAGCCTTCATGGATGCCCTCGACGGCGGATTCTGGCAGTACGGCGACGAATCCATTCCCGAAGCGGGCGTTACTTATTTTGCGGGCACATTTGTGAGGCATCCATTGGCCCTTGCGGCGGCCAAGGCATCTTTGGAATACATGAAAGACAAAGGAGCCGCCTTGCAAAACGAACTCAACGAAAAAACCGTATATTTAGTACAGGCGCTGAACGACGTTTGTCAACGGCATTATATCCCGCTCTACAGCGTTCATTTCGGTTCGTTATGGAAACTAAAACTGAAAGAAGAATACCCGTATAATGAACTTGTTTTTGCCCTGATGCGCTCTAAAGGGATTCATATTTGGGAAAACTTCCCTTGTTTTCTTACCGAAGCGCACACCAAAGATGATATTGACCAAATAATAACCCAATTTGAACAAAGCGTTCAGGAATTAATTGATGCAGAGCTGATTCCTGTCCCGAAAAAGAAAAAAGAAGTCACCCTTCGTATGGATGACAACCAACCGCCCGTCATGGGCGCCAAACTTGGGCTGGATTCAGAAGGAAATCCAGCTTGGTTTATTACAGATACTCAACGTCCAGGAAAATATTTAAAGATAGAACCATGAAGAAAATGATTTGAGTTATGACCCATATTGCTTACCACTTTACCCCTATTGACTATAACCCTTTTGAAGGGACAGAAATTGAAAAAACAGCCCCCGCAACGGAATCACAAAAAGAAATATTTATTTCTACGCTTATCGGCGAAGATGACGCAAACCGGGCTTATAATGAATCGTTTACGTTACTGCTTTCGGGCGACCTTAACGTTCCCGCTTTTCGAGAGGCATTTGCTGACTTAGTCCAGCGCCACGAATCGCTCAGGACAACCATTAGCGCCAACGGAGAAAAAATCATCATTTTTGAAACACCGTCGTTCCAATTAACGCAAGACGATGTTTCTCACCTCGCCCCCGCCGACCGGGAGACCTACCTGCGCCGCCTCGCCGACGCAGAAGCTGATACGCCTTTTAACATCGTCAAAGGGCCGTTGTTTAGGCCATATCTTATCAAAACAGGCCCCGAAACGTGGCAATTTACGCTGACTGGTCATCATATTTTGTTTGATGGTTGGTCGTTGGGTATCCTCCTGCAAGATCTCGGCAAGTTGTATTCGGCCTATTCTACAAATACGTTCCCTGCGCTGCCCGCTGTGGTTCAGTATGCCCAATATGCCAACGAACGCAAGCAATTTGAGCAAACGGAGGAGTACGCAGCCATTAAAGAGTTTTGGGTAAACCAGTTTAAAAACAACGTACCCATCTTTGATTTTCCGACCGATTTCCCCCGGCCCGCCACTCGTTCCTATTCAAGCCAACGCAACGATTATCCCATCGCTCCGTCGCTGGCGGCGGCGCTCAAAAAGGTGGGGTCTCAAAACGGATGCAGCTTCATAACTACCCTTATTGCGGCGTTTGAAGTCTTTTTGTATAAGGCCTCTGGTCAAAAAGACATCGTTTTTGGATTGCCCACCGCTGGTCAATCGGTGACGGGAAACACTCACCTCATTGGGCACTGCGTCAATATGTTGCCCATGCGGAGTGCTCCTTCTCCCGAGCAGTCTTTTGCGGACTATCTGAAAGCCCGAAAGTCGGCCATTTTGGATTGCTATGAGCATCAACAGCTTACGTTTGGCAGCCTGCTCAAGCTCATCAATATCCCCCGCGACCCGTCGCGCGTTGCGCTCGTACCCGTTTCCTTCAATGTGGACTTGGGCATGACCAACGACGTTCATTTTGAGGGACTTTCTTACACCCTTCTCAGCAATCCGCGCCATTACGAAACTTTCGAGTTCTTTCTGAATGCCAGTGGTTCTGAACGCGAAATGACCTTTGAGTGGTCGTACAATACCAACCTGTTTAAGGCTGAAACAATCCAAAAGTTACACTGGCATTTTGAATCTATTTTGCAACAGGTGGTCGAAAACCCAGCCATCCTACTCCGCAACCTGCCAGGAATCACGCCCATTTCCGACGGCCGAACCTACCAAGCCTTAAATGACACTCTAACGCCCTCTCCAACCCATAAAACCGTTGACCAACTCATTGCTGAGACGGCAGCGGACTTCCCTTCAGCGGTGGCGATTAATTTTAAGGGGACAAAAATGTCGTACGCGGAACTGGAGACAAAGGCCAATCAATTTGCGCATTATCTCATCGAAAGCGGTATCCGCCACGGCGACATTGTGGGACTGGCCCTTGAGCGCTCCCTGTATCTGCCAGTGGCCATTTTGGGCATTGCAAAAGCAGGCGCAGTATTTCAACCCATTGACCCAGATTACCCCGCCCAACGCGTCAATTATATATTGGAAGATGGAGGTGCAAAAACGCTCATTACGTCCCTCAAATTCAAAACTCGGTTTGAGGAAGTCATCAATACCCTCTGCATTGAGGTGATTATTCCATTGTTGAAAACCTATCAAACCACCCCGCCAGCGCTCTCCCGAAGCAGTCGTGATTTGATTTATATTTTGCATACTTCTGGCTCGACCGGTAAACCCAAAGGCGTTCAGATTGAACACCGCAATGCGGTCAATCTACTGCTGAGTATGAAGCACGCGCCCGGAATGACCTCCGACGATAAGCTACTCTCCATCACCAGTATATCGTTCGACATCTTTTACCTTGAGCTTTTTTTACCGCTCATTTCGGGAGCAACAATGGTGATGCTCAATTCGGCAGATTCAAAAGATGCCCGGGAAATCATTGAGTGCGTTCAAACCGAAAAAATTACGGTCTTACAAACCACTCCTTCGGTTTGGAATAGCATCCTCGACGTGGCCGACAATCTTTCGTTGCCAGTCAAAGCAATCTGTGGTGGCGAAGCGCTGTCGAAAGATTTGTCGAAAAAGATGTTGCGTAAAGTCAATGAAGTGTGGAATGTATACGGCCCTACCGAAACCACCATCTGGGCAACGGTCAAGAAAATTTCTGACAACGATGAAGTCATTACCATCGGAAAGCCTATTTTCAACACCCGGATTTACCTGCTCAACGAGCAGCGACAGCTCGTTCCAGACGGAGCAGTGGGTGAAATATACATTGCTGGCGACAACGTAGGCCGGGGCTATCTTCATCAACCTGCCCTCACCGCCGAGCGATTTTTGCCAGACACCATTCTGAATCTGCCCGATCAAAAAATGTATCAAACGGGCGATTTGGGCAAACTCTTGGAAAACGGTGAGATTCAATGCCTTGGCCGGATTGACCAACAGCTAAAAATCAATGGGTTTAGGATTGAACCCGGCGAAATAGAACACTGTATGACGCTTGCCAACGTCGGAGTAAAGCAGGCAGTGGTCAAGCCAGTCACCCGGAACAATATTACGGTGCTCGCGGCTTTTTATACATCGGAACCCAACCGACAAGCAATGACGCCCGCCGGTTGGAAACAATTGCTGCAAGGCTACCTGCCCGCGTACATGATTCCTGAACAGTATATCGTTTTGCAAGAGTTTCCGTTGACACCCAACGGGAAGATTGATAAAAACAGCCTGCAATTGCCCGGAAGTCTGCCCGCCCCTGCCCCGCCCAAAGTGAACTCTACGTTTACTCCGACGGAGTTGACCGTCGCCAAGGTGTGGCGTAAAGCACTGAACAATAACGAGATTGAGCTTGACGACAACTTTTTTGAAATCGGCGGCCACTCATTGATTGCGGCACAAGTAATGCAGCAAATTTATCAAGTAACGGGCAAAAAACTTCCGCTTGCTATTCTTTTTGAAAGTCCAAGTGTTAGGTCGCTTGCCGCCGCCATCGACCGAATCCAAGGAAAGACTACCTACAGAGCACTCGTGCCTATCCGACCCAGCGGGACCAAAACGCCCCTTTTTCTGGTCCACGGGGCAGGGCTAAACGTGTTGATGTTCTCTCCACTGACTTCCTATTTTGACGAAGAGCAGCCCATTTATGGTCTTCAGGCCCTCGGGCTTGACGGTAAAAAAATAGAAACCGACACCATAGAGGGCATTGCTGAAATCTACAACAAGGAAATTCTAGAGGCTAATCTGGGAGATGAATACGCCATTGTGGGCTACTCTCTCGGGGGAGTGATCGCTTTCGAAATGGCCAAACAATTGAAAAAGATAGGTAAAAAAGTAAAACTTCTCGGAATGATTGATACGTTTATCGACAACGAAGACTATCATTTGTCGACCCTTGAGCGTTACAAAACCAAGATTTTAAGACAACCCAAGAAGCTTACATTTATCTTTCAAAACTTGATAAAAGACCCCCAGGAAACCCTTCGCTATCAGGCTTATATCTCAAAAGCAAAGGTCAAATCAATGCTCAGTAAAGCCATTCCTGACAAAAACGCTCCCGTTCCTTTGGAAGACCGCATCAATCGTCATTATGAAAATGCCTATATAAATTATAAGCTCACTCCCTACGACGACGTGATTTGCCTTTTCAGAGTAGCCAAAAGAATTTATTACGTTGATGACCCCGTTTACTTGGGCTGGAAACCGTATTCGCCCCAAGGTTTGATGATAACCAACGTGCCAGGAGACCATAAGACTTTCCTTCTGCCTCCCAACGACCGGGTGTTTGCCAGAAAATTGCAAAAGGTTCTGAACAAGCCTATTATCAAATAATGGAGTCATTTTCTTTTCGGGAATGGGACACTGAGGCTTTTTTGGGACTGCAAAAGATAAAAACCCAAATTGTTTTTATCCACAGAAACCGCTACCTGACGCTGGAAGAGGCCATTTTAGCGAATGTAAGTTTGGAAGAAACGGCACGCGCCAACCGTTTCTTCCACTCCAAAGACCGCGAATTATACCTGCTGGGCAAGTACGTTTTACGGAAAATCTTAGCCGAGCAAACGGGCCTTGCTCCTCAAAAGATTATTTTTTCGAAGACCCACACCCATAAACCTTTTTTTGAGGGGCAAGCGTTTAACCTCAGTCATTCTGGCGACCATATTTACCTTGCCTTCAGTCCTTTTGAAGTTGGAATTGATTCCGAAAAAACCAACCTTGACTTTGACCTTCAACCCGTTGTCGATGCCTGTTTTTCGGAGGAAGAATTTGCTATGCTTTCAACCAAAGATTACAGACGCAATTTCTACAGAATCTGGACCAGAAAAGAAGCATTGCTGAAAGCCACGGGCGAAGGGCTCTGCGATGATATGAAACAGGTGCCCACTATAAACAGTCATGTGTACCGAAATGGTCAACTTTATTTTCTCGCTACTCGCCGCCACGAAGACTACATTGTTAGCTATGCCACTCCCCACGCAGACCCAGAAGTGATAGGTTGGGAATTTGCATAGCCAAGAGAATTAAGTGGAGTATCCCCTCTTCCGATTATATTAAAAACATCGATTTTGTTTAATGCCTGATAGGATTTCAAAAGATTCCTCCCGCCAAACTGTGCCTATCAAACGGCTTGTACGTAGTATAATTTTCAGGCAATAACAGGTAAAAAAAGAATAGGCGATGCCTTATACTCCTGTTATTCATATACGTTTCAATCTATAACATCATCTAAACCTCATAACTACATGAAAAATAAGCCTACCTCCGAATCTAGGCGGGAGTTTTTGGCCAAAGCCGCCACCGCCGCCATGGCCGCTCCCCTCCTGTTCAGTTCGGAAGCCAATGCTGCCCCGACCAAACTCCGTCATGCCTGTATTGGTGTGGGTGGAATGGGCTGGGGCGATTTGCAACAATTCAAGAAACATGCCAACGTCGAAATCGTGGCGCTGTGTGATGTCGACGAAAAAAACCTCAAGCGCGCCGCAGAGTTTGTTCCCGGCGCACGCACTTACACCGACTGGCGCGAATTATTCAAGGCCGAATCTGGCAACATTGACTCGGTCAACGTCAGCGTACCCGACCATAACCACTTCCCCATTGCGGTAGAGGCCATTCACCGAAAAAAACACGTGTATTGCCAAAAACCAATGTGCCATGATGTGGCCGAGGTTCGGGAATTAACCAAAGCCGCCGTCAAAGCGGGCGTCACGACCCAGCTCGGGACTCAAATCGCTTCCGGCATGGGCGACCGTACGGCAGTGCAGTTAATCAAACAGGGCATTATCGGCAAAATAAAACACGCCTATTTATGTTCCAACCGTCCAGGTGCAGTAGCGAGGTACCGCTTGGTGGGTCCGCGCCCCGCGGAGGCCCACGAAGTACCCGCCCATCTGCATTGGGATCAGTGGCTGGGCACCGCCCCCGTGCGCCCCTACGCACCCGATATTTATCACCCCGCCATCTGGCGTACGTGGCAGGATTTCGGTACGGGTTGGTCGGGCGACATTGGCTGCCATATTTTTGATGCAGTTTGGAAAGGTCTCGGCATGAAAGCCCCTCTATCGGTGATTGCCGAAGTCCAAAAATCATGGAAAGATTCCCCCGAACGCCGCGCCGACACATGGCCGCAGGGAAACCACATTACGTGGCAATTTCCGGGTAATGAATTAACCGCTTCAAACACCTTTCAAGCAGAGTGGTTTGACGGTGAGTTTTACCCACCGCAAGAAATCCGGGATTTATACAAAGACGGCGAATACCCCGCCGAATCAGCAATGTTGATTGGCACAGAAGGCGCGTTATTGATTCCCCACCAAAAAATGCCCGTGGTCATTCCTTTCCCCAACGGCAAGGTAAAAGATTATATCCTGCCCACTTTGGCCGAGCGCAATCATTACCACCATTTTGTGGATGCGTGTTTGGGCGGCGAAAAAACCGAATCTCACTTTGCACAGTCTGGCCCCATGACCGAAGCGGTATTGTTGGGTACGGTAGCGATTCGCGTTCCAGACCAATTGCTTGAATGGGATTCCGTTAAAATGAAATTTCCAAATTATCCGGCCGCCGAGAAATACCTGCGCCGTACCTATCGGAAGGGCTGGGAGGTGTCTTAACGAAAATGGTGGTGTTCAAGTTTTGCAAAATACACTATAAGTTTTCATAAGTAAGAACTTTAACTCCTAGCAATCCCACTCTAAAGTCTCCCCAATCATTAAACTTTGTGATGATTCGGGAGGCTTTATTTCAGGGAAATTTGTGATTTGTGATTAACCTAATAAAAACGCTTAATCATTTCTCAAAGTCAACAAGTAAAATATAAAACTTCTCATAAAACAGAAAATCTATGCCCTCAAAAAAGCCAGCAAACATAGACGAGTATATCGCTGATTTTCCAGCAGAGACACAAGCACTTTTGGAACAAATGAGGGCAACAATAAAGAACGCGGTGCCAGACGCTCACGAAACAATCAGTTATGGAATGCCCGCATTCAAATTGAATTCTGTATCAATTTGGTTTGCTGCCTATAAAAAACACATTGGCCTATATCCAATGTATGGAATGGATAAATTTAAAGACGAAATGGAGCAATACAGAGGAAAAGGAACAAAAGACACCCTTCAATTTACTTATGATAAACCATTACCTCTTGAACTCATTGCCAAAATAGTTAAGTATAAAATGGAGAAAGGCCAAAGCTGAAACCACTTGTTCATCTGGATGGCATTCTCATTTTAGAAAATAAAAGAGGTGGCCCGTTGCCGAGCCACCTCTTTATGGATATAATATGGTGCTAAAATCAGGACAATTAGAAGCGGTCGAGGTTCATCACCTTGTTCCACGCTGCCACAAAGTCCTTTACGAACTTCTCCTGCGCATCTCCACATCCATACACTTCCGCCAAGGCACGAAGCTCTGAATTTGAACCAAAGATCAGGTCAACGCGGGTACCCGTCCACTTGAGTTCGCCCGTCGAGCGGTCACGGCCCTCAAACACATCTTGGTGAGGTGAAGCAGCTTTCCAAGTCGTGCGCAAATCAAGTAGGTTGACGAAGAAATCGTTGGTAAGTGTCTCTGGGCGCTTGGTAAATACGCCATGTTTAGAAAAACCGTAGTTTGTGTTCAGAACACGCATACCACCCACAAGCACGGTCATTTCTGGCGCGGTCAGGGTCAACAATTGTGCTTTGTCAACGAGCATTTCTTCGGCAGACACCGTGTATTTGGTCTTGGCGTAGTTGCGGAAACCATCGGCTTCTGGCTCAAGAACCGCGAAAGATTCTACATCAGTTTGTTCTTGAGTGGCATCGGTACGCCCAGGTGTGAAAGGAACTGTCACGTCATATCCAGCTTTCTTAGCTGCCTGCTCAATACCTGCACATCCACCCAACACGATCAGGTCAGCGAGAGATACCTGCTTACCGCCAGACTGACTGCTGTTGAATTCTTTTTGGATACCTTCCAATTTCTCCAATACATTCGCCAAAAGGCCCGGGTGATTCACGTCCCAATCCTTCTGTGGGGCAAGGGCAATACGGGCACCGTTTGCGCCACCGCGTTTGTCGGAGCCACGGAAGGTAGATGCCGACGCCCAAGCGGTTGATACCAATTGAGACACCGACAAACCAGAAGCAAGGATGCTTGCCTTCAACGCAGTGATGTCTTGCGCATCAATCAGTTCGTGCGTAACGGCAGGAACAGGGTCTTGCCAAATTAGCTCTTCTGAGGGTACTTCTGGGCCGAGATAACGAGCGATAGGGCCCATATCGCGGTGGGTCAATTTAAACCATGCCCGAGCAAACGCATCAGCAAACTGATCGGGATTCTCATGGAAACGTCTAGAAATCGGTTCGTAAATAGGATCTACTCGCAAAGCGATGTCGGTCGTAAACATCATAGGCGCGTGACGCTGCGCGGGGTCGTGGGCATCAGGCACGCTACCGAGGCCCGCACCGTTTTTGGGTGTCCACTGCTGCGCTCCGGCTGGGCTTTTGGTAAGTTCCCATTCAAATCCAAACAAGTTGTCGAAATAGTTGTTGTCCCACACCGTTGGATTGGTGGTCCATGCGCCTTCCAAACCGCTGGTGATGGTGTAGACACCATTGCCGCTGCCGAAAGAGTTTTTCCAACCGAGGCTTTGCTCCTCAATGCCTGCTCCTGCGGGCTCGCGACCCACGTATTCGCCTGGGTCGGCCGCACCGTGGGCTTTACCGAAGGTGTGTCCACCCGCAATCAGCGCCACCGTCTCTTCGTCATTCATTGCCATGCGGCCAAACGTTTCACGAATATCACGGGCCGCAGCCAGCGCATCGGGAGTTCCGTTAGGACCTTCTGGATTTACGTAGATGAGCCCCATCTGAACGGCCGCAAGCGGATTTTCCAATTCACGGTCGCCAGTGTAGCGTTTGTCGCCCAACCATTCGGCTTCTGAACCCCAATAAATATCTTCTTCTGGTTCCCAAATATCCTCACGACCGCCTCCAAAACCAAAGGTCTTGAAGCCCATCGACTCAAGGGCACAGTTGCCAGTGAGAATCATTAAATCAGCCCACGAAATCTTTCTGCCGTATTTTTGTTTGATTGGCCACAGCAACAAGCGCGCCTTATCAAGGTTTCCATTATCGGGCCAACTGTTGAGAGGGGCAAAGCGAAGGGTACCTGAACCTGCGCCGCCACGTCCGTCGGCAATACGGTAAGTACCAGCACTGTGCCACGCCATCCGGATAAAGAATGGACCGTAGTGACCGTAGTCGGCGGGCCACCAGTCCTGAGAGGTTGTCATGAGCTCAAAGATGTCTTTCTTCACCGCAGCTAAGTCAAGACTCTTGAACTCTTCAGCGTAGTTGAACGACTCACCCATCGGATTGGAAAGGGGAGAGTTTTGACGGAGGATGTTCAATTTTAGTTGATTTGGCCACCAGTCACGGTTGCTAGTACCACCGCCAGCGCTTGGCTTTTTCTTAGCAGTTCCATTGTGAAACGGACACTTGGCTTCACCGTTAACATCGTAAGCTGATGTGCCCGAAGCTGTATTATTTTCCATTTTTCTTAATTAATAAAATGTTTAGTAAGTTAATTTGCAGTGATTTTTGGTTGCTTATCAGGTTGTGTATGCAGGGAGGCAATTTACAGAATAATAGCACATTTGTGCCGACATCTACGCTTAATTTTTACATTTGACTTTTGGCTGAAGGCAATCTTTTTTTAATAATTCATCTTCAAAATTACACCAGAGTGTCAAATAAATCAAATTGATTATTTTTATGACTATATAGTTTTTATCTATAACGTTGTTCTTTCCAAAGAAGAGCAATACTCATTTTTCAGATTATACCACTGCTTGTCAAGCACTTATTTGAGTGTTTCTAATCATCTATGGATTGGCACTGACTGTTCACACCAAGCCCCTGCTGTACCTAATTCTCTAAAACACTTCTTGGTGGCCTTTATTCACTTATTGCTCTTCCACTTTACAAATCACATGTTGAGACAAAAAATTTAGGTGGAGTTTCCATTTCCTGAACTTTGGTTAATTAATAAAAACAGTATTTTTAGCATGTATAATAGACCGCAAAAAAATCTATCTATACGAGCGATTATCATCTTACCTAAACCTAAATTTAACAAAATGGAAAATGTAAAATCACCAAGCAAGCACGCCAATAAATTGATTTTTTACGGCGTTCTTTTATTCTTTTTTGGATTAACCGCTGGTTTGTTTGTTCCGCTGATGGCCAACCCCCGAATGGGGCTAAGCACTCACCTTGAAGGCGTGATGAACGGCATCTTTTTGATTGTATTAGGACTGATTTGGAACCGGGTGGCACTATCTGACAAATGGCTCAACATCACTTTCGGCCTCGCGCTCTACGGCACGTTTTCCAATTTTGCAGCGGTATTGTTTGCCGCCATTACCGGAGCTGGAAGGATGATGCCAATCGCCCTGGGCAAAGAAGGAACACCCATCCAAGAAGCCATTATTTCATTTTTGCTGGTCTCAGTTTCGTTGGCTATGCTGGCGGTCTGCGCGATTGTATTGGTGGGACTTAATAACCATATGAATGCGCAACAGGGTCACTAGTATAATGAGCCAATATTAGGAACGATCAAGAAGCCACTTCAAAGCAGAAAAACGTACCTAAACAATTTCACTGATAGAGGGAAATAATTTAAAAATCGTCGATGAGTCGAAGACGGATTTCGTTTTTGCCCCATCGACGATTTCCTGTGTGGAACCAACCTTCAAAAAAGTTGTTAATTTAAGTACCTTAATTTCTCACAAAAAACGAAACATGAAAAACACTATCTTAATCGCAGGCGGTACCGGTAATCTCGGCGGAAAAATTATCAATGCATTGCTCGAAAGAGGAGCAGATGTCCGTATGGTGGTTCGGGCAGGCAGCGACGCAGCAAAATGGGCAGCGTTTGAACAACGCGGCGTACAGGTTATTCCAGTAGATATGTCGAGCGTCGAAGAACTCACCAAGGCTTGTGCGGGCGTATCCTGCGTGGTTTCGGCCCTGCAAGGCCTCCACGATGTGATTGTTGACGCTCAAGCGCGATTGCTCGAAGCAGCAGTAGCGGCAGGTGTACCCCGTTTTATCCCTTCCGACTACGCCACCGACTTTACCAAAATCCCCGTCGGAGCCAACCGTAACTTTGATTTACGACGCGAATTCCATACCCATCTTGACAAGGCCCCGATTGCCGCAACGACGATTTTCAACGGTTGTTTTGCAGAGTTGTTGGCTTACAACATTCCTCCACTAGATGCCAACAATAAGACCATTGGCTACTGGGGCGACGATATTGACTGGCAAGTAGACTACGCCACCATGGACGACACAGCGGCTTACACCGCCGCTGCGGCCCTGGACGCCTCCACTCCTCGATACCTTAGAATCGCTAGTTTTCAAATAAGCCCTAAAGAATTGGTAACGCTGGCGAGTGAAATTACAAAATCGCCGTTTAGCCTTGCCCCGATGGGTAGCCTCGACGGGCTAGCCGCTTACATCAAAAGCGAACGCGAAGCCCATCCTGAAAGCGAAAATGCACTTTATCCCGACTGGCAAAACGCCCAATACATGCACGGAATGTTTAGCGTTCACCACGATACCCTCGACAATGGCCGCTATCCAGATGTGACCTTTACGAGTGCGGCTCAATTCCTGGGAGCCATTCTACACTAACCACAGAAGTCCCCTTGTGAAATGCTGAATTTGGGGCATTTCACAAGGGGATGCCTTTCAAAACGTCCAACGGTATGAGAATTTGTGCAGTTCAGACCAAACCCATCAAAGGCGACATCCCGAGAAATATTGCAATTCACAAAAAGTTAATTGAATTGGCGGTGGCCAACAGCGCCGACATCATTATCTTTCCAGAGCTTTCTTTGACGGGTTACGAACCCGAACTGGCCAATGCCTTGGCCGTATCTGTTGACACATCCCAACTGGATGATTTTCAAATCATCAGCGACGCAGCGCAGTGCACGATTGGCCTTGGTATGCCCGTCAAGAACGATTTAGGCATTAGCATCAGCATGATTTTGTTTCAACCCCATACCGCACGCGGTATGTATTCCAAAAAGTATTTACACCCCGACGAAACGCCTTTTTTTATCAGTGGGCAAAGCAGCGTTGGCTTGATTGGTGCTCAATCCAACGTTGCCCTTGCCATCTGTTACGAACTATCAATTCCTGAACATTCTGAAACGGCCGTAAAAAACGGTGCCGAACTCTACCTAGCAAGCGTGGCTAAGTCGGCGGCGGGGATTGAAAAGGCTGCGCAAACGTTGGCAGATATTGCAAAAAAACATTCAATGACGGTGCTCATGTCCAACTGCATAGGGTACTGCGATAATTTTGAAAGCGGCGGAAAAACCTCCGTTTGGACCGAAAAAGGCGTATTGGCAGGACAACTTGACGATAAACGTGAGGGATTTCTGCTGTATGATACCCAAACCAAAGAAGCCATTGCCCATTATCTGTAATGGAGATATTCAATGCTAAGTGTGTGATTTGATTTTTAACCATAAAACATCAAACAAAAACCAATGACAAAGACAATTTTAATCATCGGAATGGGGCAGGGACTTAGTTTAGGCATTGCCGAAAAATTCGGAAAAGAAGGCTATAAAGTAGGAATGATCAGCCGAAATCCAGAAAAACTGGCTGGCTACAAAAATCATCTGCAAAGTTTGGGCATCACGTCGGCTTTTTCGGCCGCCGATGTAGCCGACACCAACCAATTGGAAAAGGCCATCATTGATTTAAAGTCTCAGTTGGGCAGTATTTCTATTCTACAATACAACGCCGTAGACTACCGAATAAAGCCCCTGATGGAAGAAACGGTGGAAGATTTGACCAACGGATTCAAAATCAGCGTAGCCAATGCCTTAGCCGCCACCAGGTTTTTGTTGGCCGATTTAAAGGAAAATAAAGGCTCTGTACTGCTGACAGGTGGCGGTGCGGCCATTCATCCAAGCCCCGCAATGGCTACTATTTCGTTGGGAAAAGCTGGCATCAGAAACCTTGCCCTCCAATTGCACCAAGCCTTAAAATCCGACAATATTTTTGTGGGTACGGTGACCGTAAGCGGCGCAATTAGCCCCAGCAGTTCGACCCATTCGCCCGAGATTCTGGCACAGAAATTTTGGGACTTAAACACTGATAGAAGCAAAGTGGAAATTATTCATTGATTCTGGAAGCTTCATTGACAAAAAACAACGCTTCCCTATCCTACGTAAAGTTCGGGAAGCGTTGCTTTTTAATATACCCATAAAACAAATCGCATTTTAGAGCTACCCCTCTATGCTTGGTTGGCACAAAACCCCAAAGGGAGATTACTGATTATTTTAAACATTTCAGGCAATGACATTTAAATATACTAAACAAATATAAAATATACCATAAAACACTATTCACCATAAACAAACCCCTACAAACGACCGTTTGATAATTATATTTGACAATATTAACATCTTGGTATAATATTGCACATCGAATTCACAATTTTGATTTTGACTCATTTCAAGAATATATTATATTTTAGGGGTGTCTAATAAATACAGTACCGTATCTTAAAAATAATCCTAAAACATCAAACTTATAGATTTTATAAGTACAATTTTTTCATAACGTTGAGTATAGTAATAAAAGCACAGTGAACTTCGCTGTGCTTTATTTTTTATTACCTAATGCTCTTCTCGACTATTCATTTTTTCAATTCCCACCGCCACAGTTTTTCGTTGGCAACGTCGTCTATTTCTCCTTTTTTCAGAAACCCATTTTTAGTCAAAATACGGGTAGACGCATTATCCTTCGCCAAAGTATAGGCTTTAATTACTTTAACGGAGGGATTAGTAAAGGCATTCATGACCAGTGCCTTTGCCAATTCCGTTCCTAAGCCCTGATTACGGTAGGGCTTGATAATTTCGTAGCCTATCTCAACGGTGCCATCGGCATCAGGTTTTCCCTTGTACCCACAACTCCCAATCAGTACATTGTCTTTTTTATGAATAGACACATACGTCCACCAGCCCTTCTCATTTTCATCTGCCTTAATTTTTTGCAGGGCATATTTGAACGGGCGCGTGCCAAAATCAGTCCATTTTTCAGGCACCAAAACCTTCAGGTATTTTTCCAACGCCGCATTTCCCTCAATTGCCGTTTCCAGAAATAGTTTATCGCAGGGAATAACTAGTAAATGCGTGGTTTCTATTTTTTGACTCATTTTCCTTCAAAAATTTATCTTTATCGCCCCAAAAGGTATAAATTTCAACTCCAAATCATTTTTTAAAATTTTCCCCAGAAATGACCATTAAAGAATTAACCTTGCTTTCTGACAACCTTGCAGAAACCAAACAATTTTATACCCGTATTTTGGGGCTAAGCATTGTCAGCGAAGAAACATCCACCCTTTCTTTTGCCGCAGGAACAACCCTCCTTTGTTTTGAAAAATCTACAAACCTACGCCCACGGTATCATTTTGCATTTAATATCCCCTACATCTCGGTGATGGACGCATTCAGTCAAATGAGCAACAATGTGGACCTTCTGCCCATTTCAGAAAGCTCCAAACTCGCCGACTTTGTCAATTGGAATGCAAAATCATTTTATTTCTATGATAACAATGGCAATATACTCGAATTTATTGGCCGCAATGACCTTCCCGACGGGGATAAAATTTCATTTGATTCCTCGTTTATTCTATCAGTGAGTGAAATAGGCCTGCCCGTGGAAAATGTAAAGGACGAATGCGAAAAATTGATTACAGAATATCGTTTGGGATATTTTGCCAAACAGCCTCCAAGCGACACCTTCAGCGTGATTGGCCAAGATACTGGGCTACTGATTATCGTTCCTGTTGGCCGAAATTGGTACCCCACCAACAATCATCCTGCCGAAGCCTTTAAAATAAAGGTAGTATTTCTCAATGCAGAACGAGAAGTAACCCTTTTGTATGAATGATTAAATTTTTACTACTGTTCATTTATCAAAATAAAAAACGACTTTTCAGCAATTGAATTTACTTCAAATGTGTTGTAAGCTCAATACGACCTAAAAACAAACATGAAAATAGACAGTCAGACCTTAAAAACACAGTTTGCAAACATATTTGAGGCAGGATTGCTGAACGAATTGGCCGAGATTGGCAATTACATGGAAGTAGACGAAGGGTACGTACTGATGCGGCCCGGCGGGTATATTCGTACAATTCCAATTATTTTGAAAGGTTCGGTTAAGATTTCGCGCTCCGACCCCGACGGCCGTGAAGCGCTGCTGTATTATCTGGGCGGACTGGATTCCTGTGCCATGTCATTGACTTGCTGCCTGAACCGTCGGCAAAGTGAAATCACAGCCATTACCGACGAAAAAACCCGCCTCATCACGGTTCCTGTCGAAAAGGTAGAAGACTGGATGAACAAATATCCTTCATGGAAGCAGTACGTATTTGCCACCTATCAAAAACGCTTTGACGATTTGCTAGGAGCCATTGACCAAATTGCCTTTCACAAGCTTGACGAACGCCTCATCAACTTGCTCAAACGCAAGTCGAAGCAGTGCGGATGCAGTGTATTTAACATCACCCACGAAGAACTCGCCAACGAGTTAGCCACCTCCCGCGAGGTCATTTCTCGCCTTCTCAAACAACTCGAAAACCTCGGCCGCGTCAAACTCTCACGGAATAAAATTGAGTTGTTGGAAGCCGTAACGGTATGATTTTAGCCTCTTATATTCCAAGTCAATTAAAAAAACCAAAAACGGCCCGTAAAACGCGAGGCCGTTTTTGGATTAAGTAACGTACCACATTGTAAAACAGCATATTAGCATTCATTCTTTCATTACTGACTTTGGACATATTTTGGGTTACAAGAGTTATTTATATTCATTTGGTTTAACTCCTAACGACCGCAAAACATTCTAATACTTCCCGTTACGGGAAAAGTCAAAACGTATGAAAAATGCTATTTTTATAATATTACTCCTCACTTCATTCATGGCGACGGGCCAAATTTCTACATTAAACCATGACAATGGCTCCGTTACCCTTACCCCTAAAGGGTTGATAGGTAACACAAACCACATAAATGACACTACAAATGTGGCGCTAGGCGGAGGAGCACTCAAATCGAGCATAAGCGGCAATTTCAATATCGCTATCGGATTTAATGCACTAAAATTAAACACAACTGGCAGCGCAAACTCCGCCAACGGCTACTACGCACTTTACTCCAACGTATCTGGAAACTACAATACCGCCAATGGATACAACGCTTTTGGCTCCAATACGATGGGGGACTTCAACACCGCCACTGGTGGATATGCACTCCCAGCCAACAAGACAGGGTCTAACAATACCGTGTATGGCTACTTAGCTGGATTTGCCATTATAACTGGCAGCAATAATACTTTGATTGGAGCAAACTCAAACACTTCTGGCGACTTCACCAATGCTACTGCTCTCGGTGCAAGCGCCATTGTAGACGCCCCCAACAAAGTGCGTATCGGCAATGACAATGTTACCGTTATTGAAGGGCAAGTTGCTTGGAGCCAACCTTCAGACCGCCGGCTGAAAGAGAATATCATTTATACTTCGCGCCTAGGACTGGATTTTATCAATCGGCTGCAAACGGTTTCTTACAATTATCGGGTCGACTCCTCCAAAACGCGTTGCGATGGCTTCATCGCTCAAGATATTGAGCAGGTGATACAATCATTAGGCGTTCCTTTCAGCGGTTTGAAAAAATCAATAAACGGCACGTATTCGTTAGCTTACTCGGATTTTATCATACCGCTCGTCAATGCCGTCAAAGAACAACAAAAGCAAATCGACGTCCTGATAAAACAGAATCAAGGATTGGAAGAATTATTAAAAAGACTAGCGATTTTGGAGGAAGCACAAAAAGAAAAAGTCACAAAGTTATCCACTAAAAACTGACCTAATTTTGGATATATGTACCTCTTAGGCCCCAAAAATCAGCCCTTACTGGAATTCTTAGCCCAAATAAGTCCATAATCCATTTGGGTGGCAAAACTCTCCATCGAGGGAATCAACCCAGCCTCACGTAGCCACCCTCGGTACTCACGACGGCTATACGCTCGGCCTTTGGTCACCCAAAACAACTGCGCCGAGTAATCTGTAACAGCCAATGGCCCGTCCAATTCGTCGTTCAGAAAAGCGTCGTGAATCCACAACTCACCTTCGGGCCGAAGGGCCGCCGCAAAACGACGCGCTAATTGTTGACAAGTATAGGTCGGCCAGTCGTGAAACAGGCTCGCTGCCAGTAAAATATCGGTCGATGGCAATGGGTCCGTCAGCATATCACCGGGCTGAAACTTAACCCGCTCCCGAACCCCAGCAACCCCAGGCCGACCACTTTGACAAAACTTCTCCAACAATTCGGCCGCCACCGCCAACACCGCTGGGCGGTCAAACACCGTAGCCGTAGCTTGCGGATTGACCAACAACCACTCATAGCTAAAGTACCCCGTTCCGCCCGCCACATCCAGCAAGTGCCCGTTGTGTTTAGGGAGTTTATTGGCAACGATTGGCGCTAAACACTCTGCGCGGCCCGCTAGCGCCAATGTCAGCGCCCGAGCAGTGGTTGGCTCATCCATCGGCGAAGGACCAGTCCCTTCTTTTACGTAGGCCGTACCGCTAACCCCAGAGAGTTGCGGGCCGTCATTTAAGAGCCATTCGGCCATTTCGATCACTCCAGCATCATTCTTTTCCAACCCCAGATACTCCGTCAATGTAGGCCTTGCTTTTTGGGTAAGATGTTGTCCAAGCGCCGTTAACTGAAGTTTTCCAGAGGCATCGTACGCCCACATTTCCATTGCGCATAAGGCAGGAAACAGGACCATGGCCGGGCGTTCCCTTAGCCCAAGTCGCGCCTGCAAATCTGACGGAGCAAGCGGGCCCGCTGCGAGCTGCTCAAAGGCATGAAGGTGATGAACTGCGGCAATGAGCAAGCGAGAACTGTACATGGCCCGGGCGTGTCGGGTAATGGGCGCAAGATCAGGATGAGTGAAAATCGGCATGAGTCAGATCAGTATAAATCCTCAAAAGTCAGAAGTGGTGAGAAATTACCAGTCTATTAAAAAGTAGTTTCATTAAAATACTTCATAGAAAAACTTCGGAGCGAAATTTTTGTGGAAACCAAAATACAGAGAGATATTTAGTATCAATCATTGTATCAAAATATAAAAAGCCCCCAAATCTTTCGATTTGGGGGCTTTTGTGGAGCCGGTGGGAGTCGAACCCACGTCCAGAACAAGGAAACCGTACGCCTTCTACACGCTTAGATTTGATTGGATTTTCGAGCGCCGGCAAGGTTCAAATCAGACCTCATCCTGCACCTTAGGTGTTGTGTCTCGCCGGGTATCAACACCATCAACCCGACCAGCCTCACGTTTCGACGCTCCTTGATCCAACCCGCAAGGCGGAGGTTGGAGGAACGATGGCTAAAGCTTAATCACTCCGGATTAGGCAGCCATAGCGTAGCTATATTCGCCAGCTATTGTTTATGCGTGTTTTTAACAGGACTCGCGCACACGTCCCGACGTGCTTATACGTATTGCCTCAACTCGCTGTCAAAACCATGGCGGCCCCAATAAAAGTTGATGCCCTACGACCGACAACTATTTTTTGCAAAGCGTTTACTCAAAACAGCTATTTGAAATCGGGTTCTGGTGAAACACCCGCACGAACTAAAAAAGTTCGCCCGTCGTAAAAATATTATGGGGTTATTGTTGTAGCCCGCTAACGCTAGCGCTGTAAGTTCCCCCTTTTGCGTTGAGAATCACGGGCGAAGAATAAATGCTACCTCCTGTTTGAAATTCCCATTTTTTACTGCCCGTCTGAATATCTACGGCGTAAAGTTTTCGGTCTAAACTACCAATGTACACCAAACTGTCGGAAGCCACAGGTGAGGATTGGATGCGGTTGCCCGTCCAAAACTCCCATTTTTTAGCGCCCGTTTTGGCATCAAGCGCGTAAAGTTTATAATCATTACTGCCCGTGTACACCACACCGTTGGATACCACTGGCGAAGAAAGCACGGGGCCATCGGTCCTGAATTCCCACTTTTTGGTACCTGTTTTGGCATCTAGTGCGTAGACTTTACGGTCAAAACTGCCCACGAATACTGTTCCGTCGGCCACCGTAGGCGAGGAAGTTACTTCGCCGCCCGTCGAAAATTGCCATTTTTTCACACCTGTCAGTGCATCTACCGCGTACAGATTATAATCATTGCTGCCCATATAAACCATCCCATCAGCTACGGCGGGCGACGAATCGACCCCCGTTCCAGTAGCAAATTCCCATACTTTCTCTCCCGTTTTGGCATCCAATGCGTAGATGTTTGTGTAGCCGCCCACGTACACTTTACCGTTGACCACCGTACACGAAGATACACTCAGTCCCTCGGCCGTGAACTCCCATTTTTTAGCGCCTGTCACGCTGTTCAGTGCGTACAATTTACTGGTAAAATTGGCAGTATTGCCCATACCAGCGTACACGGTACCGTCGGCAAAAAAGGGCGCGGAAGAAATCCGCATTCCAGCGGCAAACTCCCAGGCTTTGGCCCCCGTCTGAATATCCAAGGTATAGACTTTTTCGTCGGAACTTCCAACAAACACCAACCCGTTGCCCAACACTGGCGTCGAATGTACGGCGTCGGCGGCCGTAAAATCCCACAGTTTCATTCCCGTTTTGGAATTGATGGCGTAGAGTTTGTTGTCACTGCTTCCCACAAAAATCGCGTCAATGCCTTTGGGCATCGGGTCTTTTGTTTTAGAACAACTTGCCAGTAGCACAAGGCCAAGGAGAGAGAGAATACTGTTTTTCATGAACCAATTCATCTGTTTTTAGAATGCAATCAAAACTTTGTTAACAACGGCAAATCACTTTAGATAGTACTTTTGAGTTAAACCAAACGCGTTTTTTTAGGAACGGTGGTCATAAATTCTTTCAGATAATACGGCTCAAACGTTTCGACATCCTCAAATTGTTGTTTCTCAAACAATCCAACTGCCAATTGTCCCACCGTTTTGGCCGAAGGATGCACCTCTACGGGGAGAAAAAAAGCATTGCCGTAGGCTTCCATGACGGGCTGACATTTGGCGGCGCCATCGCCAAAAAACACGATTTTTTGACGACGTAATAGCTCCGCAAACGACTCTCCGTCCATAATTTTGGCCTGCGTAGGCTCGATATAATTCAAGGCATAGTCAAAAACGGCGCAATACACCTCCATTCGACGGGCATCGAGCATGGGGCAAAAAAGCGTGTCTTCGTCAAAAAAACCGCTAATCTGGAGCGTCAGCGCCTCGAGGGTATTGACGGCCAAAAGGGGTTTATCTAGCGCAAAACACAGTCCTTTGGCCGTAGAAACGGCAATCCGTAATCCCGTGTAAGAGCCTGGCCCCTTGGCTACGGCGATGGCATCGACGTCGGGCAGCATAAAGCCTGCATGTTCGACGGCATTTTGAATAAGCGTAGTCAGCATCCCCGACGAGGATTTTTCGGCCAAGAGGTCATAACTCGTAAGCAACTGACCGTTTTGGTGTAGCGCAACCGAACAGCCGCGCGTGGAAGTATCAATACTTAATAAAAGTGGCACGTTTTTGTTGGTATTGTGTGAAAAGTTTGATAGTTTGAATGATTGGCTGTTAATTTGTTTGCAAATACAACTCATTTACTCAAACTTTCCAAGTTCATCAACAGAAACATGGTAAGTTTTTCAAACCCCTATTTATAGAGAAATGCAGGTTCATTTTATTGCCATCGGCGGAAGCGTGATGCACAATTTAGCGATTGCTTTACATCATAAAGGATACCAAGTGACCGGCTCGGACGACGAAATATACGACCCCGCCCTCACCCGACTCCAAACCTTGGGTTTACTACCTGCCGAAATGGGCTGGTTTCCCGAGAAAATACACGCGGGACTTGATGCCGTCATTGTAGGAATGCACGCCCGTAAAGACAATCCTGAACTGGCCCGTGCCACAGAATTAGGCCTGCCACTCTATTCATATCCTGAATACATATTCCAACAAAGTCTTCATAAACAACGCGTTGTGATTGCGGGAAGCCACGGTAAAACCACCATCACGTCGATGATTCTGCACGTGCTTCGTTTCAATAACCGCGTCTTTGATTATTTGGTAGGTGCCCAACTGGAAGGATTTGACACGATGGTGAAGCTAACCGACAACGCCCCCATGATTGTGATTGAAGGTGACGAATACCCCGCCTCCCCTACCGACCCCAACCCCAAGTTTTTGCATTATCACCCGCACATAGCGCTCATCAGCGGCATTGCGTGGGACCATTATAATGTTTTCCCGACCTGGGAAGTGTACGTAGAACAGTTTGAAAAACTGGCCGACTCGCTGCCAAAATCGGGGGTTTTGATTTTTGACGAAACCGATGATATGCTCGACGTCATCGGCAAAAACGAACGGCTGGATGTACGTCCGGTTCCTTACGAGGCCCACCCCCACAAAATCAATAATGGGCAAACCTTCCTCACTACCAACGATTATGGCGACGTGCCTTTGTTGGTTTTCGGGGAGCATAACATGAAAAATATTAGCGGCGCATTGGCGGTGTGTGAAGAACTTGGACTGACCCAAGCACAATTTTACCGGGCCATTCAGAACTTCAAGGGAGCGGCAAATCGGATGGAAACATTGGCTAAAAATGACAAATCGGCCGCTTTCAAAGATTTTGCACACGCTCCTTCCAAAGTAGAAGCCACCACCAAAGCGGCCAAAGCGCAGTTTCCGAAACGAACCTTAGTGGCCTGCGTCGAGCTGCACACTTTTAGTAGTTTAAATAAAAATTTCATCGGCCAATACGCCCATCGACTCGATGACGCCGACGTGGCCGTGGTGTATTATAACCCTCATACGCTGGCCCACAAACGCCTCGATGCCATTGAGCCATCGGAAGTAAAAGCGGCTTTTCAGCGCGATGATTTGCAGGTTTTTACGGATAACGAAACTTTACAACAGTTTTTGCTCGAACAAAAATGGGAACAAGCCAATCTGTTGATGATGAGCTCGGGAACCTTCGGTGGATTGAATCTGAAAGAACTCGCGGGTAAAATTATTAAAAATTAAAGCCTTGTTTAAGGGGGCTATCCCCCTTAACTTCTTTACCTACCCCTTATCCCAACAAGGATTCAATCAAAACTAACGCTATCTTTGTAAAAATTTTTACAATGCGTTTTTTAGATTATCCTTCCATCATCAGATTTGCATGGGCCGATTTTGATTCTAGTCGCCCCATCGACCACATTGAAGACATAAGTGCCCGTGTTTCTACCAATCACGTATTCAGGGTAACCCTCGAAGGCGGCGACCGTGTCATTGCCAAACTCTCGTATTTCGGTAAGTTTGAGCACTTTAAAGAAGACCACCGCCTGATTCATACCCTCGCCAACAACCTGTTGTATCCGTTTGAAACGGTGCTAGCGAAGTCGCTGGTTAAAAATAACCAAGTGTACGTATACCGTCATCAACAGGAAGACATTGACGTTTGGGTGGTATTTTACAACCCCATCCGGGTAGCCGAAAAGCTTCCCCGTCGGTTGGAAGAGCACCACATCAGAAAGCTCGGCTCGGAGATTGCGCGGTTTCATCTGGCTTGCTCTCGCGTGAGCACCGTCATGCCCAAGTCTTCCAAAACCCTGCGTTCGGATATTCAGGATTTGCTCGACCTGCTGGATACCGAAACGGGCGGCTACGAACATCGGATGAACATCGAAGCCCTTCGTGTTCAGTGCAATCGTTTTCTGGAAAACCGTAAAACGATTGTTGCAGGGGCAATCGAAACCATCCCTGTGTTTCTGGATTGGAACATCGGCAATTTTTCGGTCACCAACGACTTAGAACTGTTTTCACGTTGGGATTACGACTGGTTCCGCATCAGCTATCGGGTCATGGACTTTTATTTTTTCAGTCGTGTTTGTTCCGATGCTGGGGACCGCACCGTGTTTTCGTATTGGATTAATCCCTTGGCTGAAGAGCGTTTTGGCTGGTTTTTGGAAGAATATCACAAAGTCTTTCCGCTCACCCGGCGCGAAGTTCTTTTCTTGCCAGAAGCTTATCGTTTTTTCATTTTGAATTATGTAATCAAATACGGGCGATATTTTTTCCATCGCACCTACGCCACCAAACTCCAAAGTGAAGCCTACAGTACGTATTTCCCGTCGATTGATACGTTTTCGGTAGAGCCTATTTTGGAACGATTGAAATTATAAACACTAAACTAATACATTGGTTAACAATCGAATATACCTACTAATTAAACCTAAAAATAACGACGATTGAAACCTTTCGCTCGTTTACCTAACATTTCACTGCATGTTAAATCTGGATAATTTTAAAGAAATCGCCGACAATTATCAGGTCTTTTTCTTCGATGCTTTTGGGGTGTTGAAAAATGCTCATGGATTGATTCCCAACATTGTTGACACTTTTTCCTATATACGACAGCAGCAAAAACAGTTTTATATACTCACCAACGACGCCTCGCGGAGCCCGCAACAATTGGCCGAATCGTATTGGCGATTGGGACTACACGATGTCACCGCCGACAGCATCATCTCTTCGGGGATGTTGGCGCGTGAGTATTTACAATTGAAGGTAAAACAAGGAACCGCCGTGTACTTGGGCACCGAAGATTCTGCCCATTATATCGAAACGGCTGACTTAAGAACGCTTTCGATCTCCGATGTAGATTTAGACAATACCGCTGATATTAATGCCCTAGTGCTGCTCGACGACGAAGGTTTTGACTGGAACAACGACCTCAATAAAGCCGTCAATCTCCTGCGACGCCGTACGATTCCCGTCATTGTTGCCAACACCGACAATACTTATCCGACCTCAAAAACCCAAGTAGCCATTGCAATTGGCGGCGTGGCCGATATGCTCGAAAACATTGTCGGAAAACAATTCATTCGTTTTGGTAAACCTGATGCCCAATTGTTCATGTTTGCCTATGAGCGAGTGGTGGCTCAAAACCCCGCCATCGGCAAAAAAGACATTGTCATGGTGGGTGATACCCTCCGAACCGATATTTCGGGAGGTAATAAGTTTGGACTGGACACGGTATTGGTGCTGACGGGCAACATCCCAGCCGAAGACGCCGAGATTCGGATTCGAAGCACAGGCATTATTCCGACCTACGTGTGCGAGTCGGCGGTAATCCCTGTTTAAAATACGCGATTTTCTTAGGCATTAATTGCTACAACCCACTCCTGCAACCGCTGTAAATATACTACCCTTTTCGGCCAAAAAGCCCGGCTGAAGGGTTACGGAGTTTTTGGCGTTATACATAATATTGGCCCCCGCCCGAACGGCGTTAACCCCGATCAATGTATTTGAGGCTTTTATAATCAGCGTTTGCCCCGAAACATAAGGGGAAGATAAAGTGGCGGTGGTCGGGCAGGTACTGACCTGAATATTGGCTGCCACCGACGCGCAACTCCCGATACTACAAGTAGCGGTGTACGTAGTTGTTTGCGTGGGCGTCTGCGAAATACTGTACCCCGATTGACCCGTAGACCAGCTAACCGCTCCCATGCACCCCTGCGCGTACAACGTAACCGATTGTCCCGCCACGACTGGCGAGGCACTGACCGTCAACGAAGGAGACGTCGGTATCCCTCCCGGAACTGTCACTGATTGGGATAATATGACGTTATCTGAACCATCTTTTAAATACACCCGATAGGTGCCCGCCACAGGCGTTATTGTTTGAGCGCTTGAGAATGCAGTAGAAATATCATTGTTACCATTCACCCAAAAATACGTGTACCCCGCAGGAGCCGTAATAGAATAGGTACTTCCAGAGCAACCTAAGGTCAATGCGGGTGGTGTTGCTGCCGCGTAAGGTGTGGCCGCCGAAAAGAAGGTATTATCAAGCATGGTATTCCAGCTAGACGCCATGTCAGAAATACCCTGAATCCCCCCTGATACGTTTTCAAGATGCACACCGTCAACACGCGGGAGTTGGATATTGTCCGTATTTGGCCCAGCGAATATTTTATTGGGAGTATCAATCGCTAGCCCTTGCCCCGAAATAACTTCCGCATCCGTTCCAAGTCCAATCGGGGGACCCCAATAAGAAACTTTCGCAACCACCCAAGGTAACAATGCCTTATTGGAATGACTGCGTGAGCGGCTAATCACATAGTTTAGGCTATCCCTGTATTCAGCGGCAGAGGTATTATCGTTGGGGTCTTGATTCTGATTTTTTACGGAGTCAGATTCTCCTTGATGCCAAAGCACTGCCCTGATACCAAACAACGAAGCATAAAAATTAAGTGCCTTCCGCAAGTAATGGTACGGAAAATTCGGATTGTTTGCATATTGTACTCCAATATGTGGATGGACGGAGGGCAGTCCGTCGGCACTACGACTCCAATTACCAATGGATGAGCCACTTGCCGCCGCATTAAAAAACAAAACAGGCACGTTAAAACGACTCAGCAAAGCATCTCCCAACTCTCCCCATGCCCAAGAAGTAACGCCGTTGGGCGCTATATGAACTCCCTGATCGGTGCTGTTTAGTGTAGAAATCAACGGAAACGGCGGATCCACATTTTGGCAAGTACCATCGGGACACGGCAACAGCCAGTCAATATATTTTATTCGGTTATTAGCATCAATGGACGCTTTATGTCCATGATTTTCAATCCCCTGCACATTGGATTGGCCCGCAATCACGAATACCTCACCCACTCCCACCCGCGACAAAGTGGTGGTGGTAATTACATTATTAAACAAGATGGAACGTACTTCCAACGTATACCACCCGCCCGTTACTCCACTCAATGTGCCCTTGTAAAGACCCGCCGTAGGAGAAGTATCAATACTTGTCCAACCAACCCCTGTTCCACCCGCTACGGCAATCAATCGTGCCTCAATGCGCTCAACCCCACCAGTATAGCTCCCTCCAATGGATATAGTGGCGGTGTTAGACGTATTCCTTTGAAAAACAGCTCCGTCAAAGGGAAAAGTGATTGAAAGTTGTGCCCTAACCGAGGAACTTGCCGTCACCACCAGTAAAAAAAGCACTATTTTAATTTTATTACGCGAGGGTTGATCAATAAACATTTATTATGATGTAATTTTTGTAGGGTAAGTAATATTTGCCAAAGGCATAAATCATTCAAATCGCGGCTTTTCTTTTAAAAAAGTCGCATTAACTTTTTAACATCGGTCCCTTTCCAAACGACACACTAAACCAATTACCATCGAAAAATACCGATGGTAAAAAGGACAAGTCTGGGAGAAGATTGGGGAAGATTAAGACTGTCTCAGTAAGTATTAATTGAGATATAAAAATTTATTCCATACAAGATTTTTTACGATTAAATGGGTATATATATTTAATAATCAATGGGATATAAAGTTATCAAGAATTCTAAATATAGCTGTTCCACCCTAAAAAGGCGTATTTTTTATATTAAATTTTACAAATAGTTATCAAACGGTCCTAGGCACATGCCCGATAGTCATATCTAAAATCATTTTTTATTTTTTTTCATAAACCCATGAAATCATTACTTATAAGCATCCTGTTATTGTGTACATTCAGTGGCTTTGCCCAAGGCCCCAAAGTACTGATCGTTACAGCTCACCCCGACGATGAAACCATGTTTCCCGTTACGGTTTTTAAAATTACCCGTGAACTCAAAGGCAACGCCGACTTAGCCCTGATTACTGATGCCTCGGGCGGGTTTAACGGAATGTTGGCTTCGATGTATTATGGCATGAACATGCTCGATTCAGTCGTAGGTCGTAAGAACTTACCCCTTATACGTAAAAAAGAAATGATGGCGGCTGGTGAAATCCTCGGAATCGGCAATTACTACTTTTTTGACCAAATCGACGATTATTATAACCGCAACGAAAAACCCTATCTTCAAGGTAAAAACTGGGACATCAGCTATATAGAGCGCCGATTGGACGGTATTCTAGCCAAAGGGCAGTACGATTATATCTTTTGTATGGTCCCACATGAAGGGCAGCACGCCCATCACAAAGCCGCATCACTGAGCGCTTTACGGGCAGTTCAGCGCTACAAAGGCCCCAAACCACCCATTGTGTTGGGCGGTCAGTCAGCCAATAAGGGGTATACGTTTACGTTTACTTCGCTGGATGGCTACCCCGAATCAACCATCAGCCCCGCAGCACCCGTGTTTGAGTTCGACCGTTCGTTTGGATTTGGAGAAGACAATAAGCACAGTTATATGATTGTTGCAGACTGGGTGAAGGCTTCGCACAAGTCCCAAAGCGGCGACATGAACCAATCCATGCACCGCGGAGAATTGGAAACATTCTGGTATTTTGCCCTTAATGGTGACCAAAGAATTACGGAAGTAAAACAGCTATTTGAGACCCTCAAAAAAAGTGGATTCCCGACAAAATAGTCACTCTCTTAAATTTACTCCTTAACAGATGCGGAGAAGTAAGGCCTTTCAGCGTATTTTTGCGGCTCATCAAACCTATGATACTCAGACATGGCCCAGCCAAAAGCATTTTTGTTTGACCTCGACGGGGTCATTGTAGATACCGCCCACTTTCACTACCAAGCATGGCGACGGTTGGCCAACGAAAAATTGGGGTTCGACATCTCGGAAGAATTTAACGAAAGCCTCAAAGGGGTGAGCCGTACGGAATCACTTGACCGTATTCTTGCCCACGGAAATGTGGCACTCAATCCTGCTGAAAAAGAAGCTTTGGCGACACTCAAAAACGACTGGTATGTGGAGTTAATCAATAAGATGACCCCCGATGACATTTTGCCGGGTATTAACGAATTTCTGGCAAAAACACGTTTAGCGGGAATAAAAATCGGATTGGGCTCAGTGAGCAAAAACGCCAAACCGATTCTGGAACGTATCGGCATTCTCAACGCTTTTGATGCCATCATCGACGGCACCAAAATAACCAAAGGCAAGCCCGACCCCGAAGTCTTTTTGAAAGGAGCGGAAGAATTAGGCGCCTCTCCTGACCAATGTGTCGTATTTGAAGACGCTGTAGCAGGTATCGAAGCAGGCCGAAGAGCCGGTATGAAAACCGTTGGAATTGGCCAACCCGATATTTTAACCGAAGCAGATGTAGTTTTAGCCAATCTAAACAATCTGACAATCGAGGACTTACAAAAAGCCTTGCATTTTTAGGAATGAAGTTGTTTCCTCTCCTCAAAAAAACACAGGATTTTTTTTGGAATAAATTGTTTTCTATCTATATTTGCACAACTAATAATGGTGTGGATATAGTCGGAAAGCTGTTCGAGGATTTCGAGCAGCTTTTTTTATTTTATTTCCTAGGCTTAATGTCTCAAAATGATAAAAAGCGGGCAATTACCCGCTCTTCACTAATCTGCCATTACTTTAAATTCTGAAGTTGTGTGGAACTGAATGTCGGGGTTGTTGTCTCGATTCATGCGCAACATCCATTCAGAGTCGGCCAGAAAAACGGGATTGTCATCTTTATCGTACCCGATTTGCGTTCCTTTCAAACGAATAAATTCCTGAAGTTTCTTGGGGTCTTCGCTCGTTACCCAGCAGGCCCTTGTCGTATTCATCTGCACCCAACGGCATTTAGCGCCGTACTCATGCTCCAACCGGTATTGAATTACTTCAAATTGCAGTTCGCCTACCGTACCCACTACTTTCCGATTTCCAGGCTGCACTGTAAACAACTGCGCCACCCCTTCGTCGGTCAATTGCTGAACACCTTTCTCCAATTGCTTGGATTTCATGGGGTCAAGGTTGATTAACTCTTTGAAAATTTCGGGCGAGAAACTCGGGATACCCGCATATTGCAACTCCTCGCCTTCGGTGAGGGTATCGCCGATTTTGAACGTGCCCGTATCGTACAAACCGATTACGTCTCCCGGAAACCCTTGCTCAACTACCTCTTTTGCCGAAGCCATAAAACTATAGGGGTTGGAAAAACGGACGTTTTTCTCCAATCGGGTATTTTTATAAAACTTGCCCCGTTCAAAAGTGCCCGAACAAACCCGCAAAAACGCAATTCTGTCGCGGTGACGCGGGTCGATATTGGCGTGTATTTTGAAAATAAAACCCGTAAAATTCTTCTCATCGGGCTTTACTAAGCGCACATTCGTTTGACGGGCAATGGGCAGCGGCGAAATCTGGCAAAAAGCTTCCAACAATTCGCGTACGCCAAAATTATTTACCGCACTCCCAAAAAACACAGGAGCCACTTTTCCCGAAAGGTAATCTTCGCGGTCAAATTGGTCGTATACCCCATCAATAAGTTCGACGTCTTCCCGCAATTGAGCGGCATCACGCGCGCCTACTTTTGCATCCAATTCTTCAGAATCCAACTCCAACAGCGCCACATCATCTTCTACTTTGGTTTTATTCACTTTGAAAAAATACATTTGTTTTTCTAATAAGTGATAAACCCCCTTAAAAGTAGCACCACCGTTGACAGGCCACGTCAACGGACGAACTTTCAGGTTCAATTTTTGTTCCAACTCATCAAGCAAATCAAACGGATTTTGCCCTTCGCGGTCCATTTTATTGATAAAAACAATCACTGGGGTATCCCGCATACGACATACTTCCATGAGTCGTTCGGTTTGTTCCTCTACCCCTTTTACGCAGTCAATCACCAAGATCACCGAGTCCACCGCCGTAAGGGTACGGTAAGTATCCTCGGCAAAATCTTTGTGACCAGGAGTGTCTAAGATATTGATAAGCAAGTCATTATACTCAAATGTCATCACCGACGTCGCCACCGATATACCGCGTTGCTTCTCGATTTCCATGAAGTCAGACGTTGCGGTCTTCTTGATTTTGTTTGACTTAACCGCGCCCGCCGTTTGAATGGCCCCTCCAAAAAGCAGGAGTTTTTCGGTCAACGTTGTTTTTCCCGCATCGGGGTGACTGATAATGGCAAATGTGCGCCTTTTGGCTATTTCCTGTTGGATCGTACTCATTGTAAAATTATTGGATAGCGGACTTCCGAAAAAGGTTGCAAAGTTAACAGCTTATTTCTGAAAATCCTGAATTATAAGGCGTTGAGAAGTATAAACAAGGCGAGGTTTTTGGCTTTCGCTGAAAAGAAAGCCCACTTGGTAGTTTCCTTCGGGAATGTTATCTTGATAAATCCATGCTTCAAACCCTTCTTTAAAGTAGTTTCCTGTGCGTAAAAAAGACCTTCGTTCTCGGTTTGGCCGTTGTTTTACAGCCGTCACGTAGGTAGTAGAATCATTTTTAAGCACCATGAATAACGCATTTTGGGGTTTATCTTGGCTGACTACCAATTGTTCATTCCGTACTTTATTGATGAGAATACCGCCGTAAGCAGGTAACGTATCAATGTCAACGCTTAAAGACACATTGGGCATGGTCAATGTATCGGCGCTGATTACATTTACTTCATTCAGCGCGGTGGTGGGAATCACGTAGATTCCTTTTTCTACGGCTTCATCAAAATATTTCTTAACCACAGAGTTTGTCATAGTCTCCAACTTCCCCGTCACCCGACGATGTTGCTGAAGCGAAAAGGCATCGGATATGAGTGAATTGCGAAAATTAATTACGTCGGGGGCGGCAAACATGTACGTACTCACGGCAAAAAAGATACCTACGACGGTCATTCCTGCCGTCAGTATTTTCTGACCTCGTTGGGGCAAAATCAATAAAAATGTTACATACAACGCAACCACTGACATTACAGAGTAAATCATGTATCGAGCGGGGGTTTCGAGGGTATCTACGGCCCGCGCCGTAGCCACGCCCAACCCCGTTACGAGCAGCCAAGCAAGCAACGCTAAAAGCGATAAATTAACAGGTGTATTCGTAAAAACAGGTAACATCTTGCCTTTCGAGCGAGGAGCTATCAACTTTTTAACGTATTCTACCCCCAACCAAAGTGCTAAACCAAGCAATGAAAGCGTAATTCCCACGCCCAAAACCGCTACTTCTGGCAGGCGACCACGGAAATAGGAAGCGCACGAACCAAAAAACGACACAATGGTTAAAGCGGAGTTTCTTACGCTTTTTTCCTGACCTAAAGACCCAAAACCGAAGGGATAGTACCAATAAAATAAAACGGTAGTTAAGATACAGGCAGCCAACCAAATAATAGCTTTTTTGTACCGTGTTTGAAGCAGCGGAATGACCAATCCAACGTACATTCCAAAAAGCCCGTTTCCGTTGGTATAGGTCAATAAATATCCCCCAATAATAGCCCCCGTAAACGCCCAATTATTTTTTTTCGACAATAAAAAATAGGTCAATAATCCAATGGCAAATGAAGCGGTATATTGCCACAGTGCCGCCGCCCAAAAAATATTTTCATGATACGCTGGCGTAAACAAAAATAGGGCCACTGGCAACGCATACCAAAACGACAAACAATTGACCGACAGTATCTTCCAAAAATACGCAAACAAGCCAATAACCAACCCACTGCCCACCAAAATCAGCGTCCGGTAGTTGGCTTCTCCCGTCATTAGATAATCCAGCCAAAACACCAATTTGGCCGTAATCACCCCGTGTCCGTTGTGTTTGTACTCCAATTCTTGCATAAAATGCAGGGCATTCGGAGCATTGATAAACTTAATGATGTATTCTAAATACGCATAATCATCAAAATAAGGGACATTTACCGCATTTTGGCCCACAAAACGATAAAATAGGAAGGCAACAATAAGTACTGTGAAAGCAGCAAAGACATTTAAAATTTTCATGCGTACGACACTTGGCGAGCCCGCAAAGATAGCTTATTTTTGCAAAAATGACTTCTATGAAACGTTATCTGTACATAGTCCGCCACGCTAAAGCGGAAGATAGTTCTTCATTCTTTGGAGATTTCGACCGCGAGCTTACTTCATCAGGTACCATTGATGCGGCCCGCATGGGGAAGTTTCTGGCCGACAAGGGCCTGAAACCAGACTTGTTGGTGAGCAGTTCGGCGGCTCGTGCGTTTCAGACGGCCCGCATCATGGCCGAACAGCTTCATTACGAATATGAAGCCATCAAAACCACCCGCGACCTGTACGATAACGGCCCTAAAGCCTACCTTGCCGCCGTCAATACGGCCCCAGAGAAATGCCGCCATCTGATGGTATTTGGTCATAATCCTGACATCACTTACTTTGCCGAATACCTTACCAATTATGACATCGGCTCCATGTCAAAAGGCTCGGTTGTCACCGTTGAATTTGCCAATTTAGATTGGGAAGAAATTTCTTCAAGAACGGGAAAATTCATCAGCTACGACGCTCCAAAACACTTAAAACAATAAGAACATCTGTTCTCACTTTTGCCTTTGGCAACTCCCCAATGAATCGAAATCGTAAAATATTTATTATCGTCAGCGTTGTTTTTGTAGCCATTGTGGCTTTTTTTGCCATCGACATGGCAAGACGCACCACCGCACCATGGAACAAGAAAAAGCAGATTATCCGGGCGTTTGACGTGGCCGCCCCCAATGACTCCATTGCGGTAGATACCACCCGTCGCTAGGTCAATACATCGGCCAACGCTTCTACCAAGGCATTCATGTCGGCGTCGGTATTGTACAAATGCGGCGACACCCTAATGCCCTGCCCACGCGCCGCCACAATTACTTTTCGAGCTTCCAATGCTTGCTGCACTTTCACGACATCCGTCGAAGCGGGTAGCCGGATTCCGACCAAATGATGCGCCCGCTCGGCTTCGGGTTCAAACTGCACGCCAAGTTTGGCTAACTTTTGAACGGGTTGCTGCCAAAGCGATTGGCAATGCGCCTGTATCGAATCGCAGCCCCAAGCTAGTTTTTCCCGCAGTGCCACTTCTAGCATCGGCATTTGAATAAAATGCGAATGCTCGCCTACGTTATACCGATATGCTTTGGGGCGGTAGTTTTCTTGGTATTCCGTGAGTTTATAAAACAAATTGCTTTCTTGGCGGGCCATCCAAGACTCTTCGAGGGGAATTCCTCCGTCAAAAAATTCGCCGAAATATGCCAGCCCCATTCCATAAGGCCCCATCAACCATTTATAGGCGGCGCAGACCAACATATCAGGTTTTACCTTCTGAACGTCAAAATCAAGCGCGCTCACCGACTGCGTACCGTCTATTGCAACGAGGGCATTGACCGTCCTTGAGCGCTCGGCAATTTTCTCAATTTCAAACTTAATCCCGTATTGCCAATGCACGTGCGGCATTACCACCAAAGCCGTATCTTCATTGATGGCCTCCAGAATGCGTGCATTCCACTCTCGCCCAACGGCTTCGGAATCTGGCATAGGTACGGTCACAATCGTTAAAGACAACTCTTTACAAACCCGCGACCACGCGTACACATCGCTGGGAAACTCCTCGCCCAACAATAGAATATGTTGGCCCGCCCGCAGCCCTGACTTACGGTACAAGTTGCGAGCCACCACCGCCATGGCATAAGAAACCGACGGAATGATCGCAAGGCGCTCTTTATCTTGGCTGTTTATGAGTTGGTCAAACAACTCCCGTACAACCCATGCCCGCTCAAAAAAATCATCAGGGCGGATTTGGTGAATCGACGGGCTGAACTGTTGAATGGCATCAATCCCTGCTTGTTCAACGGCTTTTGAAAAGGGGCCACGTGTGGCACAATTGATGAAATGTATTCCTTCAGGAAGCGAAAAAAGAGATGAAGTATTGTTTTTTAACATGTCGTTTATGAATGTAGTAGCTCTAAACATTAGGCAAAAACGCAAAATTTTCACCCTAAAAATCAGGCTTTTATAACTATTTTATGTTTTTCTATAAAATAAATAAATTATGGCACGAAACTTGATAGCATGACTACTATAACTCATAAGTATATTTAAACGCATGGATATTATCTTAGGTATTGGTTCACGAGTTCGTCATGCCGAATTTGGGGAAGGAGTAGTAATTAATGTAAAATCCAACGGTTATACCATTACATTCCTGCAGCACGGAGCCAAAGTTATTAAAATAAATGCACCGCTGGAAATAATCGACGCCGTTGAATTAGACACCGATTTAGTGAGCATGTTTGATGTTGAACAAACATTAAACAAAGTACTTCAAAAGTGGATGGACGCCACCGAAGCTATACCACTCGGCGATAAATGGAAGGGTGGCAAAATTATTTTAAAACCTGGACGGCACGACTTATCGTCCAAAGAAATGGCCATTGATAGCTTTTTTCACAAGATTGTAATGGTTCGTGACCGCCTCAGGGTGCTCGAACAGCGCGTGAATGCCAGCAATCTAAACGACGAAGAAAAAGTAAATATACAGCAGTATATCACCAAAATATACGGTTCCATGACCTCTTTCAATTTGCTCTTCAAACACCCAGAGCATTATTTTGTGGGAGAAAAAACCAACGGTGATACGGCATAGAAGAATCTGAATCACGCTGCTTCAGCGATGATTTGAATATGGGGTAAAATAAAGGCGAAGATCGCGAGGGTCACTGACCTTCGCGACTTTTTTTTAGGCCCTCGGGTGGTATTTCGTGACTACTTCTCGCAGGTATTCCCGGTCTAGGTGCGTATAAATCTCGGTCGTTGTAATGGATTCGTGACCTAGCATCTCCTGCACCGCCCGTAAATCAGCCCCACCTTCGATCAAATGCGTAGCAAAAGAATGACGAAACGTGTGTGGGCTTACGGTTTTCTTCAACCCGACCTCCTCCACTAAATTCTTGATAATCAAGAATATCATAACGCGCGTCAATTGCTTTCCACGACGGTTTAAAAATACATAATCTTCATGGCCTTTTTGCACCTCCACCAAGCTGCGAATGTGCTCAATATAGAGTAAAGTATACCTGATGGCATCACCGCCAATGGGCACGAGCCGCGTTTTACTTCCTTTGCCAATGACCCGCATAAAACCCGCGTCGAAGTAACAATTCGTAATCTGCAAATTAACAAGTTCCGAAACTCGTAAACCAGAGCTGTATAGCACCTCCAACATGGCACGGTTGCGGGCTCCTTCGGCCGTAGAAACGTCGTTGGCCTCTAGAATCTGAATAATTTCGGGATAGGTCAACACATCTGGAAGGCTACGCGACAAATGCGGCGACTCAATCAACTGGGTGGGGTCGACCTTTAATACATTTTCAAGCACTAAATAATTAAAAAATGCCTTGATGCCCGAAAGCATTCGAGCCTGAGAGTAGGCCACTAATCCCAAATCGTGTAAATATCCCAAGAAGCCCAGAATATCCAATTCTGTCACTTCAGTCAGGTCTTTACCTCCCAACAAATCCATGTACTCCGATAATTTGGTGGCGTCCCGGACGTATGCCTCCACCGAGTTATCGGCCAAGCCCCGTTCAAGCATCAGGTAGTCTTTAAAATGTTTGAGGTAAGAATCCCACATGGTAGATTGCAGCACAAGTCTTGGGCTTTAGAGATAAAGTATCGGTTAAAACGCCCGAATTTACTATCTATTGGGTTAAAAAAATGCCCTTTCTTTAAAAACAAAAAGCTGCCCGAAATTTCGAACAGCTTTCCGACGTTATCCACACCATTTCTATAAATCCAATTCAGTTTGAGCTGGAATTGAATTATGCTGCAATAATACTTAAATATCCATTAATCAAATATTAAAATTTTATTAAAAAAACAACTCCATTCAAGCCTTTTTAAACTCTTTAAAGTAATACTATAACTATTTCAAGTTTACCCTTTTGAAAGAAAAAAATTTCCTGATTTATATCATAAATCTATCCCATTCAGACCTACATTTCGGCAGTTCATCTCACTTAATAATCAACTCATCGTTTTTTCACTTAGCCTCCTTATGCTAATTTAAGACATTTGTTTCCAAATTAAACAGCCACTTATTACCCATTAAAAATGGAAACATCTCAATACACCTACTTAGGAATACTAAGAGGACTTTTGGTTTTTTGGATATTATTTTGTACGTACGGCTGCAATCGGCAAAATCCACCCGAAGAACCGCTGCCTGCCCATAAACTCCCCAAACTAAGCAATGTTGTTGCCTTCAATCGAAAGCATGAATTTTTTTATGATTCAAAAGACCTCGTAAATCGAATTAGCATCATCAATAATTATCAGAGCGAAGAGGAGTTTAGCACTCACTACACGCTAACCTACAATTCTAGCGGCAAGTTAGTGAAGGTCTTGGGACAGGAAGACTCGGGCACTATTAGAGAAACCCATTATTTTTACGACAAAACTTCGCTCATCAAAACCGAGGAGTATTCAAATAAAATTCTCACAAGAACGATTAAGTATACATTTAACCCCGACGGAAAACTCATTGAAAAAACCAGGAAGCTTGCCCAGCCCAACGACCAAGAACCCGAAACACTGAAGTATACCTACGTTTATGACGCACAAAGCAACCTAACTCAGGAAACCAGTTATACCCCAGGGAAAGCACTCGATGATTGGACGGTTTATCAAACGGTAATGTATCGTAAATACGACGATAAACCCTACGTGGAGCAGATGATGAAATACCCGCTTCTCCCTCATGTAGTAATGCATCGCAACAACCCCCAAGAAATCATTGTGAAAGGGGGCTGGTATTCCTACCTCATTACCAACGCGTATGAATACAACGAGAAGGGCTGGCCAATCAAAAAGGTAATTGGCGGAACCGAAAAACTGTTTTTTAGCTATTATTGATTTCTGTTGGGGATTGATTTAAGTCATTTTAGAACCCAATGATAGCAATTCATGCTAAATGGAATTGACAAAAGCCTTCCAAATCATGAACTTTACTTCACGATTCGGCCACCCGTTGAGACGAGATCAGCATACAAACAGTTTTTCATTCATCATTTTACAGCCATGACCATCAAAACAGTATTCTTTGCACTTCTGGTAAGTGCCCTCAGTCTGACGAGCACCCATGCCAAGAAAGCCTCTCAAAGCACCTACTTTTGGGTAATTGAAAACGGAACGGAGACACAGCCCTTTAGCATTGTCCGTATTTATCGCGACGACAATCAGCTTGTGTACGAAAAGCAACTTTCGAACGTAGAACTTGATATAAAAAAAGCAGGAACCCGGCGGAAACTTAACAAAATCCTGCGTGCCTATACCTCATGGGCCCAACGGGTAAGTAAGCTAACTGCCGAAGAGATTCCTGCTTAACGAAAGTTGGAAAAACCGAAAGTAACTGTCTCCTCAGTGAGGCGGTTACTTTTGGGTTCCGTGCTCAGTATTTCGATTAAATACTTTGTAAAGCACAAACGCAACCACCAACGCACCAATGTAATAACCCGTAAGCAACGGGTTGGAAACCGCCACCGCCACCAGCGCCACTCCCGCAAGAATTAGGGCACAAAGCGGAACAAAAGGGTAAGCAGGCGACAAGAAAGGACGCTTTAGCGTAGGTTCTTTACGACGAAGCTGAATCACAGAAATGGAACCAAAACAATACAGGGTCAGCGCACCAAGCACCGACAAAATGATAATTTCGGCGGCGGTATTTGAAAACAATATCAAAATTCCCACCAACATATTGACGACCAAGGCGTTGGTAGGCGTTTTAAACTTAGCATGAACTTTTCCGAGTACGCCCGGAAAATGCCCGATACGTCCCATTTCAAAAGTTGCTCTTCCAGCCGCCATCAACAATCCATGAAAAGAGGCTACCAGACCAAAAAGGCCAAAAACAATGACCGCAAAATACAACGGATTGGCCTCCCCCACGAGACGCGCTAAGGCCAGTGGCAGCGGTGAATCAGAAGTTGTACCGTCTGGTTTGTACACAATGGCTTCCCACCCCCCTACACCAACGGAGCAAATAAACGTAAAGGCACACAGCACCACCAACGTAAGCATGGCCGAACCAAAACCGCGAATAAGATCCCGCTGAGGGTTTCGGCTTTCTTCGGCGGCGTTGGCCAAGCCTTCAATGCCCAGAAAAAACCAAATGGAAAAAGGGAGAGCCGCCCAAACGCCCGCCCATCCATTGGGTAGCGCGTTGGCCGTAAGATTTTGAATTGAAATTTGGTTGTAGGTTGCCCCCGCAAACAATATTAACCCCGCCACGGCCAAAAAAGTAATCAACAACTCAAAAGTAGCCGCCAGCTGCACGCCCACAACATTGAGTAACGTGAATAGCATATACGCACCCAATGCTGCGTAGGTTGGCGGCAATTCAGGAAAGAACAAATTAATGTGAGCACCGATACCCACCGAAATCGCGGGCGGTGCCAACACAAATTCAAACACTTGGGCTATGCCCGCCATAAATCCCCAATCCCGTCCCAAAGCCCGCGTGGCGTAATCAAACACCCCACCTGCTTTGGGAATGGCACACGATAATTCGGCGTATCCTAGCGTAAAACAAACATACATAATGACCGATAAGACCGTGGCAACGGCCATTCCTAAAGTACCCCCTTTCTCTAGTCCAAAGTTCCACCCGAAATACATTCCGGAAATAACGTAACCTACGCCTAGCCCCCAAAGTAAAGTTGGGGTAAGCGAACGATGCAAATTTTCATTTTGGGACATAAACAATCAGTTAAGAGTAGAGTGGGCTATATAATAAGAGTGTGTGATGTGGGTACTTACAAAATGGCAAAAAGTTACTTCTAGACCTGAAAAGTAGTGACGGTGACCAACACGTCAAACGCAATTAACACCAATGCTGCCAGTAAAAAATACCTGTATTTATTACTGACTACGGCCACCTTCCGACTATCAATTAATCGACTTTCCACCGAATTTATCGCATCTACTACTTCCGGAATAGCATTAGACCGGTTGTTTATCTCAAAATACTTCCCGCCGGTGGTCGTGGCCAAGTCTCGCAGGTAAGCCGCGTTCAGTTTGGTCGTCACCACCTGCCCGTTTTCATCTTTTATCCAATCTCCCTTTTGACGAATATGCCCCCCCGCGTTTGTTCCGATTCCTACGATAAACAGATTAAAGCCAAACTGCCGAACCGAAGCCAACGTTTTGCGCTCACAGTTCCCAAAATCTTCCCCGTCGGTCATCAACAAAATGATTTTTGACGTATTTGCCGCAGGGTTCTGGAGTAATTTCTGAATGCATAATTCCAGCGCACTGCAAATATCCGTTCCAGTATTACTTACCTGCAACGTACTCAGCGATTGCGTAAATAGTTCAAACGCATTAAGATCAAACGTAAGGGGAACTTGCAAAAAAGCTTCCGACGAAAAGATAATTAATCCAAAACGATTTTCGACCAACGAAGCACTGAGCCGTTGCAACTCAAACTTCACTTTTTCTAGTCGTGAGGGCTGTATATCGGTCGCATCCATGGATTTAGAAACATCGACCAATACCATCACGTCTTTTCCTTCCGCAATAATATCACGTTCAGGCTCCCCAAAAAAAGGCCCTAACAGTGCCACAATCAGCAGCGCAAAATACGTAGTGCGAAGAAAAAATTTAATCACAACAGCACGGGCCGTTGCTCCTAACGCCCTCGCAACCAAAAAAGTACGGCCAATGTAAAGTACATAGAGTACGAGAAACGTACCCATAAAAATGTATTCAACCGCGGTGAGTTCGTAGTTAAAATTCATAAAAAGGGTGAAATAATGGCCAAATTAACAAAAAAACCATTGCAGAAGGAGTGTTAACGTTACTCTATAGACTAATTTTGCGTCATGGCAATCATTGGAACCGATATTTTATCCGTTAAACAACTGCTCTGCGCAGGAGAAGTAGTGGGCATTCCGACCGAAACAGTATATGGTTTGGCGGGCAACGCCTTTAACGACGATGCGGTATTAAAGATTTTTAGCGTGAAGAACCGTCCGCAATTTGACCCCCTTATTGTTCATACCGATTCCATTGCGCACGCCTCCACTTTTATCATTTCTTTTCCCGATAAAGCCAAGCAACTGGCCGAGGCTTTTTGGCCAGGCCCGCTTACGTTGCTTCTGCCCAAATCAGATGCCGTTTCTGATTTAGTGACGTCTGGGCTCTCCACCGTCGCCATCCGCATCCCCAATCATCCGCTGACGCTGGAGTTGCTTGCTTCCCTTGATTTTCCATTGGCCGCTCCGAGCGCCAATCCCTTTGGGTACATTAGTCCCACGTCGGCGCTGCACGTTGAAAACCAACTAGGAAAGAAAATCCCTTACATCCTCGACGGCGGCGAGAGCACGGTGGGCATTGAATCCACCATTGTAGGGTTTGAAGGCGACGATGCCGTGGTATATCGTCTAGGTGGGATTGCGGTAGAAGCCATTGAGCGCATCATCGGCCCCGTGCAAACTGTATCGCACTCTACCTCCAATCCCAAAGCGCCAGGGATGTTAAAAAGCCACTATTCACCTAGAAAACCACTGCTTATCAATCCTTTACCTGAAATATTACAACAGTATTCTCCAAACCAAATCGGCAGTCTAACATTTGACCATTTGGTGGATTCTATTCCCACAGAAAACCAACGCGTTCTTTCTCCCACCGCTGATTACCCCGAAGCCGCCAAACACCTTTTTGCGTACATGCGCCAGCTAGACAGCCTCCCAATTGAAGTAATTTATGCGGAATTGCTCCCCGAAAAAGACCTAGGGCGTGCCATCAATGACCGCATCCGTCGGGCGGCGGTGAGGGAGGTATAAATCTTATTTGCATGAAACATAAACAGGCCAAAAGCAGTTAAAAACGCATGGATACCATTGATTTTACTCAACCGTGGACTTTTGCCCAAACTACACTGTACTTTTTTTTGGGGATTTTCGGGCGTTATGTACTCATTGCGGCCCTGTTTCATTACCTTTTTAAAGTAAAATACGAGGCTTATTTTCAATCCCGCGAAGTAAATCAACGCCCCCGACGTGAAGGACAGCATTGGCGAGAAGTCGGTTTTTCATTCATCACCGCTCTAATCTTTGCTTTTGTTGGTACGGGAATGGTGGTGGCTTGGCAAAAAGAATATACCCAAATTTACACCGACCTTCACGAGCACTCCACACTTTGGTTTATTGTTAGTATTTTGATTATTCTCTTTTGCCACGAAACCTATTATTATTGGCTTCACCGCTGGATGCACCATCCAAAAGTGTACAAATGGGTTCATAAAGCGCACCACGACAGCATTACCACCTCGGCCTGGACTTCATTTTCATTCCATCCGATAGAAAGTGTTTTACAGGCGATTGTCCTGCCAGTCTTGCTGTTTATTATTCCGCTTCATTACGTTGCCATCGGTATTATATTATTGATTATGACCACCACTAGCGTTATCAATCATTTGAATACCGAACTATATCCGCGCGATTTTCACCGTCATTGGTTTGGTAAATGGTGGATTGGCGCTACGCATCACAGTCTTCACCATTCGCAGTTCAAATACAATTACGGGCTATATTTTACCTTTTGGGATAAGTGGATTGGCACCGAAAGCCCAGATTTTAAGAAATTGTTTGAGAAAAAAACGGCAAAAGGGGAAAAAGTGTAAAGTGTAAAGGTTAAACTTTCAACATTTCACCCCTACACTTTACACTTTCATTACACTCTGCACTTTTCAATCTTCCCAGCCAAAAGAGCGCTCTACGGCTTTGTGCCAACCTTTGTATAATTTAGCCCGTTGCTCACTTTCCATTTTAGGGTTCCAGGTATGGGCAATCCCCCAATTCTGACGTAAATCGTCGAAGTTTTCCCAATAGCCTACCGCCAAACCTGCCGCATACGCCGCGCCCAAAGCCGTAGTTTCGGTCACCGCTGGGCAAACGACGGGTACGTTGAGCATATCCGCCTGAAACTGCATGAGCGTTTCATTGGCGACCATGCCACCGTCCACGCGCAATGATTTAAGCTCAATATCAGCGTCTTTTTCCATCGCGTTCATTACGTCGAGGGTTTGATAAGCCGTTGCTTCCAGCACCGCCCGTGCAATGTGAGCCTTGGTCACGTAGCGCGTCAAGCCCGCAATTACTCCCCGAGCGTCAGCCTTCCAATAAGGCGCATACAAACCCGAAAATGCTGGCACAAAATACGCCCCGCCGTTATCTTCGACCGATTTTGCCAGTGTTTCTACATCACTGCTTTTTTCAATCATTCCCAAGTTATCACGCAGCCATTGAACCAGTGCTCCCGCAATGGCAACACTCCCTTCCAACGCATAATTAACGGGTTGATTTCCAAATTTATACGCCACTGTCGTAAGCAGTCCTTGCGTAGAGACCTTTAGCTCCGTACCCGTATTGAGCAACATAAAACAACCCGTTCCGTAGGTATTTTTGGCCTGCCCAGGTTCGAAGCAAGTTTGACCAACCAACGCCGCGTGTTGGTCGCCCAAGTCTCCCGCAATCGGTACATTGGGCAATACATCAAGTACCACGTTTCCATACACTTCACTGCTACTTTTGATAAAAGGAAGCATCGCACTTGGAATGCCAAAAGCAGCCAACATATCTGAATCCCAAGCCAACGTATGGAGGTTCATCAACTGCGTGCGGCTGGCATTGGTCACGTCGGTTACGTGCGTGCCGCCGTGTGGCCCTCCCGTCAAATTCCAAATCAGGAAGGTATCCATGGTACCAAAAAGCGCCTCTCCTTTTTCGGCATCTTCGCGCAGACCAGGCACATTATCCAACAACCATTTCAGTTTTAAGCCGCTGAAATACGTGGCCAAAGGCAAGCCTGTTTGGGCACGAAAGCGGTCTTGTCCGCCGTCTTGGGCAAAATGATTTACTAGGTCGCCCGTACGGGTATCCTGCCAAACTAGGGCATTGTAATAAGGTTTTCCAGTTTTCCGATTCCAAACGGCGGTGGTTTCACGTTGGTTAGTAATGCCGACGGCGGCAATTTCAGTAGCAGAAATCGACGCATTGATGCGGGCACCCGCAATCACTTCGAGCGTATTTTTCCAGATTTCTTCGGGGTTATGTTCCACCCAACCTGGCTGAGGATAAATTTGTTGGTGTTCTTTCTGACCTACTGAAATAATATTTCCCTGTCGGTCAAAAATAATGCAACGGGTACTCGTGGTACCCTGATCAATGGCAGCTACGTATTTAGACATTATTGGTGAAAGGTTTATTAAGCAATAAACTTAAACAAACTTTCAATACCGAAATAAATACTGTATAAAAATGCCAAACCTATCATACTGAACAATCCGATTTTGTACAAAAAGGCACTTCGGGACCGCAAATAAGAAAGCCCTACGTAAAACATGGCCAATATACTGAAGAACGATTGCAGGAACAGACGCCCCTGAAAACAAGACCACGCATCGTACCTAAATCCAGCCGTCAATACCAGGGCTACACTCACCACCAGAAGGCCAAGCCAGGTACTTTTTTCGATATTTTCACGAAATTCTGAGGCCGTCAACAAAGGTATTTTTGTCAAAAAAAGAACTGTTTGACGAATTAATAACCCCAAACCCAACAAAATAATCAGCGTGGGAATCATCGCTACCAAGTAAATCAAACTGCCGATGTAGCGAAAACGCGTTTTCACCCCCAACGAAAAATCATTTTCGAGGTCCGCGAATTTATACCAAAAAGTACTGTAGAAAAGGACAGGATAGACATGCAATAATTTTTCATCTCCATGATAAATGACGGGCGATTTCATCAAACGTATCAAATGAAATCCGTAATAGCTTTTCGGACCAGTGTACATTTTTTGGTCATTCAACGGGAAAATATCCATGTTATGAACCACGGGTTTTCCTTCATAGTACCAATTTTCGGCAAACTTATACCCTCCTGTTATCCCAGTAATAAACCCCAAAATCATCAGGCGTAGCACTATCTTTTGCCATTTGATTTTAAAGTACCACAGCGTAAGGGCGATTGCCCCAAAAACGATGGGAACGAACGCCAAAAAAGTCCCCTTGGTTAAAAGTCCGATACCGAGTGCCAACGCCAACCAACGTTCGGTTTTGGGAGAGGGAGATTGAAAAAAGCGAGATAACAACCAAAAACACCACGTCCCTACCGTAAACGCCAAACTGTCGTTGGTGACATATAAAGAAAAGGTAATGTATGAATGGAGGAAAATGGCCAGTAAAAAACTTACATTGCGGGTCAAAACGTGGCTAAAGTAATGTTTTGCCAACAAATACAGTACGTATAAATTCAAACATGACAGGATAACCGACAATAATTGAGTCACTTTCAGACTTGAAAGGGTATCAAAAGCAAAGAAAGGCTGCGCCAACAAATAATACAGCGGCGGGTGCATGGCACAAAAAATCTCGCGGGTAAGCGGGAGACGGTGCTGAGTAGCAATAAAATTGATGATTTCGCCATGCGCATCGGCGCCGTAAGGAGAAATAAAAAAATAGAGAAATACTCTCAACGCAATGCCAAACCAAAGCAAGAAGGTAAGCGCTCGTTCACGTTCAAAAAAAGAAATCAACATCCGAGAAATTATAAATTACACAAACTACCTCCCGTATCGGTCAACAAAAGTAAAGAATAATGGGAGGTTTTTTGCACTTTTTTCTTGCAAAAGCCGTTATTTTGGCAGACTTTCGCAGACTTTTTTTGTTTCACCAAACACACTTTTTATGCTTCTAAGGCAAAATGAAAAGTTCTTACACAAACCTAATTGAGCAGACGTTTGAATTCCCCACGCTGGAGTTTAACGTCCAAAACGATGAGCTGTCGTTTAACAATGTACCCCTTATGGACATTATCCGCCAGTATGGTACACCGCTAAAAATCACTTATTTACCCAAAATCGGCGAGCACATCGGCAACGCCAAACAGTTTTTCAAAAACGCTTTTAAACGTTTCAATTACAAGGGTTCCTACACTTATTGTTATTGCACCAAGTCTTCTCATTTTAGTTTTGTTTTAGAAGAAGCGCTAAAGCATAACATCCACATCGAAACCTCGTCGGCGTTTGATATTCCCATTATTCGGAATCTCTACAAGGAGGGAAAAATTTCCAAAAGCACCTACATTATTTGCAACGGGTATAAACTGCCGCGGTACCAAAAAGCCATCACGGAGCTTATCAACGAAGGCTTCAATGTAATGCCTGTGTTGGATAACCTTCGCGAGATTGAATACTATGAACAAAATGTAACGGCCGAGTCGGTTAATTTCGGTATCCGAATCGCCACCGACGAAGAGCCTAATTTTGCCTTTTATACGTCACGTCTGGGAGTGCGCTACAGCGACATTAACGACCTTTATAAAGACAAAATACAGCAGAATCCGAAGTTTAAGCTTAAAATGCTTCACTTTTTCATCAATACAGGCATGAAAGATACGGCCTACTATTGGAGCGAATTGACGCGTTTTATGTTTAAATACTGCGAACTGAAAAAGATTTGCCCTGATTTGGACTCGATTGACATCGGCGGGGGGCTTCCCATTCAAACTTCGTTGCAGTTCAACTACGATTATCAGCAAATGATTGATGAAATCGTAGAAAACATCCAATGGATTTGTAACAAAAACAACGTTCCAGTACCGCATCTTTTTACGGAGTTCGGTAGCTACACCGTTGGTGAAAGCGGCGCGGTTATTTATCAAATCATTGACCAAAAACTCCAAAACGACAAGGAGATGTGGTACATGATTGACGGTTCGTTCATCACTCATTTGCCCGATTCATGGGGAATGAACCAAAAATACATCATGTTGGCGGTCAATAACTGGGACAATCCTTACCAAAAGGTAAACATTGGTGGTTTGACCTGCGATTCACAGGATTTTTATAATACCGAAGCGCACAGCGCCGACTTATACCTTCCCGTTTTTGGGCTTGATACCGAAGTGCAATACGTAGGATTTTTCCACACGGGGGCGTATCAGGAGTCATTGGGAGGATACGGCGGGATTCAGCACTGTCTTATACCAGCGCCACAACATGTGCTGGTAGATCGCGACGAAAACGGCAATATAGTAACCAAACTCTTTGCTGGTCAACAAGACAGCGACAGCATGATGACGATTTTGGGCTATACTGGAAATAATTCAGCGGCCAATGAGCTTGAAGAACAAAAGGCCACGGCGCTTGATTTGGAAGCTCAAACAGAATTAGCGCACAGCTAACAATAAAATCGGCACGATTTTCGTAGTAAAATTTTGATATACACGCAGGTAACCCTCGGGTTGCCTGCGCCAATCATCAATCCATCATATGAAAAAGTTACTTACTCTTGCTTTACTAATGGTCGTACTTGCCGCTACAAGCTGCAACCGCAAAGGATACTGCCCCGCTTATGATAGCTCGGCAAAAACCGTCAAGAAAGCCTAATTAGCTTCCACAACCAATTGAGTGACATCTAAGAAATTAGATGCGTAACTATCCCCAGCCGATTTTTCAGGTGCGGAGGTAAGGTGTATTGTGCGTACTCCAACACGTTTTCCTGCCTGCATATCGCGGGAGCGGTCGCCCACCATCCAAGAAGACATCACATCAATGTCGTATTTGGCAATTGCTTTTTCAAGCATAAGTGACTCGGGCTTGCGCATCAGCGAACGGCTATCATAATCAGGATGATGTGAGCAGAAATATAAATCATCCAATAAATGTCCGCATTGCTCCTGGAAATACTGGTGACATTTCCATACCTCCTCCTTTGAGTAGAGCCCTTTGGCAATACCCGCCTGATTGGTCACAACAATCAATAAATATCCCGCATCTTTCATTTTCTTCAGTCCTTCTACCACTCCTTCTGGGATAATCATTTCTTCTACTTGATACAGATACCCTTCCGTATCTTGATTCAGAACACCGTCACGGTCTAGAAATACACACTTTTTCTTCATTAGTCTAATCAATTCTGTCAAATTCAAATATAAAACTATTGAATGATTTTTTTGTAATTATTCGTGTTATTTTAATAAAAAAGTTTGTTTTCGCGTTTTTGATTATTTTTTAAAAGTTATTTTTTCTTTGGTTTTATTGAATAAAATTAGCATTTTATTGTAAAATAATTCCACAAAGTCCTTACATTTGCAGTATATTATTTGTTTACGGCCTTTTTTATAAAAATAAGCTTTTCACATGAAATTAGACCAAATAGACCGCAAGGTTTTGGACATTTTGCAAGCTAACGCAAAAATTACCAATGCACAACTTTCGAAAGAAATTGGTCTTTCTCCGGCTCCGACCCTGGAACGGGTAAAGAAACTCGAACAGCATGGTATTATTCAAAGTTATCACGCACAGTTAGATCGCGAAAAAGTAGGGTTGGGCGTCACAACTTTTATCCAAGTATCTTTGACTGGTCACAAAAAAGATGTTACAGATTCGTTTGCCCGAAGAATAAACGAAATTCCCGAAATCATAGAGTGCCACCATATTACGGGTTCAGGAGACTTTTTATTGAAAGTGATTTCGAAAGACATCGCGTCTTATCAGAAATTATTATTGGAGTGCATCAATGAAATTGAGGAAGTAGCCAATACCCAAACCATGGTGATTCTTTCGACTTTCAAGGAAAGCAAGGTTTTACCAATCCCTTATTAATTTCCACTAAATTTAGTTGAAAAGAGGCGTGGCTTACGGTCACGCCTCTTTTCAATTTGAGTTTAGGCCACCGTTCGTCACATTTTGGTTGAGATTCAACAAAAGCCCGGCTACTTTGTTCCTCAAAAAACAATCCGATGACGTTCAAAGACTTCAATGCGCTTCTAATCCGCCTTTTTTTGGGCTATTTATTCACGTCTTCGGGATTATGTAAACTCACCGAAGGGCATTTTGGTCAACTGATTGGCCCACCCCTTCTCATTCAACAACTTACCCCCCACGGTCTGCGTACATTTGGTTTTTTTATTGCCATTTCGCAGGTGATGGCGGGGGCTCTAGTTCTATCGCAACGCTACTCCGTGCTTGGCCTAATTATGCTCATTCCCATGAACTTAGGCATATTGATGGTGACCATTTCACAGAATTGGACGGGGACACCCTACGTGGATGCGGTCTTTACGACGTTGAATATTCTCGCGCTTTTATACGAATGGAATACACTAAAATTCTTACTTTTTCCAGAACAAACCTCCATTGAACTGCCGCTTCGAGTAAACAAACTTTTTCCAGATACAAAACTTCCTCTTGTGATTATTGGCATTTTCGGAATTTCGTGCGTGTTGAGCAGATACCAAATCATCTCAACCAGCGGGCTGGCTACCGTAGCCTATGCGCTGACATTTTATCACGTTTTCAAGAGTCAGCGGTTTCCGCTGTTGTATCGTTTGGTCATAATTCTGGCACTTGTTTCCATTTTAGCGGTTACATGGATCGGCCTGTTGCATAAATCTATGCCATTCAACCCCTTCTTTCTTATTGCCATTCCTATTATTGGAACTGCCTTGGCTTATTTTTCAACCTTGGGATGGGTATTATTTTTTAAGAAGAACTCCTTTAAAACCACCGAAGGCATATAAAACCACATTCGTTAGTTGGTCTTATATGCCTTGTCTGTTAGAAGAATAAATACTACGCTTTCAGACGAATCAGCGATTCCTGAATCGCGACAATTTTAGCTTCGGCATCGGCGAGTTTTTGGCGTTCTTTTTCGACCACATCCGCTTTGGCGTTTTGGACGAAACGTTCGTTTGATAGCTTTGCTTCTACCGATTTTTTAAAGCCCAACGTGTATTCCAATTCCTTTTGCAGGTTTTCGATTTCTGCGGCTACGTCAAGTTCCCCCGCGAGATTCACAAAAAACTCATCGGCTTTCACCAAAAACGACATCCCATCAGCTTGGTCGGTGGTGTAATTGATTTCGGAAATATTGGCCAGTTTCACCAATAACCCTTCAAAAGGCTGGTAAAGGCCTTTATTTTCGGTCTTTATCGTCAAAGGCAATGCCGTTTTAGGGCTTATATTCTTGGTACTCCGTAGGTTGCGGATGTTGGTCACAATCTCAAAGAAAATCTCACCGTTAGCCAAAAGCGTGGTATCAATTGCTTTGGCCTTAGGATACTCGGCCACGCAAAGACTTTCCTTCTCTCCTCTCGGACGAATATCCTGCCAAATTTCTTCGGTGATAAACGGCATGAAAGGATGCGTCAGCGCCATGATGCGTTCAAAGAAATCAATGGTCGCTTCAAACGTTTCTTTATCAATGGGTTGGCCGTATTCTGGTTTAATCATTTCCAGATACTGCGAGCAGAAATCATCCCAAATCAATTTATACACTCCGTTGAGGGCATCCGAAATGCGGTATTTTGAGAACAAATCAAGGACTTCCGTAATTGTTTGGTTGAGTTTTGACTCAAACCAATTGACCGCCAATTGTGCACTAAAAACTGGAGACTGTGGGCTGTACACTTCCCATCCTTTAACCAGACGAAATGCGTTCCAAATCTTATTGCAGAAGTTGCGGCCCTGCTCGCAAAGTTTTTCGTCAAACAACAAATCATTTCCAGCGGGCGAGCTAAACAACATTCCCGTACGTACGCCATCGGCGCCGTATTGTTCAATCAAGGCCAACGGCTCAGGAGAATTCCCCAACGATTTCGACATTTTACGCCCTTTGGGGTCACGCACAATTCCCGTCAGGTAGACGTTCCGGAAAGGCAATTCACCTCGGAACTCATAACCTGCGATAATCATCCGCATAACCCAGAAAAACAGAATTTCGGGCGCCGTAACGAGGTCATTGGTAGGGTAATAATAGTTGATGTCCTCGTTGTTGGGGTCCTTGATACCGTCAAAAACCGAAATAGGCCACAGCCACGAGCTAAACCACGTATCCACCACGTCGGGGTCTTGGGTCAAGTCGGCTTCGGTCAGAGCAAACAACTGCATTTCGTGCTGGGCTTTGCGAAGAGCCTCACGCTTGTTTTTGGCCACAATCACGGTACCATCCGACAAATAATAGGCAGGAATTTGTTGTCCCCACCACAACTGCCGGCTGATGTTCCAGTCGCGAATATTTTCAATCCAGATTCGATACGTATTTTTAAACTTAGGCGGATGAAGCTGAATATTGTCATTCATCACGTTTTCGAGCGCGGGTTGACACAGCTCCTTCATCCGCACAAACCACTGCAACGACAAGCGCGGCTCAATGACGGCGTTTGTTCGCTCAGAGTGACCGACGTTGCTTTTGTAGTCTTCTATTTTCTCCAAATTTCCCGATTCTTCGAGCAGTTTGATTATTTTTTTTCGGGCCACAAAACGGTCTTCGCCCACCAAAATCAGCGCTTTCTCGTTGAGTTTTCCTTCTTCGGTCAAAATGTCGATGATTTCGAGTTTGTGTTTTACACCCAAATCGTAGTCGTTTTGGTCGTGCGCAGGCGTCACCTTCAAGGCTCCCGTTCCAAAATCCATCGTTACGTATTCATCCGTAATAATCGGAATCTCACGGTTGATGAGCGGAATAAGCGCTTTTTTACCGTGCAAATGCTTAAAACGCTCATCCTCGGGGTGAACACAAATGGCAGAGTCGGCCATGATGGTTTCAGGGCGAACCGTGGCAATGATAATTGCCTCGTTCTCTCCCACGATAGGATACCGCAAGTAGCACAGCTTCGTCATTACCTCTTTGGTGATGACTTCCTCGTCGGATACGGTGGTTTTGGCCTGTGGATCCCAATTGACCATGCGGTGCCCCCGATAAATGTAGCCTTTGTTGTAAAGGTCAATAAAAGTGTCAATGACGGCATCATAAAGTGAAGGCTCCATCGTAAACCGTGTGCGGTCCCAATCACAAGAGGCGCCCAGTTTACGCAATTGCTTCAAGATAATGCCGCCGTATTTATCGGTCCATTCCCAGGCATATTTATAAAACTCTTCGCGGGTCAGGTCGCTTTTCTGAATGCCCTGTTCTTTAAGCATCGCCACCACTTTGGCTTCGGTCGCAATCGAAGCGTGGTCTGTGCCCGGCACCCAACATGCTTCTTTGCCTTCCATGCGTGCCTTGCGGACGAGTACATCCTGAATGGTATTGTTGAGCATGTGGCCCATGTGCAGCACCCCCGTCACATTGGGCGGTGGAATGACGATGGTATAAGGCTCTTTATCAGGATTCGGCTTGGAATTGAAATAGCGGTTTTCAATCCAATAACTGTACCATTTGTCTTCAATTTCACGCGGATTGTAGGTCTTCGAAATCATGTTTTAGTTGTATTGACTTTGGATGTTGGGTGGTATATACTTGGTAAAATATTCGTTATTACGGTTAAAAAATGTGTGCAAAGATAGGGAATTCTCCGTGAACCCGGTCACACAAGGGCCTGAGATGCGGAGGAATACAAGTTCATCGTGTTTGAGTCATTTTGTCGTTTGAATCAATAAAAAAGCCCGACTCAGGCGAGTCGGGCGGTATATTTTTAGGGGTTAATAGCTACCTAAAATACGACGCTCCCGACTCGCACACAGCCCACCACACGAACACTCGTGACTTTGACGGACGGTATGTTACTCAGCGAGAGGTACATCGTAATTGCGTTTATTTGACAAAAATAGAAAAAAGGGGCTTGATTTTTTTTATTTCAGGACGAAAATATTCTAACAAATATTTTTTAGACCGTCAACAAGCGCCAAATCCCGCAGAAAAGAAACAAAATCAACGCCACTGGGGTGAGCACTTTCCAGCAGAGAAACATGAGTTGATCTACGCGCAAACGCGGGAACGTCCAACGAACCCACATCTGAATGAGAATGGCAAAACCCGCTTTAAAAATCAGCCAAAAAGCTCCCGTCACGTTGCCCCAAATGGTACCCGGGGCACCGCTCGTCCAGTCGGCAAGGCGAAGCGGGCCAATATTGGGCAACGGTGTATTCCAACTTCCTAAAAACAGAATGGCCCCCAACAACGACACCAACAGCATCATGGCGTATTCTGACAAAAACAGCAGCGCCCAGCGCATTCCAGAATATTCCGTGTGGAATCCTCCCACGAGTTCCGACTCTCCTTCGGGGATGTCGAAAGGAGCGCGGTTACATTCAGCTAATGTTGTGATAAAGAACACAATGTAGGCGATAATCAAAAAGGGACTTCTGACGATATTCCAACTTAAAAAACCACCGACCCGCGTAATATCAACGCCCATTGATTTTAACCCAAACAGATATGTAATTTCGTCAGAATAAATCCCTTGTTGATAACTTATGGTCTGCAAATCAAGCGTCTGGGCCGTCATCACAACGCACAATATGACCAACCCCAGCGGGATTTCGTACGAGATAATTTGGGCCACGGAACGAACTGCCCCAAAAAGCGCAAATTTATTGTTGGAACCCCAGCCCGCCATCAAAATCCCGATTACATCCACGGAGATAATCGTCATCAAATAAAATATCCCGACTGACGTAGTAGAGCCCTGTAAATCAGGACTTAACGGAAGCACGGCATAACCTGCAAAGATAGCCGTAAAAATTACTAACGGGGCCAACAGAAACAACTTTCGGTCGGCAGTGGCGGGAACGATGTCTTCTTTTTGGAGAAGTTTGAGCAAATCAGCGATGAGTTGTAGCAAGCCCCATTTCCCTACTTCCATCGGGCCCATGCGGTCCTGAATAAAAGCGGAGACTTTACGTTCCAAATATACCCCCACCACTACGGAGGAAAGGGCCATTATCAAGAAGATGGGCAGCGTTACGGGCATGGGTACTCGCGAAAAATTTGCCCAAAACTACGCAAAAATCCCAAAAATTGGCAATTTGTCAATCTTTCAGACAAAGCCAATTTCACTTTCACTATGTCTTTTGTATATAGTGCCTTCTGCGAAGTTTTATTACGAGAATCGCTCAAACTTATCCCAGTTGGGTTTGCGTTTTTCTAGGAACGCATCGCGCCCCTCTTGCGCCTCTTCGGTCATGTAGCCCAAGCGCGTCGCTTCTCCTGCAAACAATTGCTGCCCGACCAAGCCGTCGTCTACGAGGTTAAAAGCAAATTTCAACATCCGGATCGCCATTGGGCTCTTTCCAAGAATTTCCTGTGCCCATTGGAAGGCCGTATCTTCCAGCTCTTCGTGCGGAACCACGGCGTTGACCATACCCATTTCGAAGGCTTCTTGGGCCGAATAACTACGCCCCAAAAAGAAAATTTCACGGGCACGTTTCTGGCCAATCATCCGTGCCAAATAGGCCGAACCGTATCCTGCGTCATAACTAGCAACATCAGCATCGGTTTGTTTAAAAATCGCGTGTTCTTTGCTGGCTAACGTCAGGTCGCAGACAACGTGCAAGCTATGTCCACCACCTACGGCCCAACCTGGCACAACCGCAATCACGGGTTTGGTCATAAAACGGATTTGGCGTTGTACTTCCAAAATATTGAGGCGGTCGCGGCCATCTTCGGCGCGATAGCCACCTTTTTGACGGGCTTTTTGGTCTCCTCCCGAACAAAATGCCCAAATGCCATCTTTGGGCGATGGTCCCTCACCCGACAACAACACCACCCCTACTTTGGGGTCGTGGGTAGCATCACCAAAGGCATCGAGGAGTTCGAAGGTAGTTTTGGGACGGAAGGCATTGCGCACTTCAGGGCGGTTAAACGCGATGCGAGCTACTCCGTCGCATTTTTTGTAAGTAATATCCGTATATTCTTTGGCCGTAATCCAGTTTGGCATAGCGATGTTTTTTTTCTACAAATTATCGGTTTAAAAAATAGTTTCTAAATAATTGCATCTCTTGGATTTCTATCTCCACGTATTTGTCAAATATTTTCTCTCCCACTTGCGAGCGCAACGCGGAGATGCCCACATCGATCAAGCGTAGCCCCTGCTCGGTCAGCAAAATATTGTCATACGCCAAACCGCCAATGTCCGAAGGACGTTTTAAGTCTCGATGTACGAAACCTGCCTGATGTAACTCTCGAAGTTCGTCTTCAAAAACATCCAACCATAATTCCCGCACTTCTACTTCATAAGCCCTAAAATCCATGGGACGGATACGCTCCATCACGAGCATTTCGGCTTGTATCTCATCGTTGTAGTCTAGCCGGATAAATTTGACTATCAATTCATTAACCGTATTGGCAAACTTCATCTTTTCGGCTTCAGAGCCAAGGTCAGAGCGCGTATCGCCCGTAAACAGCTTTGCTACTTCCGTATCCGAAAGCACAATCACGGTGTTGTTGGCACCCGAAGAAAGTTTACGAGGGTATTTCATGGTTATCATTTTTTAAGGTACGGGATCATACCCATGCCCGCCCCACGGGTGGCAACTTGCAATGCGCTTGAGTCCCAACCAACCGCCTTTCAATGCGCCGTGTTTCTGAACAGCCTGAATCATGTAGTGCGAGCAGGTCGGCGTATAGCGGCACGAATTGGGCAGATAAGGCGAAAGCGCCACCTGATAAGCCCGTACAATGAAGATGAGGATAGTTTTCATAGTTGGATTAAGTCCCTCTTCGATGTGGAGAGGGATTTAGGACGGTCCGCCGCGCGGTGAGGCTTTTACCACAATTGATTCGGGTACTTCCCCTCCTCATGCAGTTTTTTCAATGCCGCCTGCACGGTGGGTTTATCTTCTGGATAGGTGACGCCAAACCATTCGGAAGCGTTAGGAATGACTTTAAGTTTACCTAAGCCACTCTTAATCAAATGGGTAGCTACTACCGGAATATAAAACTCCGCTTTGGGTGCATTGTAGTTATTGCGGGCATAATCAGAGAAAAGTGTCTGGGTAATGGGGAAAACAGATGGCTTAAAACCCCAAAAATTCATCGAAACGGGCGTTTCGGGGCCAAGTTCGGTAAGCTCGCCGCTTTCTTCAAAATAGATTTTTCCTTCCTGCGGAAAAATTTTGGTGCGCTCAGTCACCACGTCCAAATAACCTTCATCGTTGACTTCACACACCCCCCGCGACACAGTACCGTTTTCCGACAGGGTCTTTTTGACTTCGTACGCAATCAGCGTATGCTCGCTGTCGTCTGCGCTGGTGTTGAGGAAATCCGACACGAGTTGAAAGGCTTCGAGTCCATAAAAATCATCGGCGTTGATGATAGCAAAAGGCGTTTGGGTCTGTTCCCAGCCACACAGCATGGCATGGCCTGTTCCCCAAGGTTTGGCGCGTTCGATTTCTCCTAACTCCACGGGCACGTAGCTTTGGAAGCCCTGAATGGCGTAATCGTAGTCAATTTTTCCTTTGAGTTTGGGACCAAATACTTCTTCAAAATCAGCACGAAGTTCTTCGCGAATAATAAAGACAACTTTGCCAAAACCAGCCCGGATGGCGTCGTAGAGAGAGTAGTCAATGATGGTTTCGCCGTTGGGGCCAAATTGGTCGAGTTGTTTGATTCCGCCGTAGCGGCTGCCCATGCCAGCGGCAAGTATTAAGAGGGTGGGTTTCATTGAGTTAAATTATAGTGACTGAATTACTTCTTTTGAGCCTTAGGTGACACATCATTTGTTAATTTCCTCTTTTTTTCAGCTTCAAGTTCCGCAGGAATATGATGATACGCTTTTAATAAAGCTTTCTCTATCTTTTCAAATAAAGGCTCTCTTCTAATTATTTTCATTGTCCTTGATTTTTAACCAAATATCAGAGTTTTCAACTATAACATTTCCATCGGGCAACTTTTCGGCAATCCTTAGAGGATGCCCTTCGGTATAATCAGAGTTATCAAAAGGTACCCATTTATCAACAATGGGAATAAACAATTCCTTTAAATTTTTTATCCCCTTCCAATATCGCCTTATAACGACCTCATTGGGAATATAATGACCGCCCTGCCTAACACGACGAGCCACTCTTTCAATGGCATGACTGGGTCCTTCCAACCAAAAATAAATCAATATAGCTTCGTATCCCAGTTTCTTAGCTTTATGAACGAGATGAACATACGATTTTGTTGAAAGAGTTGTTTCTATCACAAAACTCTCTACGTTAGCAAGGCATTTCTCAATATCGCTCAGCATTTGCCTACCAGCCCAGCCTGTAAGGCCGCCGATTCGGGTGACAGGGGATTAATTGTAGCGGCGATTAAATCCGCATTTATAAAAGTTGTAACATGAAATACGTCTGGCAAAAGCACTTTAACCGCAGTCGTCTTCCCTGCCCCGTTTGGCCCAGCGATGATGTATAAATCAGGCATCCGTTACAAATTCTTGCTCATCTCCAGCATTCGATTGACGGATTCGTAGGCTTTCAGACGAATGTCTTCTGGAACGGTGATTTCGGGTTGCTCGTACAGAAGGGCGTTGTATAGTTTTTCGACCGTGTTCATCTTCATATACGGACACTCGCTGCACGCGCAGGTATTGTTTTCGGTGGCGGGGGCGGGAATGATTTTCTTGCCCGTTCCTGCTGCTGCCTGTTTCATTTTGTGCAAAATTCCCGCTTCGGTGGCTACTATGAACTCATCATGCGGCGTTTCCGCCACGAATTTCAGAATAGCGGTGGTTGAGCCCACAAAATCGGCCTGAAGCAGGATGTTGTCTTTGCATTCAGGATGCGCTACCAGCAAGGCATTCGGGTATTTTTCACGCAGGGCTTTCAGTTTTGCTTCCGAAATATCAACGTGAACGATACAGGCGCCGTCCCACAACACCATATCACGGCCCGTTTTCTTGGCTACGTACCGCCCTAAATTGGCGTCGGGTGCAAAGATAATTTTTTGGTCTTTGGGCAATTGCTCCACAATCTTGACGGCATTGGACGAAGTCACGATGATGTCGGACAATGCCTTGATTTCGGCCGAACAGTTGATATAAGAAAGTACCAAATGATCGGGATATTGCGCTTTGAAAGCCGCAAACTTATCAGCAGGGGCCGAGTCGGCCAATGAACAGCCCGCGTTCAGGTCAGGAATCACAACTTTTTTTTCAGGGCTAAGGATTTTGGCCGTTTCACCCATGAAGTGTACCCCGCAAAAAACAATCATGTCGGCAGGAGTAGCAGCGGCCTGCTGTGAAAGCCCGAGGCTATCGCCGATGTAATCGGCCAAGTCTTGAATGGCACCATCGACGTAGTAATGCGCCAAAATAACGGCATTTTTTTCTTTACGAAGCCGATTGATTTCTGCCACTAAATCTACTTCTGGCGCAACTGCTTCGCGCACGTATCCATATTTTTGTACTTGTTCAAGGATTTCCATTTTCGTCTGATATTTGGCCCAAACTTACGCAATTTGTTGTTTGATTTTAAGCAGATTTTTGGGTTTTTGGGTTGTTCGTCCTAAGTTAATGACTACTTTGCTGATTATTTAACAAAACCACACCTCTAAAAATGCCTTGGGCAAAATATATTTCAGTCGTATTGGCAAGCATGGTCAAGTTTGTAGCAGGCCCATTGGCAGGGCTGGCACTCAGCCTAAGTTGGTGGGAAACGGCCATTTGCACCGTGGTGGGCATGATGCTCAGCGTGGTTATTTTCGTATTTTTGGGCAGCGCCATTCAACAATTGATGGCCCGCTATCGGAAAACCCAACCCCGTCTTTTTAGCAAGCGTTCACGGTTGGCCGTTAGGGTATGGAAGAAATCAGGGATGACAGGCATTGCCTTGCTTACGCCTCTGCTTTTTACGCCCATCGGCGGTACGTTGATTGCCGTGTCGTTCAAAGTACCCCGCCTGACCGTCATTGCTCAGATGCTACTCTGGGGTACAATTTGGGGCGTCATCATGTCGTTTGGCCTGTTTCAGTTTCGTAGTCTTGTCTAACAATCATTCGAAAAAACAACGGTCTGGCGGTTTTGAACCGTCAGACCGTTAGAAACCGTATGTTTCAGTTTTAGGATTTTTTGAGGATTAAGCAAAAATTGCGTTGGCACTCAACTCAAATTCGGGAAGAATCGGCTGGGCCGAACAAATATCATCATCGGTGCAGATTTGTACGTGCTTACGTGAAGTGTAGACATGAACTGTTTTATTTTCAGGATAAATCAACCACATAACTTTGACTCCTGCTTTAAAATACTCAGCCGTTTTTTCTTCGACTTTATTGGCGTTGTCGGTTCCAGAAATAATCTCTATCACAAATTCTGGTATCTCATCTTCACCTAGTTTCGTTCTTTTTATTTGCTCTTTAGAAAGATATGCTATATCGGGTCTTCTCATTTGAATACCGGTAAGCTGTACATCATATTCTGAAATCAAAGTACCTGATTTCCAAAAACCCTTTTCAATAAAAAGCTGATTCAATACCTCGTAGATAAAAACCTGTGTTTTATTCATGCCCACAAATTTGATAAGCTCGCCGTCATTCCATTCGTATTTGTAGCCATCTTCTGGCTCCCACGCCATAAACTCTTCCAAGGTTTTGGGCAGAACTGCGGTATCTCTTGCTTCTATCATTGGTTTGCCGTGATTATTTTATTCAAAAATAAAATATATTGGCCAGTTTCCAAAACATAGGAAACCAGCCAATAATTTAAACGTTCAATATAAACGATTTGGGCGGAGGGCAGAGGTAAACCCTGCCTCTACCATTTATTTATCGCCTAAAATCACGGGTACATTGCCTTTGCCTCCCATGATGATAATCTTGGCGTTGGACGACGCAGCCAACTCTTTTTGGGCCTTGATTTGTTCGTATTGCAACTGACGGTCGGTCAAACTTTCGGAAATAATGCGCTGATAATCCGCAATTCCCTGCGCTTCCACACGTTTACGCTCGGCTTCCTGTTTTTCTTTGCTTAGCACAAACTGCATTTTCTGCGATTCCTGCTCGGCATTGATTTTTGACTCAATGGTTTTTTTGACCGACTCGGGCAGGTTGATATTCCGAATCAATACGTTTTCCAGAAAAATCCCACGGGCTTTAAATTCCTGTTCAATTTGCTTAGAAATACGCGCCTGAAATTCATCACGCTTGGTCGAGTACAATGCCACCGCGTCGTAATTAACGGCATTGTCACGGATGCGCGTGCGGGTAATGGGCCGTACGATTTTCTCCACGTACGTAGGTCCGATCTCGCGGTAAATTTTGGGCGCTTCAGAAGGAATAACGCGATAGAGAATCGTTAAATCTATTTCAACCTGAAGTCCGTCGGCCGTCAGAATACGGATCGCGTCGTCGCCTGTTTTATCCCCCTCATCATGTACGGCCGACATGGTATAATTTTGGGTTTTGGTATCCAATAACGTAACATCCACGAGCGGGTTAACAAAATTCAAACCACTGCTCAATACGGTATTGCTTACCTTTCCAAACAGGGATTGAATCCCCACCGAACCCGCATCAACCTGCTTGATACACGACGTAAGAACCCCGAAAATGGCCAAAACAACACCCGCCACCTTGACAGGACGGGAAAATTTGGCAAACGCCAACGATGGAGTATTGATCGCAAAGCCTGCTATGACCAAAATCACTCCGATAACAATCAGAAACATAATAGTTTGGGTTTAAAATTCACCCATAAACGTACACGTTTTCTGGTCTGATTGTACACTATATTGAGGATAGGCTACGGCACGACAGAACTGGTAAAAAAGCAGGAAGAAAGGCAAGAGCCTACACGATTTCTTTTACAACATCAGGTTCTTTTTCTTTCAAAATTTTAGGTTTAATAATCAACCGAAGGGATTGGTCGTAGGTAGCGTAATTCCAGAGCCAGTTGATAAAAATTAACAGACGATTTTTAACGCCAACAATCGAGATAAGGTGCACAAACATCCAAGTCAACCACGCAAAAAATCCCTGAAACTTCCAGAAAGGCAGGTCTACCACGGCAAGATTGCGGCCCACGGTCGCCATCGAACCTAAGTCTTTATAAACAAACGGTTTCATTTCCTGCCCCTTTAGCATTCGTACCAGATTTTTGGCGAGCAATTCGCCCTGCTGCATGGCAGGCTGCGCCAATTGAGGGTGCCCATTGGGATATTTTTCTTCAGTCATCAAAGCCAAATCTCCCAACGCAAATATGTTTTTCGTGCCTTCAACCTGACTGAACTGGTTCACTTTTACCCGACCTCCCCGTACGATAGAAGCCACCGGAATACCCTCAATAGCGTTGGCCTTAACGCCCGCCGCCCAAATTAGGTTGTTGGTACGGATGCGGTCGCCCGTATTGGTGGTGGCGTATTTTCCGTCAAAATCAATGATTCTAACGCCCAGACGCAGATTGACGCCCAAATCGGTCAAATACTGCTTGGCTTTTTTAGACGCTTGGTCCGACATCACTTCCAGTACTTCGGGCGATGATTCGTACAGGTAAATCTGCATCGAATCGAAGTTTAATTCGGGATAATCTTTCGGCAAAATATGCCGTTTCATTTCGGCCAATGTACCCGCCACTTCTACGCCCGTTGGCCCACCACCCACAATCACCACGTTCATCAGGCCGTGACGTTCTTCAATGGTCTCCACACTGAGGGCATCCTCAAAATTTTGTAACATTCGGTTACGCAGCGCCAACGCCTCCGACACCGACTTCATGGGCATGGCATTTTCGATCATGTTTTTCATGCCAAAAAAGTTGGTATCTGCGCCCGTTGCCAATACCAAAAAGTCATATTCAACGGGTCCGAGTTTTGTTTCAATGACGTTGGATTCAGTATCAATTTTCACCACTTCCGTGACCCTGATATGAACGTTATTCTTCGATTGAAATACTTTACGCAGCGGAAAAGAAATAGAACTCGGCTCTAATCCCGCCATGGCTACTTGATAAAACAGCGGCTGGAATTGGTGGTAATTGTTTTTATCAATCAGTACAATCTGTAAATCAGAACGTTTTGAAAGCTCACGCGCAAGCACAAGCCCACCAAACCCTGCGCCCACGATTACGACGCGCTTGAGTTCAGTTTTGGGGAGATTGGGTGTCATTTTTAAATTGGCAGTTTATAGTCGGTATGTCACGGCAAATGTGCCGAAATCTATTTTTTAAACACATCCAATCCAACGTTGGTTCGTTATTTGGTCACCACTTTCAACGCCCCTCTCACCCATTCGGCTTTTTCTTTCAGCTTTGCCAAATTACTATCCGTCACGGTAATATGGCCCATTTTACGGAAAGGCTTGGTGATTTTTTTGCCGTATAAAAACGGAAATACGCCATGGGTAGCCAGTATTTCTTCCATCCCCTCATAATGCGCCGGGCCAGTGTGGCCTTCTTCACCGAGCAAATTAACCATGGCGGCAGGCGTGTAGGCCGTAGTATCGCCCAACGGAAAGTCTAAAATAGCCCGCCAATGCTGCTCAAACTGCGAAGTAAAATTGGCGCGAATGGTGTGGTGGCCACTGTTGTGCGGGCGCGGTGCTACCTCGTTAATAAGCACTTGGCCGTCTTTGGTCAAAAACATCTCCACCGCCAAAAGCCCCACAATACCAATGGCTTGCGCGGTTTTTTTGGCCAATTCTTCAGCTTGTCTTTCGATTTCAGGTGAAATATCGGCAGGGGCAAAAAGATACTCGACTAAGTTGGCTTCAGGATGGAAAACCATTTCGACCGTTGGAAATGTAGCTACTTCTCCCCTTTCATTTCTGGCCACAATCACGGCCAATTCTTTGTCAAAATCAACGGCTTTTTCCAGTAACCCTGGCGCGTCAAACGCCTTATCAAAATCAGCGGGCGAAGCAATTCGCTGCACACCTTTACCATCGTATCCGTCTTTGCCTAACTTGTGAAAAGCGGGCAGAAAATCGGCATAATTACGCACATCTTCGCGATTTGCTGTCAGCACAAAATCGGCGGTAGGGAGGCCATATTCACGATAAAATTGCTTTTGTAAGCGTTTGTCCTGAATCAATCGAATGACGTGCGGCTGCGGAAACACTTTTTTCCCTTCGCGTTCGAGGGCTTCCAATGCTTCCACGTTTACTTTTTCAATCTCAATGGTCAGCACTTCCACATCCTGCCCGAATTGATACACTGCGTCATAATCCTGCAACGAGCCTTCCACAAACTCAGGCGCAATGGCAGCGCAGGGCGCATCGGCAGCGTCTAAAATCTTGACGTTTAAATTCCAGTCAATCGCGGCTTGTAGCAGCATCAGGCCCAATTGGCCACCACCTAAAACGCCTACTTTTTGTTTAATGTCAAACACGTTTTTTATTATTTGTTATTTGTAAACTTTGGACAGAAGTAAATCCTGCCCTTACCTGCGTCCTGTAACCTAATCGTCCAATTCATCCGGGTCGTTGACCTCAAACCACTCATAAATAGCCTCTTCTGCCATTTTCAGGGCTGCGTCGAGGTCTTTTACTTTTTTGGGTGATTCAAAAACCGTTCCCGTTTCATCAATACAGCGGACTGTTCCTTCGGATCCTTCCAATTTTCCAAACTCTACTTTTCCGTACGTTTCTGCCCAACGGTAGAGGTACGGATATGCTTGCTGTAAGCCCATTTTTTCTGATTTTTGGTTTGGGCGCAAAGATAAGCAGATATGAACTGAAGAGAACAATTTTCGGCAAAATCTGAGCAAAGCTAGAAACGTGCAGGTGAACTAAACCAATAGCTATATTCTCTTTCAGTGTTGTAGGATAGCTAGCATAGATTTGGAATTATTTATGACAGCGTTTCTAAATATCTTTCAGAAATACTCGTTAATCTTGCAAAAATGATTGCCGTCTTTTATCATATCTTCCACAAGACCTTCAGGATATGAATCACTTCAAAACTCGTCTCCCTGAAGGTGGGAGCACTCTCTAACATCATGAAAATTTTCAATTATTTATCGCTTGCATTAGTGCTGTTTGTTGCGGCTTGCGCTGGTCCCCAAGGTGATCAAGGGCCCGTCGGGCCTCAAGGGCCTGCTGGGCCTAAAGGCGACCCAGGGACGACAGGCGGAACGGCCTTTTATTCAACCAATTGGGTGTCGGTTTCCAAACAATCTTTCATTACCAACTACAAAAAGACCGAGCGTTATTCTACCATTGGATTGCAAGGAGGCGCGATTCAGACGTACTTGACCCAAAAAACGATGGATGGCGGCATGGTATTTCTTTATAACCGCACCGCCGCCAATAAAGCGTTTGTAAACGCAGTGCCTTGGGACACGTATTTCAACGATGCCCACGTAACCTACTCTTTTGCCATGGAACCTGGCCTCATTTCTGCTTTTATTTCTTTTTCCAAGGATGTTGACGTAAACCAATTCTTTGTCGATGAAGAGTTTCGGGCGGTTATCGTTCCGCCAGCCACGGGCGCACGCCTTGGCCACGTCAATTGGAAAGATTATAATGAAGTCAAAAAAGTCCTTAACCTGAAGGATTAATACCCAACAAGCTAGCCCGCGTTATCGACAACTCGGGCTGGCTTGTACAAAGTATTTTTTGTTGTTCAGCAACACACTCGTTCCGTTGGGTGCCGTTGCCACCGAAAACCGAGCAGTATTTCCGTTGCGGTAATTAAAAATCAAAATTACCTGATTGCCTTCCGCACCCACACGCCACGTACCCGAGCCACCGCCTTGCGTCACGGCCGAGAAATCACCCCCGAAGCCGCCCGAACTACTCGCCGACGTATCTCCCCCCGAAATAAAAGTGCCGTTGGAACATAAATCAAAGGTTTGTTTTTCGGAATAACCACTTGCCGTATAGAAATACAATAACTGCTTACCATTGAGCCGATTACGCCATTGCTCGGCGGCGGGAGAGGTTTGTGGTTTGCTGAAGGCCGCACTCGCCGCCATGGACTTGAGCGTTTGCGGCAATTCGGTTGTGTGCTCAGAACGCGGTGCAATGGTTGTGAAGGTGACCCCACCCCCGTAGGGTGACAACAAGGAGAGGATTGTCAACACAGCGGGCGTACCCTGCATGGTTCCGTCGTAGGTGGCCAACACGCCGTTGGATCCATAACGCTCTTTTCGAACCTTCAAATAGGTATTGGAAGCGGCATCATTTTGATCATAAATGTCATTTAAAATGGCCTGAATCGTTGGATACGCATGAGGAGAAACCGACAAAACAGTCTGTTGCCCCGAGCGTAAGAAAGAGTACCCACCGTTTTCTTGCCCCTGCAAATTCCAGCCAGCAGGGCTATTAAAGCTGTATCCTGAAGCACTCGTGTACATTTTCCCAGAAGCTCTTGCGGCCGTTGGCGTGGTGACCTGAGGCTGAGCAGGTTGCGCCGCTGCCGTCGAAGGGCTGGTACTTGGGGCATTGGAAAAAGAAGGCGTCACCGAAGTCCGTTTCATTGGAATGGTCACTCCCTGCGTAGTGATAAAATATTCTCCCAACAATTTTCCAAGCGAAAACTCAATGTCTTGTCCGTTATCAGAATAGGTCCCAGATACCCCCGCCACTACTCGATTGGCCACACAGTTATAGCGTTTTCCCTCGGCAACAAACACGCCTTCATAGCGATTGTTGCGCTGTGTAATGTTGAGTAAAATATCGGCCTGTTCGGCCTTGAAAGTTCCAACGTACGGGTCTGGATTTTGCGCAAAAGTCAGGAATTGAATACTTCCTCCACAAACTAATATAAGCACCCAAATGGATACTTGGACGGAAAAACGTTGAATGAACGCGTATTTATTCATCGGGTAGAAAGATTTAGTTCTGCTTTTAAATATATACCTCATTGCACATTGATTCGAACGTGGTCAGAAGAAATTTTTTCACCGCTTCGCAGGGTCACCGTCACGCGCAGGTATTTGTGGGCATTTTGGGCAATCATCCTCATTCCATTAGCTTTGAATCGAAACGAATAAGGCGGCTTACGTTTATTATCAGGCCAATCCAGCCGACCAATAGGCTTTTCTCCCGGCAGCCCTGGGCGATTTTCGATGATTTCAACGGGGATTTTGAGCATTTCCTGACGCAGTTTTTTGGTAGCCGCCAATTGCGGACGAATAAAATCAGCATCGTCCACCAACTGAGGCGGTGCAGTCGTTAACGTCGGGGCGGTATAAAGGCCCAACCACCCTAAATAAGCATCTGGGGGGCAATTATCGGGGGTTGAAGATGCCCTCAAACAATTGGGCGACATTCGCGCCGCTTCCACATAAATGTACTGCACTTGGTCTCTAAGAAAGCGAGCGTCGTTGCTTTTCAGGACCACTTCCACCGTCAGTGGGTCGTTTTCGCTGATGGTTTCCGCGCGGGCTCTACTCAGGCAACGGTTAGGATTGTTGGTCAGACAAATGCTTACTTTCTCAAAGGGAACATCTGATTGAGCATTTAAGGATATTTGCCCAAAAGTGAGCAAAAACATCCCAAGAATGAATCTTTTCATTTTGGGGATTGGGGCTAGTTGTTGGTCCACGTTTTTTTTCCGCTTACCCAAACAGAATTAAACCCGATGCCATTGTGGCGGTATTTTACCCACGCGTAGCCGTCATTTCCCCAACCCGTTCCCCACGAATTACGAACCAACCACGCCCCTTTGTTGTTGTCCCAGCCCACAATGACCACAGCATGATTGACGTCTTCGGACTTGAAATCCTGCGGGGTAATTTCGTCAAACACTTCGTCTTCGTTACCGCCATAGCTGCAAAATGCATCCGTTGCCACAATACCGCAGGTCACTGCACCATAGCGTAGGATGGCCCTTTTGATGGCCGTGGCATCGTCCATATTAAAGGGATTTGCATCCAACCACGACCACGCCAAAAGTTTGTGTTTCCGTCGCGGCACATTGTCGCGGCAACGGTTAGTATCACGGGCATCGTATTCATAACGGGTTTCGTACAATACCCCAAACAACTGCATATAGGTCATTGCCCCTTCCGAGAAAAAACCTGAGCAACCATCAAACGCAGGCGTAGCGCAGTCAACGAGCTGTTGTTCAGCCAAATTGGTGCTATAATTGTATTTTTTACGAAAACTTATTTCGGCTGCTCCACAGGCCGCAAAGGCCCAGCAGCTTCCGCAACTTTCCTGATTTCGGATGGCGGGGAGGTTAGGAGTTCTAAATACTGGTGGCGGCGGGGCCGACGAAAAAGTGGTCACATTGCCCCCTTCTCCCGATTCGCTCAACGATTTATTAGCGGCCTCTATTTGCTTTTGCATTTTATCGGCCGTTAATGTTTTGTCGACTTTATAACCCGTAATTTTGGTCAAATCGGCTCCCAAAACCGAAGTGATTCGGGGCGTAAACGAAAACTTTTTGGACTGGGCCTGCGATTTCAACTGAGTTAGTTTGTTTTTCTGCAAAGGCGAAGCATTTTGCATCAGCAGCTGTAAATTCACTTTCTTCACGGGAGTTTCTGGCTCTTGCTCTTCTTCCTCTTGGGCATAACCACCCAAAATACTTCCCAAACAAAGTAACAGAACGGGCAACAAAACATTGAATTTCATAAGCAGCTTGGATTTAGAGTATTCATTAGACGATTTTGAATGACTCAAAAGTAGTGCTTTCTCTAAGCCCTGTAAACTACTAAATCAAGTAGGCAGAAGGCAGAATTGGGGCAGACGTAAATACAACAAGGGGCAAACGTAAATACAACAAGAGGCAAACGTAAATACAACAAGAGGCAGACGTAAATACAACAAGGGGCAGACGTAAATACAACAAGGGGCAGACGTAAATACAACAAGGGGCAGACGTAAATACAACAAGGGGCAGACGTAAAGCCTGCCCCTACATAACATTTTACATTTATTATTTTTCTATTTTTCGGTTAGAAATAATATCAAAACCTGCCCCTACGAACTGGTCAGTTGCTGACGAAGAGCTTTAGAAATGGCCTCAGTGGCCGAGTTAACGTGAAGTTTACGGTAAATATTTTTGAGGTGAAAATTGACGGTAGAGATGCTTATCTTGCATTCATCCGCAATCAATTTATAGCTCAATCCCCTCACCAAACACCCCAGTACTTTTTGTTCTGTCGGGCTGAGCTCATGATATTCTTCCTTGGGAGCGGCAGTGTTTTGCCCCTGAAACATCGTCAATACTTTCCGGGCTATCACGGGTGACATGGGCGCTCCGCCCTGCGATACCTCAATGATGGCGTCCAAATAACGTTCGGGAGAGGCATCTTTTAAAATATATCCCGAAGCGCCCGCACAAATCGCCGCAAAAATGCGCGCATTGTCTTCAAAAACGGTCTGCATTAAAATCTGAATCTCTGGAAAGCTCGCCTTAATGGTGCGCACCGCCTCAATGCCCGATATGCCTGGCATTTGAATATCCATCAGCACCACATCGGGTCGGTCGCGTTTCATGACTTTCAAGGCATCATTTGCATTGGCATAAGCCCCCGTCATAAACAATCCTTCACTGTTTTCGATGGTTTCAGACAGGAGTTCCCGAATTTCTTTTATATCCTCAAATAGCGCAACACGTATCATATTGGGTGGGTTTATCATCGGTAAATTTGGTGATAAAACGTATGTCTGTCAACTGTTAATTTAAGTAGGCCGACCCCCGAAAAGTCAATTGTATATACGTACCTGATTCGGGCGATGATTGAAGTAATAAATCGGCTCTGAGCGCTTCTGCCCTTTTTTGAAAGTTTTTAAGTCCATTGCCATCTGTGGCCTTCGCAATATCAAATCCATGCCCATTATCGCTGATTAACAGTTTCAAAACTCCATTTTTCTTTTCGAAATGCACTTTTGCGTGCATTGCTCCTGAATGTTTGGCGATGTTGTTGACAGCTTCCTTAAAAAATAAAAACAAATTGCGACGCTGGTCGATGGGAAACTGTTCATTACGAAGATTATCATCAATCAAAAGTTCAAATTCAATCTGTCGGGCTCCGAACGTATCCTGCGCAAACGTCACCATCCGGTCCACCCACTCTTCGGAGGTATCGTTGTGGGGATTAATTTCCCAAACTGCCTCCCTGACCAAACGCATTGCTTCGCGGGAGCGCTCACTGATTCGCCCAAACATTTCGGCCAACTCGGGGTCTTGCTTCTGTGCTTTTCGCCGATTAAGTTCCGAAAGCATCGTTAAACTGCTCAACGAAGCCCCCAAATCATCGTGTAGATTGATTGAAATCTCATCTCGCACCTGTTGCTGACGGAGTTTTTCGAGTTGCATTGACCGTAGCCGATACCCCAATGCCAGCGAAAACAAAACGATTTCAAACATAGACCCCGCCATTAGGTAATAATCCTGGTTGTCGGCGGGAATCCATCCCAGATTTTTCATCCCCACCACCAACACCGCCACCGAAAGCGTACCCGAAGCCACCAAATACAATTGCGCCATTTTGGAACCCGCCCACGCCAAGCCTATGGCACTGTAACACTGAATTCCAACCATGATGGCAGCGGCGGTAATAAAAACCACGTTGATGTACGAATTATACCAAAACAGGCAAGCTGCAAAACCCACGGCAAATACATAAGCCGCGGTTTTCATGAACAGTTTCAACCAAGGAAAGCGTTTGTACGGCTCCAAAAAAGAAAGTGAGAAGAACGTAAGAAATACGCCAGAGATACCCAAAAAAAAGATGTGGGAGCGGTCATTAAACACGGCGTTACTCCAAATATACTGATAGCCAAAACCGTACAAACAAAATTGAAAAGCTCCAAAAAAAAGCACATAAAGACAATAATGTCCGTAAATTAAATCACGGGTCACAAACCATAAAAAGAAATTATACAGCGTAATGAGCAAAATAAACCCAAAATAAATCCCCCAAATAAGGTTTTTACCTGACAAATGCGCATACAGTTGGCGCTCTTCCCAAAACGTCAGCGGAAATTTTAAATCCTCGGACGAAACCGCCCGCAAATACAGGGTATAGGATTGATTTGACGCCAAAGGGAGATTGAAAATAGGGCTTCGATCAGGGATAGAATAAGCGTCAAAAGGTAATGCATCCCCTAACTTTTGGGCGTATACCATTTTTTTCTCCTGAAACACATACAAGATCACGTCGTTCAAGCGGGGGTTGTCAATTTCCAAATACCACTTGTTTTCTCCCTTTTTCAGCACATTTATTTTCACCCAAACGACCGAAGCGGTATACCCACTGTTGGGGATGGTAGACATCACTCTTTTAAAAGGTATTTTTTGAACGGTTTGAATTGTATAAATCCCCTCCGAATCTTCCAGAACTCCGCAATTCAATCCCACTGAAACCGATACTTTTGAGGAACCTAGTTCAATACGTTCCTGAGTTAGGGCGGGTATATTGATGAGCCAAATTAAAAAAAGTAAGGTAGCAATTCTGGTATTCATTTGTGCTAATCAAAAAGTAACTTTTCAATACTTTCCAAAAGTTACTAATTTTGTTCATATACCAATCAAATACGTTGGTTGTAGCCAATATCCCCTTTTGCGGGGATTTAGCCAGTATCACAACGATTTCACACAATCCATGCAACTTTTCTTTCGTCAAGTCGGGACAGGACGTCCCATGATTATCTTGCACGGCCTCTTTGGCTCCTGCGACAACTGGCTCACTATCAGCAAAGTAATTGCCGACCAGGGCTTTTCGGTTTACGCTATCGACCAGCGCAACCACGGGCGTTCTCCACACGCTCCTACGCATTCCTACCCTGAGTTGGCTAATGATTTACACGAATTCATCCAACAGCAGGGACTGGAAAAACCTATTTTGGTTGGACATTCCATGGGAGGAAAAACCGTTATGCAATACGCCATGCAGTATCCAGAGGCTTTTAGTCATCTGGTGGTCGTCGATATTGCCCCGCGTTCATACCCAGTACACCACGCCGAAATCATTGCGGGTTTAAAGGCCATACCACTGGCTTCCTTGCAAAGTCGTAACGAGGCTGATGCAATTTTGAGTCAGTACGAGTCAATTCCTTCGGTACGGCAGTTCTTGCTCAAAAACCTCTACCGCAACGACGATGGCATTTTTGCCTGGCGACTCAATTTGTCGGTCATTGAAGCAAACATCGAAATCATCGGGCAAGACCTCCTCAACCCGCGCATTGTGACCGAACCCACGCTCTTTATGCGCGGAGAAAAATCTGGTTACGTTAGGGATAAAGACCTCCCCACCATTCAGCATCTTTTTCCTAACTCCACCGTTGACACCATCGAAGGCGCAAGCCATTGGGTGCAGGCCGAAAAGCCCGAAGCATTTGTGCAATCGTTGGTTAACTTTTTACAATGAAATTATTTCTGATTCCCACGCCCCTCGCCGACGATACCTCTGCCGATGTACTCTCTGCCCAAGTCTCCGAAAGCGTCAAAAATCTTGATGTATTTTTCGCCGAAAACCTACGCACCGCCCGGCGTTTTATTAGTGGCCTTAAACTAGGAAAAGTCATTGATAGCCTGACTTTTTACGATCTCAACAAAGAAACCCCCGAAGCCGAAACCTTGGCCCAACTGAAAGCTTTGCTGAAAGAGGGAAAAAATGCGGGGATATTATCAGAAGCAGGCTGCCCAGGCGTGGCCGACCCCGGCGCAACCGCCGTGAAGATAGCGCATCAACTCAACATCGAAGTGGTACCGCTGGTGGGGCCATCCTCGTTGTTGCTCGCCCTGATGGCTTCTGGATTGAATGGTCAATCGTTTGTGTTCCACGGCTATTTGCCCATTGAACGTGCCCAACGGGTAAAAACGATTAAGTATTTGGAGAAAGAGGCTATGTCGCGCAAACAAACTCAACTGTTTATCGAAACGCCTTACCGTAACAATCAGGTAATGGAAGATTTACTGATTCATTGCGAGCCTACGACCCGCCTCTGTGTAGCCTGTAACCTGACGGCTCCCGACGGATTTGTCAAAACGCTTTTCGTCAAAGACTGGAAAAATAAAACCTACGATTTGCACCGAAAACCTACGGTATTTTTGATTGGCTAAAAACACGCAGAGCCGCAACGTGTTGCGGCTCTGCTGTTAATGAAAAATCCACTTGTGTAGCTTATCGGTTCATCGAAACCAAAAACTCTTCGTTGCTTCGGGTACCTTTCATACGGTCGAGCAGGAAGTCCATGGCTTCGTTGGGGTTCATGTCAGACAAGTGCTTACGCAGAATCCACATACGTTGTAGGGTTTCTTTGTCAAGCAACAAATCTTCCCGGCGCGTTCCTGAAGCCATCACGTCAACGGCAGGATAAATACGTTTGTTGGCCAAACGACGGTCAAGTTGGAGTTCCATGTTACCCGTTCCTTTGAATTCTTCAAAGATTACTTCGTCCATTTTTGAACCCGTATCAATCAAGGCCGTGGCAATGATGGTCAACGAGCCACCGTGCTCCACGTTACGGGCCGCCCCAAAAAAGCGCTTGGGTTTGTGCAATGCATTGGCATCTACCCCACCCGACAGGATTTTACCCGAAGCGGGTGTAACGGTATTGTATGCCCGTGCCAAACGCGTAATTGAGTCTAGCAAAATAACCACATCGTGGCCGCATTCTACCATTCGTTTGGCCTTTTCGAGCACCATACCCGACACTTTGACGTGACGGTCGGCCTGCTCGTCAAAGGTAGACGAAATCACTTCCGCCCGCACACTGCGCTGCATATCGGTCACTTCCTCAGGGCGCTCGTCGATGAGGAGGATAATCAAATAAATTTCGGGGTGATTGCGCGTAATAGCGTTGGCTATCTCTTTCAACAACACGGTTTTACCCGTTTTGGGTTGGGCCACAATCATACCACGTTGGCCTTTACCGATAGGGGCAAACAAGTCCAACACCCGTGCCGAGTAGTTGTCGGCTTTGCCACTCAACTTAATGTGTTCTTCTGGGAATAACGGCGTTAAATATTCAAACGGAATACGGTCACGGATTTCTTCGGTGGTTTTTCCGTTGACGGTTTCGACGCGAAGCAAGGCAAAATATTTTTCACCTTCTTTGGGCGGTCGCACTGACCCACGAATGCTATCACCCGTTTTCAAACCAAAAAGTTTGATTTGTGACGGTGATACATAAATGTCATCCGGGCTGGCGAGGTAGTTATAATCGGCTGAGCGCAGAAATCCGTACCCACCATCCGACATAATTTCGAGCACTCCTTCGTTGACGATAAGTCCGTCAAATTCTTTTACGTAGTTGTTATACTGACGTTTGATTTTGTTGTGGACATCGTCGCCACGGTATTCACGCGGTCGTTCTTCGGGTTTGGGTGGGCCTACCTCCGCTACCGGCTCTACTTCGAGATTTTCCGTAATAAAAGAAGTATCTAAGAATTCTTCTTCGGGCAAATCAATTTTGAGATCGCCGAAATCTTCTCCTTCTTCCATCAACGAAGCGGGTACCATTTCTTCCGAAACAGGAGCAGGTACTTGAGGAACAGCCACTTCCGCGGGGGCATTGAAAAAGGAAAGTTCAGGCTCTTCTTCTTTTTCTTTTTGTATTCGTTGGCGCTTTGAACGTTTATCGAAGTTGTCTGACACAAATGAATGAGATTGCGGACGTTTGTGAGCAATAGGCATCTGCTTTACTGGCTCCTCTACTTTTTTCACCACTTTTTCTTCAGCTACGGGTGCCGAAGGAATAGGCAGTTCTTCCGCTTTAGGAACAGAAGGTGCAGGGGCAGGTGTACTGCTAGCCGGTTTACGAACGCGCTTGGGCGGGATAACAGCTTCGGAAGCCGCTGATGCCGTTTGCTGTTCGAAAATTCGGTTAATGAGGTCTTTTTTAGAATACTTGTTTTGGTCTTTGATACCGAGTTGTTCGGCAAGTACCCGTAGCTCGGACAGGAGCTTGAGGTTAAGATCGTCAATGCTGAGCATAAAATAGAGGAGAGTAAAGAGAATCTTTACGCAAGAAAATTGTTGACTATTAAGTGTTTAACAATTAGAGAGCAAACCAGGAAAATATCTGAATGTAAGCTGAAACTGAACAAGAGAGGCGGTATTTTAATGAACCGGTATCAGATTGTAACCGCAGTACTGCCAGAAAGTTTCGCAATGATAACTCTTTAACGTGATTGTGTCAAGAAAATTTTCAGCTATTATTAATTTTTTGAAGAGATAAGTTAAATTTTTGGTAAAATATTACCGCTTATCCTTCCTTCAAGTGCTATTTCTTGAAAACTCACTAACTTTGCAGCCGTTTTAAAAAAAGATAGTTAAACGTTAAAGTTTAACAGGTAATCAGAAAAAAGCAACAAGCTGATTTACTGCTAACGGACAACGTGTAACATATAACGTCAAAACCAAACAAATGGAGAGAAATCAAATCATTGGATTAGCGCTGATTATGACGATGCTGATTGGGTACCAACTCTTGGCCCCAAGTCCTGAACCAACCAAGCCTAATCCTGCGGAGCAAGCCAAAAACGCACCGAGACCCGCGGCCACGGCTCCGGCCCAAAAGAAATTGGATTCCATCACCGCTCAAGCGGTCTATGGTGATTTTGCAAGTGCGGCGCAGGGAACGGCCCGCGACATTGTCGTAGAAAACGACGATGTGCGTGTGACATTCAGTACCAAGGGCGGAAATGTAAAAGAGGTATTGCTCAAGAAATACAAAACGTATACGCTGCAACCATTGTACCTCATTGATGAGCAAAGTAGCGCTTTCAGCCTAGAACTTCCTACCAACAAAGGTACGGTCAACCTTTCGGAGTTATACTTCACCACTGATGCACAAAGCCAAACCATCACCGCTGGTAAATCCGCCAAAGTATCGTTTCGCCTGCCCATGGGCAACAATCAGTATGTAGAACAAACCTACACCGTACAAGGCAATGGTTATTTGATTGATTATGACGTGCAACTGGTCGGGCTGGATGGGCTTGTCAAAAATGAGCCTACGCGCCTAGTGTGGCAGGACAAACTCAAGCAACTCGACAACGACATGGCCGAAAACCGCAAAGTAGTGACCACCAATTACTACTCAGACGGTTCTCTCTCGGACATCGGTCGCGGCCAAAGCGAAAATGTGGAAGAAAAAATCGAACAACCTGTTTCGTGGTTTTCGCACAAAAACAAGTACTTCTTAACGGCATTCATTACCAAAGGCACGGCACTAAGCAACGTAACCCTTAAATCACTGGTGGATGTTACGGATACGACCTACATCAAAACCATGCAAAGTGAGGGTTCGCTGGCTACGGCTGATTTGAAAGCTGGCAAAGGAAACTTCCAGTTATTCTTCGGTCCCAACGATTACCAGGTGGTAAAAGAAGTAAAAGCTGCCCCTGATTTTGGTGACAACGTGGACCTGGGCTACGCCATCCTAAAGCCGCTCAACAAGTTCTTCTTTGTACCAATGTTCAACTTTTTGGAGAAATTCTTCAGCAATTACGGAATTTTAATCATTGTTCTGGTACTGATTGTTAAGCTCGTTATGACGCCACTCGTGTACAAATCGTACGTGAGTATGGCCAAGATGCGGATGCTGGCGCCTGAGTTGGCTGTGATACGCGAAAAAGTGGGCGACGATGCCGCCAAGATGCAACAGGAGCAAATGAAACTCTATCAGCAAGTGGGCGTCAGTCCATTGAGTGGTTGTATTCCAGTACTGGCAACGATGCCGATTTTGATGTCGTTGTTCTTTTTGTTTCCTAACCTCATTGAACTTCGTCAGGAGGCTTTCTTATGGGCCAGCGACCTTTCCACCTATGACGCACCCATCAAGCTGCCTTTCTCGATTCCTTTCTACGGTGCCCACGTGAGTATTTTCACCCTAGCCATGACGATTTCACAATTAGTGTACGCTTGGTATAACAACCAAATTACGCCAACGCAGGTGCAACAACCGGGTATGCCCGACATGCGCATGTTGACGTACTTTATGCCGGTGATGTTTATGTTCATCATGAACTCTTTCCCTGCAGGTTTGAGCTTTTATTATTTGGTTTCCAACGTCGTAACCATTCTTCAACAGCAGATTATTCGTCGCTTTGTGAACGATGATAAAATCCGGGCGATTCTGGAAGAAAACCGTAAGAAGATCGCGTCAGGTGTGAAAAAGAAATCGAAGTTCTCCGATATTTTGGAGCGCTCGATGAAAGCCGCCGAAGAAGCAAAAAAACAAGCGGACGATGCCAAGAAACAAACCGAGGCAAAACGCCAACAATTAAAGAAGAAAAATCCCTAAGCATTGCGTAGTAAGAATACAAATAAAGGCTGCGGAAGTGTACTCCGCAGCCTTTATTATGTTGAGAAAAACGTTATTTTTTAATCCAAAGGCAAATCATCTGTATTCAGATAGACATCTTCCATCGGCAGGGTAACGTCAACGGACTCAAGATAAATACTGCCCTGTATATCAATGGCTTCTGACGCCAAAAACCATATTCCCGCTTCGTTTTTACGGTATACTTCCGCATGGATTTTTTTAGAATCCACCAAAACGTACTCTTTTAAACTCTCCAACTGCCGATACAATAAAAATTTATCTCCCCGATCGTAACCTTCAGTACTTTTGGAAAGTACTTCCACGATAACGATGGGATTCATGACTGTATCTTTGTATAGGTCTGAAAATTGGGGCTGACCGCATACAATAACAATATCAGGGTAACTGTAAAGTCCATCCGTGTGCCGCGTCAAAATACGCTGGTCGCTCGACATCGTACGGCACCCCTTTCTGCGGAGTGCCATATTCAGATTTGCGGAAAGATTACCTGACACGACATTGTGCCGCGTGGTCGCCCCAGCCATGGCAAAAATCTCGCCGCGATAATACTCGCTTTTGTACGAAGCATTACGTTCTATTTCTAGGTATTGTTCTGGCGTATAATACGTTTGGGCCTGCGCACTCATGCTTGCTGTGTTTTAAACAAAATTACCCAATATCTCCGCTAAAGTCAATTTCTGTTGCTCGCCCGAATGCATGTTTTTGAGAGACAGTACCCCCGTTTGGATTTCTTCCGAACCAATGATCAACACGTACGGAATGCGTTTACGGTCGGCATAGTCAAATTGTTTTTTGAGTTTTGAGGCATCAGGATACAACTCAGCGTTGATGCCCGCTTCGCGCAGTTGGCGCAATACTCCCAATCCGTAGGCTTCGGCATCGGCGTCAAAGTTCGTAATCATCACTTGGGTAGTAATAGATTGATTTTCAGGAAAAAGCTTCAATTCTTCCATGACATCATAAATACGGTCTACACCAAACGAAATCCCCACACCCGACAGCCCAGGCATTCCGAACGTGCCCGTCAGGTTATCGTAGCGGCCGCCGCCCGAGATACTTCCCATCTGCACGCCATTGGCCTTTACTTCAAAAATAGCCCCCGTATAGTAGCTTAAACCACGCGCCAGTGTTACGTCAAGTTGCAGTTGAGGAGACGGCAAGCCGAAGTTCGTCACTTTGGTCCAAACCTCTTCCAACTCTGCCACCCCTTTGGACCCGATTTCGGAGCCCGCCAGCCATTGACGGAGATTGTCGAAGATAGCGGTTTGATTGTTAGCTAATTCGTAAATAGGTTGCAATTTTTCAATGGCCTCGGCCGAAAAGCCGCGCTCCAAAAGTTCTTGCTCGACTTTTTCTTTGCCGATTTTATCCAATTTATCAATCGCCACGCACATCGGCCCTTCCTGTCCTGGCGCACCAATGATTTCGGCGATACCACTCAAAATCTTACGATTGTTGATTTTTACGGTAAAATCCATGACACCTAATCCACGCAATACTTCATGAATCATCAGCACAATCTCAGCTTCACACAGCAGAGAATCCGTCCCAACAACGTCGGCATCGCACTGATAAAATTCCCGATAACGTCCCCGCTGCGGGCGGTCGGCCCGCCATACGGGTTGGATTTGGTAGCGCTTAAAGGGCATCACCAAATCGCTGCGGTTCATCACCACAAACCGGGCAAAAGGCACCGTCAAATCATAACGCAATCCTTTTTCGGAGACTTTGAGGGTAAGTTTTTTGTAGCCTTCCTGCCATTGGGCCTCGGTGAGTCCCTCGGCAAAATTGCCCGAATTAAGAATTTTAAAGAGGAGTTGGTCTCCTTCATCTCCGTATTTACCCATCAGAACCGAAAGATTTTCAATGGCAGGCGTCTCGATAGGCTGAAACCCATAGCGTTGAAAAATTCGGCGAATGGTATCAAAGATATAGTTACGCTTGGCCATCTGCGCGGGCCCAAAATCGCGCGTTCCACGGGCTAAAGAAGGTTTACTCATTATTTTCGTGGTTGGTGATTAGCAGTTCGTGGTTGGTGAGTAATAGTCACTATTCACAAGCCACTCCCCACTATTAAACCGCAAAAGTAGCATCCTCCTTGAAAAAAATAGGCGCATGGTTTATTTTTTTCGGAAAGAAGTCCGTATTTTTGCGGCTCAATTTTAGAATCAACATTAAAAGATAATACTACAATGGGCGTGACCAAACTTTTGCGCAAAGCAAAGCGCAACGTAATGATTCCACAAAACAAAGAGGCTCTTATTAAGCACCGCACGTGGAAACCAGAAATTAAGAAAATTGACATCGAGGCAATCAAGGCAGAGTTTGCCGCCAAAGCCTAGCCAATTTTGCCGCCTTGAGCGGCATTTTTCTTTTTAAGGGCAGTTTCAAAATCCTTTTGCATTTTTTTCAATTTCCGACGAACTTCCTGACGGTATTGGTATTGTACGCGGAAAATAACGGCTTGGCCAAACAGTGAAATACCCGCATTGATGACGATTAAACTATACGTTCCCATCAAAAACCATTGTCGGAAAGGAGCGTTGGTATGTTTTAAATGCCCTGCCTCACTAAATACACACAGTCCGTACCCAATCACGACCAAACTTGTCGGGGCCAATAATAGCCACTTTGTTCGGGAGTTCATGCGTTTTACCAATTTTTGGCCGGGTGGTTTTGATGTTTTCGGAATCATCTTTGTGGTAGGTGTCTTTAAGTTTTGCTTTTAACCCGAAAAGTAAAAACTTTGCAGGACTTGTTGAATAAAAATCTCATAAAATTCTCGAATGAAAGACATCATCAGTTGGGTGTTACGGCACGTACCGCGCAAATATTTACAATTAGTCAGTCATTTTGGCGTCAAAGTACTGTCGGTTTTTTACCGTGGTAAGGGAGTCGAATGCAGCGTATGCGGCAGTGAATTCAGAAAATTTCTACCTTACGGTCGTTCAGGAAGAGACAATGCTCTGTGTCCCAACTGTTTATCACTGGAACGCCACCGATTGATGTATTTGTACCTACAGCGCAAAACGCCGTTTTTCAAAGCCAATCTCAAATTGCTCCACGTAGCTCCCGAGTATTGCTTCATTGACCGCTTCGAGAAGATGAAAAATCTGGATTATATCACCGCCGATATTGAGTCTCCTTTGGCAAAGGTGAAAATGGACATTCACCAGATTCCGTTTGAAGCCAATACGTTTGATGTCGCCTTTTGTAATCACGTCATGGAACACGTAGACGATGACATCAAAGCCATGTCCGAGCTTCACCGCGTGCTCAAACCCGGCGGCTGGGCTATCATTCAATCACCGCAAGATTGGTCAAGGGCCGATACGTTTGAAGATCCGACCATTACCGACCCCAAAGAGCGCGAAAAACACTATTGGCAAGACGACCACCTTCGTCTTTTTGGGCGTGATTATGGTAAACGTCTCGAAAAGGCTGGTTTTAAAGTAACCGAAGACCGCTTCGTCATGAACGAACTCACCCCTGAAGAAGTAAAGCGCTTTGCGTTGCCAGCCAACGAAGTAATTTATTTCTGCCAAAAATAATGGCATTATTGATTTAGACTGACATAAATGTAAAAGTTCCACCGAGAATCTTCTCGGTGGAACTATGTACTACAATTCTTAATCTAAACGAAATGGTGCTTTCTTGTGCTCCCCACACCATCAGCGAGGGTTTTCATAAGGCTTACCCTTATAAAGCATGTTTTATCTACTTAAACTATCTGCCTGCACATTTGTTTTTTTCGCTTTACGAGCTACCCTTTCGTCCACTTGCGCAGGTTTAGCCTGGCTCTTGTAGTGATTAGGTAATACGAGCGGATTTTGGGGTTCGAGTCCAATCGTTGGCACACTCATGACCACCGTTGCCTCCTGCGCAAAATTGGTTTTGCCCTGACGCTTATAATTATGGGCTGATTGGACGTTATTTTTTAACTCAAGCGGCATGACACGCTCATTTGACGAAACGACCAACGATGATGCACTTTCTGGCGCTTTCTGCGAAACTGGACGCTTGTAATTATGAGGCGAATTAATGGATGAGTTTTGCGCCAATACAGATGACGAACCTAACAAAATTAAAACGATAAATGATTGAATGAACGATTTCATGATAATTATTATGTTTTGGAATACTTAGCTAATGTTGTTGTCTTTTGACACTACAAAAGTACGGCGCTGGTCTTAGAGGGATATTAGGCCAAGATTAGAATTGCCTTAGAAATCCGAGTCTTCCTTACTTTTGAAGCCCAGATATTACTTTCTGCACTTAATAAAAAGCGATTCAGTCAAAATTTAATTTTGAGCCCTGGGCCAGATACTTGGTTTACGGGTACATCAATGGGTATATTATTTTGATTTAGCTCTAGATACTCCAATTTTTTTAGCCCTTTAATTTCAATGGGAATATTCCGCAACTGATTATTTGCCAAATACAACTGTTCTAGTTGGCTTAACTTTCTAATGTTTCGGGGTAGTTTTTGAATACCGTCGTTCTCTAAGTGAAGAATTTTTAGCCTTGGAAGCTTACGTAACACATTGATATTTTTAGGCAAATCAAGGTTCTTGTCGTTGTCGAGGTATAGCTCTTCCAAATTTTGCAGTTGGGAAAACTCCGATGGCAACTCCCTAAACGTATTCCCTCCAAGATCCAATACCCTCAAATTTTGCAGCTTAAAAATTTCGGAGGGGACCCCGTTCAACTTGTCATTACGTAAGCTCAAGTAGCGCAAATTAATGAACTTAGGTAATTCGCGTTTGATATCAGTGATATCCTGATTACTCAAATTAAGACGATATACTCTTTCAGGGGCTTTCAAGGCTTCCTCCCATTGGTTGTACTCTTTGTCAATCAGTAGAAATTCTGACGACTGGGCCACGGCCCTGTTGTGTACATCAACCGTTAAGAAAACGGTCAAACTGTACAGTAGAACTTGAATTTTCATTTTTGGTTGGTTAAGTGCATTTATTGAACCCTTCTGGGCAAAAAATGAAGGTAAAAACCACAAAACTTCCGCCTTCTCAGTAGCATTTTGGCCAGATCCACAATAACAAATATTCTCCCTTCCTGGCAACGGGCTTTTTTTCAGACCTTGCGAATATCGCGTCTGAACCGGCGAATAAATTCTGTTTCTTTTCCCGACACCCTCTCATCAGCTTGTGCTATATCGGTCATTAGCTTAATAAAATATTCGCGAGTAGAATCATCCAGGTCTTTGCTGTGCGACGCAAAGCAGCGCATGGCAAAATTGTAGGCTTCTTCTACAGGTGTCTGATAATGTTCCCGCAATTGAAAGGATTGCATCGCCAACTCTCCGTGCGGTTCTTCAATCAGTACATTGCGGGCTTTTATGGATTCGAGTTCATGCAACTGTCCATCTACCTTAATGAGCGCATAGACGGCGCTGCCTAAACCAATATATAAATTAGGGATGAAGGTTTTCATGGTATTTTAGCGGTTAAAGTGTGTTTAAAATTTACTTTTTGGGAACTTTAAGACAAAAAAAGACAGGACAAACCAATTATTTATCCTGTCTAACGTCACTACAGCCATTACTACTCTACCTTATCTGGAGAGATCAAAAGAGGGGCACCGCCACCAGTAATGATCACTTTACTGTTTGAGGAGGCCGCCAGTTTATTGAATGCTTCAATCGACTTAAATTGAATGAGCATCGGCGTCAGTCCTTCATTTATTATTTTCTGGGCATCTCTAACTCCCGTAGCTTCGATGATTCGGCGCTGGGCTTCTTGGCGTTCTTTGTCTAGCACAAACTGCATACGCTGTGAATCCTGCTCTGCTTCCAGTTTTTCTTCAATTGCTTTGGTCAATCCTGATGGTAAAACGATACTTTTCAGCAATACGGACTCAACAATAAATCCACGGTCTTTGAGTTGAGACATCATTTGCTCTCGAATCGAATTCTCGATTGCAGTGCGTTGACCGGTATGCATATCTTTGGCAAAATAGCGCGCCGATACATCGGCCACTGCCGAACGAAAAACGGGAAGTATCACGACTTGATCATAGTTCTTACCCAAATTTTCGATTATCTGTGGGGCCTGACCGCCCACCACTCGATATAAAATAGACACATCTGACTGCACCGTAAGACCTTCTTTGGAAGGCAAAGGCAATCGTACTTCGATATTTGTGGTTCGGGTAGGCATTTTTATGATGCGAGTCACAAACGGGTTAAACACTTTTACGCCTTCTCTGAGTGGCTCAGGTCTGATTTTTCCGAGGGTTCGTTTTACGCCTACTTCGCCCTGACGCACAACAGTACAACTACTCAAAAAAAGGATTACAGCTAAAAAGGCCAAAGGATTCATTACACGTTTCATGGTTGTCATAGGTTTAACTGTTAATGAAAAAGGGAATCAAAACTAAGTCTTCGCCGTTTGTTTTGACGCTGTTAATTGTCTTGTTTTGACAGTACAAAGTTGTTACCTCAATATTAGACGAATGTTATAACCAAATTAGAAGTACCTTAGAAAACTACTGTTTTGACTTTTGTAACAACTCCAATTGCTTGCGAATCGTGGCGAGCTGCTTATCGGTTTGCAGTTTAGCCGCGTAGAGCGAGTCATAACGCAGCCGAAGGGCATCGTGCTGCTGCTGGAGGCTTTGGTGCTGTCCACGATAGCGAAAAGCTGTGTCCAAACCGCCAAAAAACAACATGGCAAAGGTCAAAAAGACAATCCCCCCCACGAAGGTAGCCGCCCATCGACGACTACGCTTACGCACAGTGGCTTGGGGATTGGGTGTGGAAAAATAATCTAGTTTGTAGCGTGTCATGATTTTGCCCTATTTTAAGTGGGCAAAACTAATACTGCTACCTTGGAAGAAACTTAGAAGAATATTAGAAAACCATTAGGATTTTTGAGGAAGCGTAATCACAAAGGTCGTACCGATGCCCGATTCCGATTCTACCGATAGGCTACCATGGTGTAACTTGATGATTCGGGCAGTTAATGAAAGTCCAATACCATGCCCAGCAATATTGCGTGCGTTTGAACCACGCCGAAACGGTTTAAAGATAAGCGGTAATTCCTCCTTCGGAATGGCTGGCCCATTGTTATGAAAATGGATTTCAAAAGCCCTCGGCAACTTGTTGAAACGAACCTCCACTGTGTTGTCAGGGGAGAATTTAGCTCCGTTTTCCAACAAGTTGATGAGCGCAATCTGAAGAAGGGCTTCATTGCCCAACACATTGAAATGAGTAGTGTCTTTAGAAAAATTTGCCAGATTTACTTTAACCGTATACGCTGGGTATGCTCTGAGCAACTCACTACGAACCTGCCAAAAAATTTCGTCAAGGTACACCTCCGACAATTTAACGGCCGACTCTTCCATGCTGACCTTTGCCAGCGACAACAATCCGTTTGAGAGCCGATTCAGCTGGCGAGCGTCGTCGAGCACGGAGCGGAGCGTATCGTGCCATTCCTGCGGGTTATCGTCCATAAGCGCTACCTCAATTTGGCCCGTAATGGCCGTAAGCGGGGTTCGGAGCTCGTGCGAAGCATTGGAGACAAACGCCCGCTGCAATTGGAAGGCTTCTTCCAAACGGTCGAGCATCCGGTTAAAGCGTTCGGCCAACTGACCGATTTCATCGGGGGTATTTCCTACATCAACCCGCAAATCCAGCCGTGAAGCCGTGATGGCATCTACCCGACCAATTAGTTTTTTGAGCGGCAATAAAGCGCGGTATGCATAAAACCACCCCACCAAAAAGACAATAAACCCAGAAATAAACCACCCCACCCCCATCACCAAAAGCAGGTTACTAACTTCGCTGTGACCGTATTTATCAACGGCAGAGGCAAAGACCACAAAGCGGTTATATTCATCTGCAAACAATACACCTACTACCTCTCTTTTTCCTTCGTCCCAACGAAACTCCTTCTCAAGGCGTACTTGATTCAGGATTGTCTTATCCACTTTTAGATAATCGGTACCGCTTTCATACACGAGTGAATCGCGGTAATTGTAGATAATAATTTCTTCTTCGTTGAGAACCGTTAAATGATTCTTATCAAGCCACTTATAAAGTTCTGGACTGAACGTTTCTTTTCCAAAAAGCAACTCTACGTTGGTATTGGCCTCGGCTTTCAGTTGTTCGTAGAATTGCGCTTTACGGTGCCGCTCTGCGAGCAAATAAATAACAATGCAAAACAACAGTAATAAAATCGAAACGACCGCCGTAAAAAGCAGCGTTAATCGGGTACGAATCGTCATTTTTCTTTGAGCGTATAACCCATCCCCACTACCGTATGAATGAGCTTGTTAGCGGTATCTTTGTCGATTTTTTTTCGCAAATAATTGATATAGACCTCAATAAAATTGGTACCTGTATCAAAATCAATGTCCCATACTTTTTCGGCAATATCTACTTTTGAAACCACCCTTCCACGGTTCCGCATCAGGTATTCTAGCAAGGCAAACTCCTTAGCAGTCAAGTCAATGGTTTGTCCGCCCCGTCGGGCCAGTTTTTGGTCCAAATCCAATTCCAAGTCTGCCACCCGCAGCACGTTGGTCTGCTCGATGGTTTTTATAGCTCGTTTTAGCAATGCCTTCAATCGAGCCACCAGCTCCATAAAATCAAACGGTTTGACCAGATAATCGTCCACTCCTGCATCAAACCCAGCCAGTTTGTCGGCGGTAGTATCCAGCGCCGTAAGCATCAAAAGCGGGATTTGGGTATTTTTGGTACGGATATAGGCGGCCAATTCTACCCCGTCCATAAGAGGTAAATTTACGTCCAGAATGATGAGATCAAACGTGCGCTCGTCAAAAAGACGCTGTCCTACTTTCCCATCTTCGGCAATTTCAACCGTAAACCCCTGTCTTTCCAAGCCTTTTTTTATAAATGCAGCGACTTTTGTTTCGTCTTCAACTAAAAGTAAATGAGGCACAAATTCCATAAACGGTGCGATAAATAAATAAACTTTAAATTGCTGTTAAATCAATGATTTATCAATCATTCAGACGGGCATATTGCTTTTGAGTTCTTCCACCTGATTGAGGTGCCGGTCAATGTGAAACCGCAAAAATTCAAAGCGTTGACGAATATCAATGGGGCCTGAGATAGGATGACGATGTATCAGAGACTCCAACTCATCGTCATGCAGTTCATGGCCCAAAGCGTTTAGTTCCACTTGAAGACTTTCCAACGAAGCCGCCCAAAAACCTATCGGTCCCCCCAACCGGGGAGCGGCTATTGCAGGGGCAATTTCTTTAGACTTCCAGGTTTTCGCCACAATTTCTTCAATCGATAGACCTTTGTGAATCATCTCCCCCTCCCAGATTTTTTTTCCTTCGCGGGCGGCCTGAAGTACTTTCCACATCCCGAGTATGGCGCCGTGTTCGGCCCAATACAAATGCTCCGTGTTGTCCACCACATTCCAAACGTCGGGAGAAGGTTTCCATTGAGCCTGCGCTTCAGAAAGTTGCCTAACAGTGTCAAGGTAACGATTGCGCGCCGCCAATACTTCGCTGATTAGTTTTTTTACCTGATTCATGTTGAGGTTCTTTTGTGTGCATTAAAGGTAAAAAAAAGGGTTGAGAAATTGCATTCTCTCTCGTTTTTATGCCTATTCTATGAATAATTAGCGATTCTTAAACAGGCGTATTTTTCCAAACGATGATTGGGCCACTGAAAAGAAATTTCAAGCCTAAAGAAGAAAAGGCAAACCTAATAATGTATTCATTTTCGACGGTTTTTGTAGCTTTGTCAAATCACTTGCAAATTTGCCGAACTATGAGAAAATTTACGTCTTACACCTTTTCCTTTCTCCTTTTATTACTTTCCACCCTTAACATTAACGCCCAGGTAAAACCATTAACCTCCAGCGAAATCCTCCTTAACCTTAAAAAATTAAATGTATTGGGTAGCGCAATGCACATCGCCGCTCACCCCGATGACGAAAACACCTTACTCCTTACGTATTTATCCAAAGAGCGACTCGTTAAGACCCAGTACCTCGCACTCACGCGCGGCGACGGCGGTCAAAACCTCATCGGGCCTGAGCAGGGCGAATACATCGGCATCATCCGTACGCAGGAGTTGCTGGCCGCTCGGCGCATCGACGGAGCAGAGCAGCTTTTTTCGAGAGCTTATGACTTCGGCTTTTCCAAGACCCGCGAAGAAACACTCAAATTTTGGGGAGAAAACAACATTTTGTCCGACGTAGTGTATCACATCCGTAAAAACCAACCAGATGTACTCATTACGCGCTTTCCTCCAGATGCTCGAGCAGGACACGGCCACCACAATTCGTCGGCATTTTTAGCGGAATTGGCCTTCAATATGGCGGGCGACCCCACCAAATTTCCAGAACAACTCAAAGAAGTACAAACGTGGCAACCCAAACGGGTCGTTTGGAACACTTTTTCACCAGGTTTTTCTAACCAAAAACCCACCGATAAAGGCAGTTTTATCACCATCGACATTGGCGGCTACAGCCCCTACCTCGGAAAATCGCACGCTGAAATCGCCGCCGAAAGTCGCAGTTCACACAAAAGTCAGGGGTTTGGCTCGGGGGCTAACCGCAACGCCCGCATTGATTTTATGATGCACAAAGACGGCGTACCCGCCGAAAAAGACCTGTTTGATGGCGTCGATATGTCATGGAACCGCGTCAAAGGAAGCGAGCAGGTAGCGCAACTTGTAGACCAAGCCATCCGCAATTACAACGTCAATTATCCCGCGTCGTCGGTACCAGTTTTGGTCAAAATTTATCAGGAATTAGGAAAGCTAGATGCTCAAAATAAATACGTTCAGCAAAAGAAAGCCGAAATTGAAGTATTGCTTCAAAATTGCCTAGGGCTTTGGTTTGAAACCAACCCAGTCGACTACGCCGTAGCCCAAGGCGACCGCGCGGCGGTGCGGGTAAGCGTGGTAAAACGCGCCGATTATCCGCTCAAACTTACCCGCTTACAATTTTGGGGTGCTCAAAAAGATTCTACATTGTCATTGGAGTTGAAAAACAATGAACTTTCAACCTTCACTTTCAGCGCGGAGGTTCCTAAAACAATAAAAATCAGTCAGCCGTATTGGTTAGAAAAACCCATCAAAAACGGTGCTTTCCAGATTGACGACCAATCCAAACTAAGCACACCCGAAAACGTACCTTCGTTACAAACATCGTTTACATTCCTAATTGATGGTCAATCATTTACCTTCACCAAACCTTGGGTGTACAAATCAACCGACCCCGTGGATGGTGAAGTCTACCGACCGTTTGAGATTCGGCCCGAAGTGACGGCCAACGTGAGCGAAAAAGTGTACGTTTTTGCCGACAACCAACCCAAAATGGTGGACATTGTGGTAAAAGCCCACCGTACCAACGTAAAAGGTACGTTGACGTTTGATGTACCCGCTGGCTGGCGCGTGGAGCCGGCCCAAATCCCGTTTGAGTTGCCCGAAAAATACCAAGAACAAACTGTAAGCGTCAAGATTTTTCCTTCTGCCCAGCAGAGTGAAGTAAAACTGAAAGTAATTGCCAAAACCGAAAACGGAGAAAGTCCTTACAGCCTCAAATCGGTTGAATACAAGCACATTCCAACGCAAACGATTTTCCCGATGGCCACCACCGCCTTGGTGAAACTCGACATCAAAAACAAAGCAAAAACCATCGGGTACATTGCGGGCGCGGGCGACGAAGTACCCGCAGCTTTGCGCCAAATGGGCTGTAACGTAACCTTGCTTGATGAGGCGGCACTTAGTAAAAATCTTGCGGTTTATGACGCCATCGTGGTGGGCGTTCGGGCCTATAACACAGAAGAGCGCATCAAGTATTTTCAGGAGAAATTGATGGAATACGTCAAGAACGGAGGCACAATGGTGGTGCAATACGTGACGGCGGGGGGCTTCGGCAATACGCTTAAGGTAAAAGAAATAGGCCCGTATCCTTTCAAAGTAGGCCGCGACCGGGTCACGGAAGAGGACGCCGAAATGCGGATTTTACAACCCACGCACCCTATTTTGAATACCCCCAACAAAATTACGCCGAAAGACTTTGAAGGATGGATTCAGGAGCGCGGTATTTATTTTGCCGTAGAATGGGACAAAAACTACACGCCCCTTTTCTCGGCCAACGATACCAACGAAGCCGCCAAAGAAGGTAGCCTTATTTATGCGCCCTACGGAAAAGGCCATTTTGTGTATACTGGCTTGGTGTTTTTCCGCGAGCTTCCTGGCGGAGTATCGGGCGCGTATCGGTTGTTTGCCAACCTGATTTCGTTGGGAAAGAAGTAGTTATAAAGTAAATAAATCATAACTTCAAAAATGGGCTGGCTATTTGCGGCCCATTTTTTTTAGTTGTTTCAAGCCTCTTCTTTCCAAAACACAACGCGCAATCGACTGCTTAAGACTGCGCCAAAGCGTCGCAAAATACGACTTTGTGGGATCACGTTTGTACGCAATTTGCCCAGTTCTTATGGGTTCGTTAGGCCATGGGTTGTCGTCCTGTATAAAAAGCCGGTCGGCCATTCCCGTTATCAATTTTCGTTTTTTGGCGTTACCATCGCTGTCCTGTTTGAGAAAAACAGCTTTCAAATCGTGATAAATCAGCGTTCCTTTTCCTACTATACCATATTCATTACCTTTCAACTCAAAAGTAAAACGCTGGACTTTGCCCGATTCGATTTTAGTCATCGACAACGGCTCAGTTACGGGATTAAGGATACGCAAATCAATGGCTCCTACTGCACCTTTACAAGTAAATTCGCCGCTTTTGGAGGCGATATTGAACGTAAAATCGGCCGTAAACAAGGCTTTACCCATAAAAAGACCCTTAATACGCGCCTCGCAAACAGGGTTTTTGAGCAACGAAAGCGTATCATTGGTCACGTTGACTAAATCGCCTTTGACCAATTTAAAATTGACGCCGCCGCTGCTTTTCGTTTCGGGGCTATACTCAGCGTAAGAAACCACAAAATTTTCGACGTGCACCGTGTCTATGTTCATTTTAAAAGGCAGCTCTCGGAACATCTGTTGGGGGTATTTTCCTATTTTGGAGGACGTGGAAGGATTGCCGTCGCTAAAAATAGCAATGTTTCCGCGTTGAATAAACGCCCGTTCGGCCATCAGTTTTTTATCAAAAATCAAAGCCTTCAAATCCACCTGTTGTACCAATATATCTTCAAAAACAAACGCAATACGGTCATTGCCATTGGCCCGGGTGGTGTACTGCCGCCCTTCAAATTTTGGCATGTAATGGATTCCTTTGACTTGAATTTCTTTTTTTTCGGACGAAAAAGAAATCGTATCTAGCCTAAAATCGTGCAATGAACCGATGGAGGGAAAATAGAGATTTGATAATTTGAAGGCTGTATTTTTGGAATAATAAAAACGGGTGGTATCGAGGTAAGAAAGCGAATCAATCAGAAAGTCAGTGATGTCTACATCGAGTTTGTCTAATACAATCCGTTCGGGTTTTTGCTTGGTTTTATCCGCAAAAGCAAATTTCATTTGATTGAATTCCACTTTTTTGACCCGGAAAGATTTTACAAATTTTGAAATAACTTTATAGGGCGACACCTCCGCATTTGGGGCTGATTTGCTTTGCTTTCGCTGCGTAATTTCGACCGTTGGGCGGTTGATTCTGATGAGGTCAATCTCCAGTTTTCGTTCCACAACCAGTTTAAACAAACCAATATTGGTAAGCAGGATTTCATCAATGTCGGTAGCGTAGATAAAATTGGACGTGTTGCTATTCTCAATCCGTTTTCGATACAAAAGCGTATCTGGAATCAATTTTATGCGGGTTAGTTCAGCTTTACCCGAAAATGGTTTGTAGAGAAGTTTCTCAAACTCAATTCGGTACATGCCATCCGATGTTTCAGAAACTGATTTTTTTAGCGTTTTGACCAATAAAGGCCGTAAGTAATAGCGTTCGGCCACTAAAATCACGGCCACCGTAATCAATGCAGCCCCACCAATGATTAGTATCCATATCGTCCATTTTCTCGTCATAATCAGATTTTAGTTATTACCGGTGCGGGTTCAATTATAGACTAAAAAAGTTATGCCGGGCGCAAAATTATTTGCAAAAAAATAGGCGCTTATATTACATAAGCGCCTGATTTATAACAACTTTTCAAAAACAACAAAAATACTAATTGACTAAGAAAGTACAGTTTGGTCGTTCCACTCAAAGTGTGGAAGCTTAATGGGAGCCAACAATTGTTCTTCGAGCATATTGGCCCATTCGCTGATGTAGAGCACCACATCATCCCGAAAATTATGGCGCAAGTAGCGTTTTTCGGCGGGCAAGCGCTGCAAAATGCGTACATCCGACAACCGTTCCAACTGCTTCAAATCGTCGGGATCGAGGCCCGCCTCCATCATTTCGCCGATGAGCAAATCCATGGGTAAACCACTCGTTGGGCAATAATCATTGAGCTGCTCATTCCAATCGCCGCGCCCGTTGGCAAGGGCATGGGCATGAATTTCGGCTTTGGTCAGGCGGGTAAGCTCCTGCGCTAAGTTTCCGCAATTGCAGCTTCCCATGTGGCCCCATTGATAAGGTGAACCTTTTTCGATTTTTCGGGCCGTACGACGAAGCGCCGCAATAAGGTCAAGATTCGGGCGTGCCATAATCGTAAATGTATTGATTAAGTTAATTGAATCGTTTCGATAATGAATTAATCAAAAAACACCTTGTTGCTGGTTTTTGTTTTAAAGCAATTTATGTATTTTTTTGTAAAAATTAAGGTTTTACGTTGTCAAGAATCATTTTTCTCGCCACGCAAAACGAAATGCACCACCCGATGAAATTTTCCGTTCTCGCAAGTTATATCTGCCTTTGCCTGTTAACCGCCTGTAGCTCCACGTTTAACCCCAAACAAACGTATTCGGTGCAACAAATTCAGGATGATTTCAACCTTATGCAACGAGCATTGCTGGAGTCACATCCAGGAATTTATCGGTATTCTTCGCCCGATACTATTCAGTGGATTTTTAATAAAACCGCTCAGCAACTGACCCACCCCATGACCGAGCGCGAATTTAGGCGTACGGTCAATCCCGTTTTTTCGTACATCCGCTGTGGTCATACCGACATTTATCCATCAAAACAATACACAAAATACATTAAAAAAAATAAACCCAAAGAATTTCCACTTTCGGTTTTTTGGGCTGATAATCAGCTTCGTATCACTCAAAATCGCACCAAAGATTCGACCCTTGCGGTGGGTGGAGAAATCACCCGCATGGATGGCAGGCCCATCGAAAAAGTGATGAAAGAAATGTGGGATTTAATTCCATCGGATGGCTATAACCAAACCTTTAAAATTTCCGTAGCCAACACCAATTTCGGGTCATTTTATCGCTATTTGTACGGCAACGACAGCACATTTACCGTGACGGTAAAAGACAGTTTGGGGAAATCGCGTAATCTAAAAATTTCGTTTACGGCTCCTGCTAAACCCACCAAAAAGAAGGTGTCCAAGCCCGTCGGGACGCCCAAACCCAACACCGTTCCGACCACGACGCCCATTCCTCGCCCCAAAGCACCCAAAGTTGATAAGCGCCGCACGTTGAACATATCGACACGAGACAGTAGTGTAGCGATTTTAGACATCAACACTTTCCGAGACGGTGGTCATCGAAAGTTTTACCGTAAATCTTTTCGCACCCTTAAGCAAAAAAACATTCAACACTTGGTCGTTGACCTACGCGCCAACGGCGGCGGCCGCTCCGATGCGAGCGTCAATCTAATGTCGTACCTGTTGGACTCGACCTTTGTCGTTTATGATACCATCGACGCCGTAAAAGGACGTCCCTCTTTCAACCGCTATTACGGCGGCAAACTGCTGCGCTTTGCGGCACGTAATTTCTGGTCTAAAAAAATTGCTCCCGACCGCATTCGCAACAGGTCAGCCGCAAAAAAAATACGCCCCAACAAAAAATACGGTTTTAAAGGAAAAGTTTACTTACTGACCAACGGCGGGTCGTTTTCGGCGGCGGCTATTTTTCCTTCTATCATTCAGGAATATAACCCAAGGGCCGTAGTTATTGGCCGCGAAACTGGCGGCGGGCAGTACGGTTGCAACGCCTTCATCTCCCCTTATCTTACCCTGCCAAACACAAAGGCAAAGGTCAGAATCCCGATGTACAAAATTGTGTTAAACCTTCCAGGCTACGACAAAGGCCGCGGTGTAATGCCCGACATTCCAGTAGCATACACGTTTCTGGATGTGGTCAAAATGAAGGATTTAGACATCGAAAAAGTTTATGAATTGACAAACAGTACTAACAAACAATAAGAAATTGCGAACATTATTAACTTAAACTACCTACGGCCACGGCCGCTTTATTGCCGATTGCGTATGCTAGTAAATTGGAACATAAACCGTTATCTCAACTTTTTTCTCCTGCTATTGCCGTTCACTTCTGCAAGTCAGGAGCAAAATACGTGGAAGTTGGAAAAGGACAAAAACGGAATCCGGGTGTACTCCCGCCACCTCATGGGAAGTAAGCTAAAAGAGGTAAAAGTAACCTGTGAACTCAACGCGACAATGTCGCAGCTAGTGGCCTTTGTATCAGATATTGACCACTACAAAGAAGCAGTGTATCGGGTGGCGGAGGCTTATGTGGTCAAACGCGTCAGCGACCAGGAGTTTTATTATTATAGCGAGACCGAAATGACATGGCCTGTGTCAAATCGTGGTCTGGTTATTCGTATGGAGTTTGACATGGACCACCCTACCCGAACACTCCGTATCCGTGGCAATAATGCCCCTGAGTTGGCTCCCCAAAAAAAGGGGGTGGTTCGAATTCCCCATTGGCATTCGCTCTGGATAGTTCAGGAAATGGACAGCAAACGGTTACGGATAGACTACACTTTTGCCGTTGACCCAGGCGGAGAACTCCCCATCTGGCTCGTTAATGCCCTGATTGCGGTGGGTCCTTATCAGTCTTTTTCAAGCATAGAAAAACTACTGGCTCGCCCCTACTACCAAAATCGTACGTTTAGTTTTCTGCAACCCTAAATTGAAGTAAATAACTCCGTACAACGCCCCCCAATTATGCGAACAAAAGATGAAACCAAAGTACAGCTCATCCTCAAGACTGCCCTCAAAATGGTGGCTCGGGTGGGATTGGCGGGACTCAAAATGTCGGATTTAGCCAAAGAAGCAGGCGTAGCCACGGGAACTGTTTATATTTACTTTGAAGATAAAAACCAACTCATTTTTGAGCTATATCATTACCTGATGCACGTCGGCATCAATACTCTAACAACACAAATTTTAGAGACCGACCCGCTCAAAATCAAAATCAAGAAAATAGCCCGTAATTACCTAGACGACCACATAAACAACCCCGAATACGGCGCATTTTTGGAGCAATATTTTCGCTCTCCGTACTTTCATAAAGGGGATGCTACCCGCGTAGAAAAAGAGATAACCAAACAACCGCTCTACCAATTGATAGTGGAAGGACAACACCAAAGCCTCATCAAAGAGGCTAACCCAGAGCTGCTCGTTACGTTGGTATACGGAATGCTGAATGAGATGGCAAAAGTGTCTATTTATACCCAAAAGCCCGTTACTGCCGCCGAATGGGAATTGACATTCAGCGTGCTTTGGGATGGAATACGGAGTTAATTTAGGACAAAATAGCCCCGTTGATTAACCTTTATCGCGCCGACAAATCAATTCCCCGATAAATATCTGCGAGCTTCAACGTTACGCTAATTGACTGTAAATGAATTGTTTCTGAAAGACTGGCTACGTCGTGGGTGCGCCAATCTTTTTCATTCAGTCGGAAGTAGGCAGAAACCAAGGCGTGTTTTTGATGAACTACCACGTATTCTTTAAAGGAGGGTAACGAACGGTATAAATAGAATTTTTCGCCCCGGTCATACTCTTCCGTAGAAGGCGACAGCACCTCCACAATTAACAACGGATTCAGGATGGTATCTACCCGATTCTGATAAAACAACGGTTTTTCACAAATCACCACGGCATCTGGATATACAAAGCTCTCAATGGTTGGAATATGAATTTTAGTATCACTGTTGCTAACTTCAAAAAATGTATTCATTAAAGCTACGTTCAATGCCGTTAAGACATTGGTAGCGATGCGGTTATGAACGTAAGAAGCGCCAGGCATTTTAGTGATTTTTCCGTCGAAGTATTCCAATTTTTCCAATGATTGCGCCTCTAGCTCAAAGTATTCTTCGATGCTGTACGTGGTCTCGGGCGAAAGTAATGCAACCATAAAATAAGCAGTTTTTACAAAGTTAAACGAAAATTCCTAATTTGAGCCAAATCTGACACTGAGGATTATCATGCTCTTATACTCCTTGCTAAAGTTTGTTTTTACGGTTACGCTTCGCCTCTTTTTTCGGCGATTTCAAGTCCATGGCCTCGAAAAACTGCGAAAAACCAAGGGGCCGTTGATTCTGGCAGTCAACCACCCCAATACTTTCATGGACCCGCTCATTGTGGCTACTTTGATGCCCCAACGGGTAGCTTTTATTGCTAACGGCGGTATTTTCAACCGATTGACCCGACCCGTTTTCAAGTATCTTCACGTCATTCCTGTGTACCGAAAAAAAGATAGCTCCGACGTGCCTCTCTCCCCCGCCCAACTCAATAAAATGACATTTCAGCGGTGTTATGATTACTTAAAAGCCAAAGGAACGATTCTTATCTTTCCCGAAGGAACAAGCGAAATTGAGCGTCGTTTGCGCGAGCTCAAAACGGGCACCGCCCGCATTGCGTTGGGTGCTGAACACGAAAACGACTTCCAACTGGGCCTTCAAATTTTGCCGATTGGTCTTAACTACTCGGATCCAACACGCTTTAGAAGCGACGTATTTATCAACGTTGGCAACCCGATAGCCCTCGCTGACTTCAAAGAAAAATACAACCCAGAATCCTTTGAGACCGTTGAAGAACTAACGGGCTTAATTCAAAAGCGCATGGCCGAAACGGTCATCATTACCGAAAATGAAGAAGAAGATACGCTGGTAAAACAAATCGAGATTTTATACAAGAATCAGCTCTTTGAAGAATTGGTTTTGGACAGCAAAGCCCAAAAGGACGAGTTTGACCTCATTAAGCAAATCGTGACGGCGGTCAGGTATTTTGAACACCACCGCCCGACCCTCTTTAAGTCGCTACAAATCAACATGTCCAATTATTTGGATACACTGCATAAGCTCCATCTTTCAGACGAGATTTTTACCCAAACCCAACACCTCAACCGCCATCTCAGAAGCACCCTAGGTCTATTAATTCTCGGACTGCCAGTATATCTATTCGGACTGTTTTTCAATTACTTGCCCTACATTTTGCCTTCCAAAATTGCCCGCTTGATTTCAACAGATATTTCTTACCGTGCACCACTCATGATGAGCCTCGGAATCTTCACCTTTCCCCTCTTTTATGGATTTCAATTATGGGGCTTTCAGTCTATTTTCCAACAACCCTGGCTAACTTTAGGATTGGCAGTTGGTTTACCACTGAGCGGTTTTTTTGTCTTGTGGTACTGGGGGCAGCTCACTCGCCTGAGTCATGTTTGGCAGGCGATACGGCTCTTTCGACGAAGACCTAGTTTGATGCAAACCCTTTCTAGCGAGCGCACCGCAATCTTCCAATCCCTTAGCGAAGCCAAAGCGCTTTATTTGAAGGTGGGAGAATAAAACCGACTAATTCTTCACCATTGTAAGCTCCGCAATCAATTGTTCCAATACCTTAGCCACGCCATTTTCATCGTTTGATTCGGCCCTAAAACGCGCCGCTTCTTTGATGTCGGGGTGGGCATTGTCCATGGCGTACGAAAAATAGGCCTGCTGCATCATTTCCAGGTCATTGAGGTAATCGCCAAAAGCCATGGTTTCGGCCACCGAAATCCCGTGCAATTGCTGAAGTACGTTCATCGCTTTACCTTTATTGGCCAAGTTGTGCGACAAATCAAGCCAAATTCCCGCCGAGACCTTCACTTTTATTGCGTCTTCCCACGCCTTAAAGTGCGGATAACTATTGGCCGCCGAGCCGTCCAAATCACAGATGCTTACTTTCAGGCATTCATCATCAACGACTTCCAGCAAATTCTCCACGACTTCGTAGCGTTCAAAATACTTGGTCAACTGCGCCCAAAACGCGGGCTCGGTGTTTTCGACGTAGGCTTTTTTCTTACCACAAAAAATAGGATATGCGTTCGGAATGGGCCGGGAAGTCAGAATCAGAGAGTCGACAATTTCTCTTTGCAGCGGTTGGACATACAGCTCTTGGTTTTGGTACACAACATAACTACCGTTTTCGGCTACAAAAATCACGTCGTCTTTAACGGGCTCAAACTGTTTTTGAAGATTGAAATACTGGCGTCCGCTGGCCGCCACAAAACGTATCCCGTGGGCTTTAAGTGTAGCTAAAATGGAATAGATGGCGGGATTTAATTCACCTTTAGAGTTCAGCAACGTACCGTCCATGTCCGTAGCCACTAATTTTATATCTTTCATATACTTGGAATGATGTATCCCAAAATTGCACATTTTCTCCCGCAGGAATGCGCTTTTAGGGAATATATACCATTTAATCCCAAGATATTTTAATTCTATTAATCCGTTACATCCAACCTCGCCGCCTAAAATAAATCAACAGTCCCCCCGCCAACACCGCCATACCTGCTAGGGTATAAAAATACCCGTTGGGCTGACGCAATTCTGGCATATTGTCGAAGTTCATGCCGTAGATTCCCACGATAAACGTGAGGGGCATGAAGACCGCCGAATAAATAGTGAGGGTTTTCATGACGGTATTCATGCGTGAGCTGAGCGTAGAATAATGAATATCAATCAATCCCGTCAACAATTCACGGTTGGAGTCAATGGTTTCAATGGCATTGATGACGTGGTCGTGTACGTCGCGAAAATACGGGAACGTACTTTTGCCGATGAGTTTGGAATTTTCACGCAGGCCCTGACTCAGCATATCGCGCAGCGGCAATACGTACTTTCGCATGAGGGTAAGCTGGCGTTTCAGGTTATAAAGTTCACTGATGGGGTCTTTGTGTTTTCCCGCCAAAATCAACCCTTCCAGTTCCTCCAACTCCTCGCTCATTCTTTCCAGAATTTCGAGATAATTGTCCACAATCAAATCAATCAATGAAAACAGCAGATAATCCGCCCCATTTCGACGCGTTTTTCCAACTGAGGCTTTGATTCTGTCCAAAACAGGACCAAAAATATCGCCCGTACGTTTTTCCTGAAACGAAATCAGGTAATTGCTACCCAACAAAAAACTTACGTGCTCCGCTTCGATTTCTCCCATCTCATCGTGCCAATAAAGCATTTTGAGGGACACAAACACGTAGGTTTCGTTGAAAAATTCAATCTTGGGCTTTTGCCGGGTATTCATGATGTCTTCCAACAAAAGCGGATGAATATTGTGCAACTGCCCCACGGCCTCAATGACGCCCGACTCGTGAATCCCATCCACGTCCAGCCAACTGATGTAGGGTTTATCGCCCGAAATCTGGCAATCTTTGATTTGTTTTATGGTGTGTTGCTCGTGGTATTGCTCGTTGTATTTAACGATTTTAAGGGTGGTATCTTTTGCCACTTCTGGCCCCACATACACCAATGTACCAGGAGAAAGGCCAAACGTAGAGGTATTGGGTGGGGGTGTCATGGGTTGTTGATTTATGGTTTTCGGTCGCCGATTTTAGTAGGGGATTGTTACTATTGAGCCATCAATCGCAGCACTTTTTCTACATCTTCGGGCGTGTCGATGCAATGACTTTCGTAGGACGTAAGCCCCATTTTGATTTTATAACCGTTTTGAATCCAGCGCAATTGCTCCAAGGATTCGGCTTTTTCTAAACTAGAAACGGGCAATTTTGTAATTTTCTCTAAAATATCGGACCGGTAAGCGTACATTCCCACCTGACGATAATAAGTGTGGTGCTGATGCCATTCTTTAGGGTCAACTCCTTTCAGAAATGGCAATACCTGACGACTGAAATAAATGGCCTCAAAATCCTGATTTACAATCACTTTGGCTTCGCCCACATCAAACAGTACCTCATGGTCACTCACGGGAATCATCTGCGAAGCCAACTCAACACTCCCGTCCAAAACCGCGCCGAGCTCATCAATCTGCTCAGGTGCCACGAAGGGTTCGTCGCCTTGAATGTTTATAATATAGGAGTAAGAAGTAATATCGCTACTCTTGACATCTACCTCTTGATTTCTGACTCCTAAACAATATGCCTCCCAACACCGATCGGTGCCGCTGGGGTGGTCGGGATGGGTCATGACAGCCTTGCCGCCGAAGGATTGAACATGATTGAGAATGCGCTCATCGTCGGTAGCGACAATCACTTCCGACAGGCATTTGGCCTGCGACGCCTGCTCATACACACGCTGAATCATGCTTTTGCCTTGAATATCAATGAGGGGTTTGCCCGGAAAACGCGTCGAAGCGTAGCGAGCGGGAATAATTCCGATAATCATTTCACAACTTTGTTAGAAATGCGAAGTACGGGAAATTACCGCAAAATCTCTTTAAAACTTGGCCAAAATCGGTGATTGGGCATCATTAGGGGTATTTACTGCCCTGTTTGGTGTTATCACCAAACAGGTAGAAGTATAAGTTTTAATTACGTAAGAAATATTAGGGGAATAACACCCACACTGGTATCGTCGGAAAATGTTTATAGAAAAACATTGCTATCACTCAAAAACACTTAATTCCAATTCAAAACCCGGGAGTACCTCTTCTCCTGATACCTTTCCCGCGGCAAACGGCACTCGCTCTACCGTTCCGTTTTGGCGATATATCCACACTTCTTGGCCCGCCAAATCAATGAGCCAACCCAGTCGTACGCCGTTTTGTATGTAGGCGTTCATTTTGAGTTGTAGCTTCTGGAGACTGTCGGTTTTGGAGCGAAGTTCGGCTACAAAATCGGGGGCGATGTGCGCAAATTGATTTTTTTCACTTTCAGGCAACGCGTCAAAACGGTCTTTCAGAATAAAAGAAGCATCAGGGGCCCGCATAGAACCGTCAGCAAACGTGAATCCCGTCGACGAACTGAACGTGTAGCCCAAATTGGATTGAATAGCCCAATTACCAACAAGAATAAGCAGCTTATTCTCGTAAAAACCTGAAAGTGTATTGGTTGGTGACATAATGATAATGTTCCCGTCGGCATCGCGCTCAATATTCAGTTCATCGTTCATGCGGCAAAACGCCAAAAACGTGGCATCATCCCACCGAATTTCGTCGGGAAGCCTGAGTACGTATTCATCCAATGCGACCATAATCTCTGACCGTTTTTTATTCAAAAATAACAATTTCAGCCCCAAAACCCAAAAGTCACTGAAAAGCCGTAATTTTGCGCCCTAAATAGACCCTTTCAGGGTGACATTATTGAATTTTTACAACTAATCATGGAATACAATCACCGCGAAATTGAAAAAAAATGGCAGCAGTTTTGGGAAGACAACCAAACCTACAAAACTGATATTGACCACAATAAGCCCAAGTACTACGTCCTCGACATGTTTCCTTATCCTTCGGGAGCAGGACTGCACGTAGGGCACCCGCTGGGCTACATTGCTTCTGACATTATTTCGCGTTATAAAAGACTCAAAGGCTTTAACGTGCTGCACCCAATGGGCTTCGATAGCTTCGGCCTTCCTGCCGAGCAGTATGCCATCCAAACGGGCCAACATCCCGCCATCACGACCGAGCAAAACATCAGTACGTTTATCAGTCAAATGAAAAACATCGGTTTCAGCTACGACTGGAGCCGCGAAGTCCGCACGTCTGACCCCAATTATTACAAATGGACACAGTGGATTTTCATGCAACTGTTCAACCATTATTACGACAAAGACGCCGACAAAGCCCTGCCCATCAATCACTTGGTTGCGCAGTTTGAAAAAGGAGGCTCTGCCGCCGTCAATGCTGTTTGTGACGAAGAAACTCCTGACTTTACCGCCGAAGACTGGAACGCCATGAGCGAAAAAGAGCAACAAATATTGTTGTTGAAATACCGCTTTACATTCCCCGAAGAATCGTACGTCAACTGGTGCCCGGGCTTAGGAACGGTATTATCCAACGACGAAGTAAAAGACGGTGTTTCGGAGCGCGGAGGCTTTCCCGTAGAGCGCAAATTGATGAAACAGTGGGCCATGCGCATCACCGCCTACGCCGACCGTCTGTTGACTGGCTTAGACACCATCGACTGGCCCGAACCCTTGAAAGAGCAACAACGCAACTGGATTGGAAAAAGCGTAGGGGCAAGTGTGAAGTTTAAAGTAGCCAGCGAAAATAAAGAGGGCCTTAACATCGAGGTATTCACCACCCGCGTTGACACCATCTACGGCGTTAGCTTCATGGTGTTGGCTCCCGAGCACGAATGGGCGTTGGAATTGACCACTCCTGAGCAAAAGGAGGCCGTCGAAACCTACATCAAATGGGCCGCGAGCCGCAGCGAGGTAGACCGCATGGCCGAAAAGAAAGTAACGGGCGTGTTTACGGGCAGCTATTGCATCAATCCGCTGAGTGAAGAAAAAGTACCTATTTTCTTGGCCGATTACGTGTTGGCCGGCTACGGAACGGGGGCCGTCATGGGCGTACCTTCGGGCGACCAGCGCGACTGGAACTTTGCCACAAACTTTGGGTTGCCGATTGTCCCCATTTTGGACAGCCAGAAAGACATTGACCAACAAGCCGATAACACCAAAGAAGGGACTTACATCAACTCGGGCATCATCAACGGCATGACCTACAAAGAGGCCACCGATACGTTGATTGGCTGGTTGGAAGAGCGCAAATTGGGCAAAGGGAAAATACAGTATCGCCTCCGCAATGCCGTTTTCAGCCGTCAGCGCTACTGGGGTGAGCCCGTCCCCGTTTATTTTAAAGATGATGTTCCTTATCTGATTGATGAAAGTGAATTGCCTTTAGAATTGCCAAAAATCGATAAATATCTCCCCACCGAAACGGGCGAGCCACCACTGGGCCGCGCCGAAGGTTGGAAATATAAAAATGAATATGAATACGAATTGAGCACCATGCCCGGCTGGGCTGGCTCCTCGTGGTATTGGTACCGCTACATGGACCCGCAAAACAACGGCGCTTTTGCCTCCAAAGAAGCCATCGACTATTGGCAGCGCGTTGACTTCTACTTGGGCGGCTCTGAGCACGCCACGGGCCACTTGCTATACAGCCGTTTTTGGAATAAATTCCTGAAAGATTTGGGTGTCGTACCGCAGGAAGAATTTGCCGCAAAGTTGTTGAATCAGGGCATGATTCAGGGACGAAGCAACTTTGTGTATCGTTTGAAATCAAGTGAAAGCGGACACCCCGTTTTTGTTTCTCACGGTTTAAAAGACCAATACGAAACCACCAAATTACACGTCGATGTAAACATTGTTGATAATGACGTTCTTGATGTAGCCGCTTTCAAAAACTGGCGTGAAGATTTCATCAATGCTGAATTCATTTTGGAAGATGGAAAATACGTCTGCGGCTGGGAAGTGGAAAAAATGTCAAAATCGAAGTTCAACGTTGTTAATCCCGATAATATCGTTGAAAAATACGGGGCCGATACGCTGCGTATGTACGAAATGTTTTTAGGGCCATTGACCGATGCCAAACCCTGGAACATGAACGGCATCAGCGGTACGTTCAACTTCCTGCGTAAATTCTGGCGGTTGTTTTATGAAGACCAAAGCGGCAAACAAAAATGGACCGATGCCGAGCCGACCGCCGAGGAATTGAAAGTACTGCACCGCACCATCAAACGCGTGGAAGAGGACATCGAGCGGCTTTCGTTCAATACCGTTGTGTCTACGTTTATGATAGCAGTCAATGATTTGAGCGACTTGAAATGCCACAAAAAGGCCATTTTGCAGGACATGCTTATTTTGTTAGCGCCGTATGCCCCGCACATTACGGAAGAGTTGTGGGTAGCGTTGGGCAATGAAGCAGGTACTATTTCGTCGGCGTCATTCCCCGTTTTCAATCCTAAATACCTAGAAGAAAGCGCATTTGAATATCCGATTCAGATCAACGGCAAAGTACGCGCGAACATTCCATTCCCGATTGATATGTCGAAGGAAGATATTGAGCAGGGCGTATTGGCCAACGAAACGGTTCAGAAATGGCTGGAAGGCAAAGAACCAAAAAAAGTGGTAGTAGTCCCCAAACGCATTGTGAACGTAGTACTGTAAACCTAAAGCCGCCCGAAAATGATGATTTTCGGGCGGCTTTGTATAGAATTTCATAAATGGCAAACGATGAATTTAGACGTTTACCCTCTCAAGGACACCTCTCAAGAACATACACATTTTGCATTTATCAGCGAAGGAAAACAGGGGCAGATCATAAAAATCATAGCGTATCAAAATACAGGAGAATTAAGTAATGACAGGCCTATTTATAATTTGGGATTTGGTGACTACAATCTGCTGACAAAAGAGGTAGACGATAAAGTTGTTACTGATAATGGCGATATGGAAAAGGTATTAGCAACCATTACCCACACTGTTCCGTTGTTTTTTTCTCACCATCCCAATGCCATCCTTGAAGTTTCCGGAAGCACAAAAGGACGTACCCGTTTATATCAAATGCTTATCACTAAATATATGGCAGAACTTGCCGACTTTGTAATTATTTATGGTCTAAATGATGAAGTTGGTGAGTTGGAGTTATTCATCCCCGATAAAAAGTATTCGCGCTTCTTTGCCATTAAGAAATAGTTCATTAACTTAGCTTAGCTTATTCCCAATCAAAATGCTGAAGATAAAAAAAACAACGGTTGAAGCTCATTTTGAAGCCCTTGACTTGAATCAATTTAAGGACAGGGAAGTATTTCCTGAAAAAATAGCTGATAGCCGAAAGGCCATTCGTGAATTGAAAGAAAAAGGTAAACTGAAATTTCCGACAAAATAATGCCTATCTACCCCGTTCAGCGATAGCTTGAAGGCAAAGAACCAAAAAAAGTGGTAGTAGTCCCCAAACGCATCGTCAACGTAGTGTTGTAAAAATGTAAGCGGCCCGAAAATCATCATTTTCGGGCCGCTTATTTTATAGCTCATCTACTTTTTTTGATTCTCTAGGCGGAATTTCTCCCTATTAGAACCTAACCAGTATCTTTTATCAGCTAATCGCTCATCACGATACTTTTCGTAGTAATCGTTCGTCATTAAATCAAGTTGAAATTTGTACTTAAAACCAATAGTCGCTTGGGCATTTTTGTACAATTTACTTAGAAATACCTGAGAAAAATCTGACGCTTTGTATTTATTCAATACTGTATTAGGGACTTTTTTTTCGTCAATCCATACCCCATAAACCTTTGCATTTTTGTAAGCTTCGAATTCTTTTTCGGTAGGAGTAATACGAGGTAAAGGGCTTAAAGGCGGATTCATTGCCCAATTCTGTTTTAGCTGTTGCTCTTTACTCATCGCTCTAAAAATTACCTCCAAACGTGCTCGGTCCGGTTCAGACGGCCTATCTAAACGATAAATTTCTTTCCCGTCTTTTCCCCCTCTTATTAAATATTTGTCCACAATTTTCTCATACTCTTCCACCATAGCCTGCGAAACCCCATCTTTAACAAAATCAGCCTCAGTCGTTGATTGGGGAACAACTTTAGGCGCATTTTGCGCTAAACTGATGTCGCTAAAGACAAAGACCAACGCTGAAAAAACGCATAAAGCTATCGTTTGAAGCAAGTATGCACGCTTCCTTGAAGTGAATTTATTCATCATTTTAAACCGTTTTTTGGTGAGGAGATAATTGAAAGAGCTGGCCAATGTCATACCACTATGCCGACTTATTTTATGCAGCAATAAATACTGATACGCAGGCGGATTTTGGTGGGTTTTGATCACCCAATCATCGGCCAAAAATTCGTGATTAAGCCTGATAGCCCTGCGATATAGCCACACGGAAGGATTCCACCAGCAAAATGCCAGAACAAGTTCGATAAACAACACATCCAACGTATGACGCTGACGGATGTGCGCCTGCTCATGCTGCAAAATTTCAGGTTCTATATCGTCCTGTTCAAATGCTTGACGACTAACAAAAACATACTTGCCAAAACTGTAAGGGGTATTATTCTGCGGTATTAATACCAAGTTCATTGCACAATTTTCCACGACTGGATTGGTACGAATCATTTGCCAAAAAGAATACAGATTTTTACTGAAACGAATTAAAAATACAAGGGTAATTAGGCTGTATATGACCCACATATACATCGACCAAGACAGTGTATCCGTGACCGCTGAGACTGAAACAGGGTTGTTGGGAGTAAATGATTCAGAAAGGTTGATGGGCGATAGTGTTTGCGTATTTTCAACAATCGCTGGCAGCGTTTCAACGGGTACTTCATACGTAATAAGCGGAACCAATCCCGAAAATAAAAGGCCAAATAACAGGTAGAAGCGATTAAAAAAGGGCATTTTTTCTTTTTCCAATACCCAATGATACAGTATCAGTAACAATGCCGAGCAGACGGCAAACTTGAAGAGATAAATGCTCATGGCTTTTTATGTTTAAGTTGTTCATCAATCACCCGTTTCAAGTCCTCCAACTCTTCTTTGGAAAGGTCGGCAGCATTTGTAAAAAAGGAGGCAAATTGCGCCACCGAATTCCCGAAGAAATTCTTGATAATGCCGCGAACGTGTTTGGAAAAATAATCATCCTTAGAAACCAAAGCATAATACTGCCGCGAATTGCCAAAAATAGTATACCCGACAAATCCTTTTTCCTGCATTCGCTTGAGCAAAGTAGCCACGGTGGTGGATGCAGGTTTAGGGTCGGGCGAGGCATCGATTAGGTCTTTCATAAAGACCGTTCCCTGCTGCCAGATTACCTCCATCAATTGTTCTTCAGATTTAGAAAGTTGCATACACTCTACATTTTGATACTTTATTCTACAAATGTAGAATATAAAAAATTCAAAGCAAATTTTAGATAAACTATTTTGAGATTATTTTATATTTTTGATTGAATAAAACAGCGAAGCCATGAACAATTTTGCAAATAACAAAGGCTTCAAATTGTCATTTTTCGTCTTATTAGCCGCTTTGATCGTGGCAGGTTGCAAAGAGAAGGATATTTGGCCCAAAGAATCGTATGAAATGTTGAATAAACGCTCCATCAAATTAGTTACTTATAGCAATTCCAGCTTGAGTCAGTTCAGCTTTGAAGAAAGCGCCAATAGACACGTAGCAGTTTATACAAATCAGTTCATGGATTTGAGTCAATGCAATGACTGCGGCTCCCCTTTCATTGCCTTTGAAGTGAATCCTTTTCTTTCAGAATTTAACTATACATCACGGGAGGAATTAGAAAGTGTCAAGGCTATCAAGGGCCAAACGAGCAGTTTCTTTGGCCCCTATGCTTCTCCTCTTCGTTCGGGCAGTATCTCCGGAAAGAAAACCACTGATTATTCATGGATCATCACCATTGATTTGCCGGCCGACAGTACCAAGCCAAATGAATCCCGTAAAATAAAAGGCGTATTTACCCTGAAGTAATTATAGTTGAAGCATAGAGTAGAGCCTCACCTGTTATAAAAAAGCTTTTCACTCCATTTCAATGAATCTGGAAAAGGCAGATTATATTTTGAAAAATCGGACCAAAAAATCAAAATCTGGTGTTTTGATGGGTCTTTTGAAGAAAGGATGACGGGAAATTTTTTATGCTTTATCAGTTCTCTTTTATCCCTTGTAAATTCAACAAAATAGCGTTTGTATTTATAATCAACATTGTCTCTGAATAGCCTATTTTTATGTTGATAGTGGTAATGAAATCTCAAATACATCGTCCCCGTTTTGGTATGATATTTTTCTTCAACACCATCTATCGTTGCTATTTCAAAACTCTGATTATGAGCAATTTCTTTCTTCTCACGAGATTTCATTATACCCATAAAAAGAGCAGGAAGTGCTATTAACACCCCCACCCAAATCCCGAAAAACAGTGCCCATTCAAAGTTCCACTTCTGTTCTTTGGGTACACCTTCCATTTATTTGTAGCTCAATATTATTTTTATTCATCCACCGATTTTTTCAAGGTCGAGGGGCACACAAAATCAGTGGTGGTGATACGGCCCAACTTCTGAATAGCGGCAAAGCCGCCGTCAATGTCTACAAGGTTGTCATAGCCTCTGGATTTGAGAATCGAAGCGGCCATCATGGAGCGATAGCCACCTGCGCAGTGGATATACATCGTTTCATTTTTGGGAAATTCAGCCATCAAATCATTGATATTATCCAACGGTAAATTTTTAGCACCGTCTACGTGCTCGGCAGCAAACTCACTAGGTTTACGAACGTCGATTATGGGCAAATTTTTATCTTTTTCAAGGCGACTCGCCAATTCATCGGCCGAAATTGAGCTAATTTCATCCACCTCATTGCCGCTTTCTCGCCAAGCGTCAAAGCCGCCCTCCAAGAAGCCAATCACATTATCGTAGCCCACCCGTGCCAAACGCAGAATGGATTCCTGTGCTTTTCCTTTTTCAGTGACCAACAATAATTCTTGCTTTACGTCGGGAATCAACGCGCCTACCCACGGCGCAAATTGGCCGCCCAGACCGATATTGATGGAATTAGGAATAAATCCTTTGCTGAAAAGCTGGGCGCCGCGTGTGTCCAATACCACCGCACCCGTTTCGTTGGCGGCGGCCTCAAAAGCCGACGGCGACAAGGCCTGCGCCGCGCGTTTCATCACGGTATCCATGCTTTCATAGCCTTCTCTGTTCATCTGAACATTCTGCGGAAAGTACTGCGGCGGCTTCGCCAAACCAGCGGTCACTTCCTTGATAAACTCCGCCTTCGTCATATCGGCACGGAGGGCGTAATTGAACATTTTCTGGTTACCGAGCGTGTCAGTAGTTTCTTTACTCATGTTTTTGCCGCAGGCAGAGCCCGCTCCGTGGGCGGGATACACGATGACTTCGTTGGGCAAAGTCATGATTTTATTGCGGAGAGAATCATACAAAAAACCCGCCAAATCGTCCATTGTCAGGTCTGATTTTTGGGCTAAATCGGGCCGCCCTACATCGCCAATAAAGAGCGTATCACCACTAAAAAGGGCTTTTTCTTGTCCCTGTTCATCCAATAACAAGTAACAAGTTGATTCTAAGGTATGCCCCGGCGTATGAATGGCTTTCAAGGTGATTTTTCCTACCAAAAAAAGTTCTCCGTCATTGGCAATGTGCGCCTCAAAACCCGTTTTGGCATTGGGCCCATAGACAATCGGAGCGCCCGTTTTTTTGGATAAATCCAAGTGCCCCGACACAAAATCGGCGTGAAAGTGGGTTTCAAAAACATACTTGATTTTGGCCCCGTCGCGGGAGGCGCGTTCGATGTAGGGCGTTACTTCGCGGAGAGGATCAATGACCGCTACTTCACCTTCACTTTCAATATAATACGCCCCCTGCGCCAGACAACCAGTATAAATTTGTTCGATTTTCATCTTCGTATGAATTATATTCCATGAGGAGTCTTTTCTCCGTTTCACTACTCAATGAATCAAATTTAAAAGGGCTTAGTTCCGCACAATCCCCAAACTCACATCGAAGCCTCTTTTACGTTAGCATCAAAAATCCCCGTCAACACCTGACCATTTCGTTTGATTTGCAGAAAAATCCGGTACTGCCCCGCTTTCGGGAACGCGTACGGGAACACAATTCGGTTTTCGTGTTTCATTCCTTCCATATCGTGCGTACTCATGCCGCTCATGCTTGCCATCAACAGCCTGTCACGCTCAGCAGGGGCCAGCAGTTTCAGGCCTGCAATGTAGCGGTCAATGCTATCACGAAACGCTTTGGCATCGGTGGTATACCGAAAAATTTTGGTGGTATCGGCAAGGCGGTTTTGCATGATTTGCTGCGCCGCCATCGAATACGTACCTACTGGATGTAAATGAATGTAGACCGAGCCATCGGAGCGCACAATGGCCGCGTGGCCATTCATGCCCAGATAGGGTTCCAATACCGCTGGTTTTCCGTCGGGGCCGAAGACTTCAAAAGCCAGTTGGTAAGGTTTTCCTGCCTCAAACGAAACTTCTGGTTTGCCCTCCCACACGATGGAGGTGCCATCTTTTAGTTTGGTTTTGGTGCCTGGTTTTCCGCAAATAACCACATTTTCATCAACGGGGATTTGCTTTGGATTGTTGAGCGGGTCGGTCACCACGTATGTATCTTCGGGGTCGGTTTTCAATGCTGCATTACCGTATATTTCTGGAATATCAATGGTATCCGTAATGGTTTCGGCAAAGCCAGAGCGCTGCACTACGTCGGCATAAACCAAGTATCTTCCAGCGGGCAATTTGGGCAAATACGCCTCAAAGGTGGTTGTATCACGGCGTTCGGGGTGAAGGTGTGCGAAGGCATCCAGCGTATTTTGGCGCACCAAAAACAAATGCATCAGTTTTCCGTGGTCAGGGATGAGAAAGCTCATCACCGTACGGCGTTGTGAACTTTTATTGATGGAATTGGTATCTACTGTCAGTTGAAAAACGCGCTCATTGTTTTGGTTAACAATCTTGGCGCTTCCCAAAATAGGCTTATACATGTACCTTTTATAATCATCCGCCCAGCTATTCCACCAACTACTGCCGATGTAGAGTATTCCGGTACAGGCCACTGCTGCCACCCCCATCGAAACCCAGCGCGAACGACGCTGTTTTGGGGTAAGGCTCACGCCTTTTCTAAGCAATCCATCGCTTGCACTTGCGCCGATGGCGGTAATTAAAATCACGACCAATAACAACCCCAAAATACTCAACAGTACGCCCAAACCCGCTGGCATGTCACGTTGGGCCGTCGAAACCGCCACAATCGGAACAATCAATTCCTTTTTCCCATCGTCACCATCTAGCGTAATCTGCACACTAGAGGCTCCACCCGCCATGAGCCACACGATTCCCTGAAATTGTCCCGTTTGATTTGGCACTGGGCTGATGACATCAGAAGACGGAGCACCTTTATCACCCGTACGAAAATAAATGGGTCGCGCCAATACACTGGTTACGTTTCCACTTTCCACATAGACCGTCACCTGCGCCGTGCCAGGAATAACATCGGGTGGTTGGAGGCTGACCAACACGCGATAAGCACCCGCTTGCCCCTGAAACAGCACACCTGCGCTACCAACGTGCGCCTCTGAGGCAATAGAATATAAAAGGCAAAAAGAAAAAAAAACAAAAAAGGAATAGGCTTTCAGAAGACGCATGGTCAGGAATTTTAGGAATAAAAAAGGGGAGCGTAGGAGTTACCTCGCCCTCTTCGGGTACATTAATAGTTTATTTGCAAGGTGATTTTGCGTGTTTTCATCGTTGAATTTTACGCATCCATTTGCCCCATGCCAATCCTATTCGGGAAGAAATGTAGCCAAACCCAAGCGCATAGGCGATTCCAATACTGAAATCAGTGGCATTTTGTAGCACCCAAGGCGCGTATTTATAGCGGTATTCCCAATCGGGATCATTGCCGAAATAATAATAATGACTGCCAAAAAACCAGTTACGGGCATAAGGCGACTCCTGCAAAAATGAGCCAAAGGGCCATTGAACAACGAGCATTATTACCACAAAAACCACGCTCATGATGGCCGCCATCACCCAATCGTTGATGTAAGTATAACGGTTCAGAATCCAGTCCATCGCCAAAGCGGGCACAATCAATAACAATGGAAAAGCAAATCCCTGATAATGGTCAATGTGATTCCAGATGGGCCCCAACTTAGGTTCGGCAGGAAACAAAGGAATAATCCATAACGTAAGGCACATCAGGGCTGTATAAACGCCCGTTACCGAAGTGATGGTCCAGCGTCCGCCCGCTCCTCTTCCAAAAGCCAACAGCACCAACGGAAACGCCATCGCCGATACTTTATAAAAACTTGAATTGTGCATTTCCCACTTCCCTATTTCTTCCGAAAGCAGGGTATACCACATCGTAACCAAAAAACCCGCCGACAACGCAAAGAGTAGGTTTAGCCGGCGGAGACGTCGTTTTGTATAGTCAGCATTTTGAGCGCCTGTCGTTTGATTTTTTACGGCCAAAACGCTCACAATTGCTCCAAACTGCACACCGATGATTCCCAACGCCAAAACGGTATGCGGCGGAGAAAGTATCTGCACATCAAGCCCGTACGTGCCATGCCACCAATCATCAAACGGAGCCGAGGTGAGCATCATCAACGCGCCCCAGATGCAGAATAAAGCCCCTAACGAGCTGTAAAAAAAGCCCCAAACCTTTACACTTTGTGCTTTCTCGACCACCGAACCTTTGAACGTTGTATAAAGCACTTGATAGCCCGAAAAAAGCCCAGAGACAATCGCACCCACGTATATAATGACGTGAGGCGGTGAAAAAAGGCCATCACGACCAATACTAAGGTGCCAACAGATGTCCCAAATAAGACCTACAATAACGCAAAAGGATGAAAATACAACCGCGTACAAATACGGAGGAATACCTAAAAGAAAGTCAGACGATGAAACGCGCTGATAGTCAGATGATTTTTCAATAGCGGGCGAAAGCGGGCTTGCCATAACGAATCCGAATTAAGGTTAATAGGTTGATTGAGAAGTAACACAAGCGGCACAGAAATTCAAACCATTCTTTCTTTCCAAAAAGACAAAAATAGTCCTTATCCTCTACGCCAAAAAGTGCTGAATGGGCTATTAAAAGTACTAAAAACCAATGACAATCCAAAAGCCTTATTCCCCCATCCAATTTCGGAATTCTCCGGCTTTATCTCGGCTGATAAACACCTCTTCTTCAGTGCTCGGCCGTAAATCCAATTTGAGCCGACTGTTGAAGTGTAAATGGATTTTATCCACGGATTTCGGACAAAGAATAATCTGCCGATTGGCCCGAAAAAACTGCTTCGGATTCAGAATGCATTCAAGTTCGTCAAGGGTATAATCCACCACGTAAGAGCGTTCGTCCCAAGTCTTGACAAAACTCAATCGTTCCTGACTGTAAAAATAGGCAATGTCATCGACCGAAACAGGCACCAGCCTTGAGCCCTGTTTCAACAAAAAACGCTCCCGGTAGTCCGAAGGCGATACTTTTGTTTGCTTAATAAGATGCACCAGTTCATTGACGTCCAAATGATTTTCGGCCGTTGTTCCGTACAATTTCTTCAGTTCTTGAAATTTATACAGGCTCCGTTTCAGGGCTTCTTCATCAATGGGTTTAAGTAGGTAATCTATGCTGTTGACCTTAAAAGCCTGAATGGCGTATTCATTGTAGGCGGTTGTGAAGATAACGGGGCTTTTCACTTCCACTTGACTAAATATTTCAAAACTTTGCCCGTCGCATAATTCAATGTCCATCAACAACAAATCAGGGCGCTCGTTTTCGCGCAGCCATTGAATCGACGACTCTACGCTGTCGAGCATCGTGATTACCTCAATGTTTTCATCGCATTCCTGCACCATCGCTTTCAATTGCCGAGCAGCCAGCGCTTCATCTTCAATAATGACTACTTTCATCATCTATTGTCTTAAATCAATCCTTGATTTTTACTTTCCCGTTCCCGAAGGTCTCTACTATGCTTTAACCATTTTTTCATTGGCGCTCAATTCGCCGATGAGCGGCACTCTCACCTCAAAAACCTCTTCTTTTTCATAAATCTGCACATGGGGCTGTCGGAGCAAGGCGTATTTTGAGGCAATATTCATGAGCCCTTTTTTGCTCGACGGCATTCCATTATTGGGCTTACACTGAAGGTTATTTTGCACAATAAGTTCCCCCAAATTATTGGTAAATATCTTGATATGCAATGGTTTGGCAATAGATACCATATTGTGTTTAACGGCATTCTCGACCAACAATTGAAGCGTCAGAGGCGGGATTTGGGCGTGGCGGTACGCGGGGTCTACGTTTACTTCCAAGGCAATACCGTCTTCAAACCGGGTTTTCAACAACCCAAAATAGGCGTGGGTAAATTCTAGTTCTTTTTCGAGAGAAATCAGTTGTTGCTCGTTGCTTTGTAAGAGATACCGATACACCTGCGACAAATCGCCAATGAACCTCACCGCCGTTTTGTTTTCGTTGGATTTAACCAACGCCTGAAGCGTATTGAGGCTATTGAATAAAAAATGCGGCTGTACCTGATTTTTCAACGAATCCAACTGCATTTCAAGGTTGGCACGACTGAGTTCTTCCGTTTGACGTTTGCTGATTAACCATTGACGAAAAAAATAACGGCTTTCATAAACGGCAAAAATGATGGCCAGATAAAATAAATTCAGCCCGACCATAAAGAGCGTTTCGGGATAAAACCAGTCAAATTTGGGCTTATCGCTGTAGACAAAATAATCGAAGAGAATCAACCGTTGGGCCACCAACACCACCACCACAGGAACACTGAGTACCCCCAACGCAATGAGCCGTTGGCGAACATTTTCAAGGCCCGGATTACGGCGACGCACCCCAATAATCATCCAACGCCCCACAATCCACGAAAAATACACCGAGGCCAGTCCTGCAATGAGAAATTTGGCCGCCGTGAAGGTATCATTACAGAGGGTAGGTAAATTAAAGAAAACGGTCGCAACGGCCCAAAGAACAATCGGGCCAAGGAAAAGCAATCGTTTATCGTTGAGGGAGACTTTCATCGCAGTGCCAAAAAATTCATTCAGTTAATTACAAACTTAAACCCATAATTAACAAATCGGAGGTTGCTGGCGAACGAAAGCCCTAAAAAAGAGGCTGAACCGTCGTAATTTAAAATTCAAAGGTTAAATAACAGGCCGGGTTCTGCTGGTGCGCTCATTGATTTTTTTGCAGCAAACCAATTCCCCATCTTCACATTTCGTAGCCGACGATTTCACGGAAGGATGACTAAAAGCCGCTTTGAGCGACAGAGATTCTGAACTCAGGCTACAACCGCCGATGGCAACCAAAACGCTGAAAAACAGGATGTTTTTTAAGTAAAGTCTATTTTTTAACATGGCTATATTGTTTATGAGTTCAAGAATATGATGTATCAACGCTCATAAAACGCTCAAAATTACATTATTACCCTGATTTATCAATAAATTAATTGATGTGGTACAAAATTTCTATACTTCATTACCACACCAACTTCAACCCCTACAAACGTGTCCACACAGACAGGATAAACGCTGTGTTTTTTGGCGAGCCAATACCTGCTTTTTCAATTTCGTGATTATCAGCACCCTTGCAAAACTTACAAAGCGATTTGCCTTTTTAGCCCCTAGAAAACAAATAGTAGAATTTTTATATAAAATTAGATATTTCAATAGTACATATCTCCTACTTTTGACTATACACCTTAAACCCTTTTCTTCATGACTGCCCAAACTCCCTCTCTACGCTATGCATGGTACGTCGTAGCGGTGCTTATGCTTGCCTATATTTCTTCGTTTATTGACCGCCAGGTGCTCACTTTGCTGGTCAAACCACTCAAACGGGATTTTGGCGTTACTGACACGCAGGTAGGACTTCTGATTGGGTTCAGTTTTGCCATTTTTTATACGTTCCTCGGTATTCCGATTGGTCGCTTGGCCGACCGACGCAGCCGCAAAAGCATCATCTTGTGGGGAATTGTTTTGTGGAGTTTGATGACCGCCATTTGCGGCGTTACAGACACCTACAGCCAACTTTTTCTGGCGCGTGTGGGGGTAGGAATCGGCGAAGCCGCCCTGTCGCCCGCCGCATATTCGATGATTACCGATTTGTTTCCGCGCCATAAACTCGGAACCGCCATGGGTATTTACAACCTAGGTGTGTACGTTGGCTCTGGGCTCTCGATTCTGTTGGTGGCCCTCATTCTCAAGCTTATCAGCGTGGAAGGGATGTGGCAAGTTCCCTTCTTCGGAGAAATATACCCGTGGCAGACGGTCTTTCTAATCGTAGGCGCTCCCGGGCTTCTGATTGTATTACTGATTGCCTTTACGGTCAAAGAACCCGTACGCCAGCAAACCTCGAAGGCAAAAGTTGAGATGTCAGAAATTCGAGCCTATTTCAGCGCCAATCGTTTTTCATTATTGTCTCTCTTTTTCGGAATTGCCTTCATGGCATTCAGTTCTTACGCTACTACCTCTTGGACCCCTACCCTTTTTGTCCGTAAATATGGCTTGGCCGAAGCGCAGGCAGGCTTATTGTTAGGAGGGATTATCACGATTTTTTCAACGGCGGGTGTCTATTTTGGTGGTAGATACGCCGACAAATTGACCAAAGACGGCTACCCCGATGCCAAAATGCGCGTTGGCTACCAAGGAATGCTCATCGGCACTTTTCTGGCCTTCTCTGTTTTGGCGATGATGGTATTTACCTCGGCTCCTTTGCCCGTGTTTGTAGTTTTATTGGCACTGATTTGCTTTTTCACGGCTCTTCCTTACGGTGCCGCTACGGCAGCCCTTCAGGAAATGGTTCCCGCCCCGATGCGGGCCACTTTTTCTGCTTTTTTCCTGTTTGTGGTCAACATCGTCGGGCTCGGCGGCGGGCCTTTGGCGGTCGGCTTCATCAATGATAAAATATTTGGCGACCCCAATCAAGTTCACCTTTCATTGGCTTGTACGGTACTACTAGGATGCGGGGTTTCGTGCCTGCTCCTGTACCGAGGATTAAAGCCGTTTATTCGTAGCACCGAAAATGCGCGACTGGCCGTCAATTAATTAGTCGGACAAGCCACTATTTTGGCCACAAACGAAGCTTGTCCCTGCACACTAAATCCAGGGTTGAGCTGAATATACGCTGGCGCCTGATAAGTGGTGGGTTGATTGGTCGGCAAAGCACATTCTGACAGTAGCGAATACACCGATGTAATTACCCCCGGAGTACAGTTTGCCGAAGTTAATGTCGGCTGAGTAAGAGGTCCTACGGCTTCTATATTGGCATCCATCCAAGCCAAATGGGCCGTTAACCACGTTTTAAGGTAATCCACTTCTTTATCAAACGTATTTCCAGGAAGTGGATAATATTCATTGTACATGATTGGGTCTTCCAGAATATCCCATTTCGTAAAATTACGCGTAATGGCATCTTTTGCTTTCAACAATGTACGTTGTGTATCAATGAAATGATGAATACTGTCGAGATGCCACGGGCCTTTTCGTAGTTCACGATAACGAGTGACGAGTTTTTGGACAAAGTAGCAATCTTCCAGTACTTTTTTGGCCCAGAAAGGTGTGCTTGAAGTACGTCCGGGACAATAAATATTGAATTGCCAAGCCCATGAGCTATCGGGTTTGACCGACCTTGGGTAGCAAAATTGTTGATTTCCCATCGACTTATCAAAGTCCCACGGCGGCCCCAGCGTGAAGCGTCCCCCTTCACTATCTCGGTCCTTGTACAAAAAGGTACTCACCCGCCACGCATCCGAGTTTTTGGTAAACTCCTGCAACAGAAAAAAATCGACAAAGGAATCAACGTTTAAGTAGGGACGATAACCGAGCGTAGGACTTTTAAAATCAGGCCCATTGAGCGCGGTTTCAAAATTATACATGTACTGCTTGATGTAATTGAACTGCAAGTTTAGAGAAGTAGAATTGGTGTACTCATGCAATTTGGGGTACTCAACGTGGAATATGGGCGGTGCTTGCAACGGCACATCGTTGGGGGGAATATGCGAACTCCATTTTTTCTCTTCATTTTCGCCAACTTGAAGAATGTACCCACCCGTTATTTTGGCGGCGTCGGTATCTACTTCTTCAAGCTTTTTAATTTTGACGCGGTTATCATTCCGTTTGATTTTTTCCATCAAAATATAGACACCCTGATACAAGGGTTGACCATCAACATTCAGATATAACTCCACATAACGCGTACGCGGTGCATACCGGTTGGTTTTTCGAAACATCTCTTGCGAAAGCACTTCTCTTAAGAATGATTTGTCTCCAAAACACGCATTTAGTACCCAATCAGCTTCTTTGGGCATCCCCAACAGTACGACGTTAGAATCGGCATCGGTGGCGGCTTCTCGCGTTTCAAAGCCATAGGATTTTTTGGGCCAATAGGTGGAGGTATTTCCCCTTATTTCGATTCCAATGTTTCCTGAATATTGATAAACGTTAGCATTTGAACTGGCACTGTAGTAATAAACGCTGTCGGGACTACCAGCTACCACTGATTTACCAACGATTTTCATCGTGGCTGCAATTTTGGGTTCATTCGGAATGGTCTGCCCGTTAGTATTGATAATTACAATGGGTAAATTGGACGTAATCACTGGCTGTGACAGCCCAGATAAATACGTCAATATCAATGTAGCAAATACCAAAGCGAATCTAGAACTCTTTTGTCCCAAAAACAGAGATTGCTGTAGAAATGTAGATGTTTTCATAGAACTAATGGTTGGTTAAAAGGGAATAAGCTATTTTCAATCAAACATATCAATACCGACATAGCACATCATCAGTACTGACCAAATTGATACAAAAAGCTATTTTAAACCCATTGGTATAATTATTAATAGACATATCTCTAAACTACTTATTCTATTACTAATGACCTAAAAAAGTTATCAAGCGGTACATTTAAGGAAATTGAATTCGCCCCCTCAAAACAAAGCTATTCCCAAAAATCTCCTCGAATACTGATTGCGAACAATTAAAAAGTTGATTCTCCTCACTTTAGCTATTAATCAATAACTCCCCAGACCAAATGATAAAATACATAGCCATTGCTTCGGCGGCGACAATGCTCCTGCTCATTCGTCAAACCGCGACCGAACCTATGCCCGCTGCAGTCTCCAATTCACCCTTGCCCGCATTCGAAACCGCTCAGAACAATTACAAAAACTTCTGTTCGAGTTGTCATGGCGAAAAAGTGGAAATGTTTGTGGACCGCCAATGGAAATACGGCAAAACCAAGCCTGATTTGATAAAAAGCATCACAGGGGGGTATCCCGACAACGGAATGCCATCGTGGGGCGCAGCGCTCAAACCCAAAGAAATTGAAGAATTGGCGGACTATATTCTGGAAGGCATTGAAAAGGGCAGCAAATATAGTTTTGCTGCCAAACCTAAATCCAACGTGTTTGCTTCGGCTGAACTTACCGTAAAATTAGACACGGTGGCCAGCGGATTGAGCAGCCCTTGGGGAATGGTATTTTTGCCCGACGGAGATTTGATTGTAACCGACCGCACGGGAGAGATTTATCGCGTTGGCAAAAACCAACAGAAAACCAAAGTGACAGGCGGCCCTACGGTATTGGCCGAAGGACAGGGCGGATTGCTCGACGTAGAGTTGCACCCCAAATTCGCCCAAAACGGCTTTATTTATTTTTCGTATTCTGCCTTCAAAACCGAAGGAAACGACAAACTTTCGACGACGGCCGTGATGCGGGCCAAGTTGGAAGGTACAACGCTGTTGGACCAGAAAATCATTTTTGAAGCACAACCTTATCTCAAAACCCGCCACCACTACGGCTCTCGGCTAGAATTTGACAGAAGTGGGTTTTTGTATGTTTCTGTCGGTGACCGCGGGCAGCACGTCCCGTTGTTGCCCCAATCGGTAGAAAATGACTGTGGAAAAATCCATCGCCTCAACGACGACGGGAACATTCCTGCCGATAATCCATTTGTCAAAAAAGACAAAGCCCACGGCTCGGTGTTTTCGTACGGTCACCGCAACCCACAAGGCACCGCTCTCAACCCAGCAACGGGCGAATTGTGGGAGCACGAACACGGCCCACGCGGCGGCGATGAAGTCAACATCATCAAAAAAGAAACCAATTATGGTTGGCCAGTGATTTCCTACGGAATTAATTACGACGGAACCGTTCTGACCCCAAACACGGCCAAGCCAGGCATGGCACAACCCAATCACTACTGGATTCCTTCCATTGGCCCCAGCGGTATGACCTTCGTGACAGGCAACCGCTACCCCGCATGGAAAGGAGATTTGCTCGTAGGTTCGTTGCGTTTTAAGTACCTGAATCGTTGTAAAGTACAAAACGGCAAAATCGTTAAAGAGGAGATTCTCCTCCAAAATCTGGGGCGTTTGCGAAACGTACAAATGGGCAATGATGGCTACATCTACGTGTCGGTCGAAGACCCTGGATACGTGTTTCGGTTGGTGCCCGTTCCAGTAAAATAAGGAAATTACGTAATCCAATCAAAGAGGTCGGGCCACCCCGGCCTTTTTAATTGGTCACAAAACCGTCTTTTAAAGGTACAAATAGGATTTTGGCAAACTTTCCTTTTAATTTTACGGTTCTAATTACGTACAACGAAAAGCGTTAACTGAGTTTTTATTAATCAACCAGTAAACCATTTAACCAATAACGGATTACATTCCCCCATGGGCGACCTAACTATTAATAAAGAAAAGATACTTCAGGCCCTCAGTACCGTTCAGGAACCTGACCTCAAGAAAGACCTCGTGACCCTTGGCATGATTCGCGATGTTGAAACTGGCATTGACCTCATCAGCTTTACTGTGGTGCTTACCACGCCCGCGTGCCCGCTTAAAGAACTCATTCGAAAAGAATGTACGGATGCCATCCACAAATTTTTTGGCGATCATATCCGGGTAAATATAAAACTTACCGCCGACGTTACAACGACGCGTACGGGCGGGCCAGTGGTGCCGCAGGTAAAAAACATCATTGCCGTAGCCTCGGGAAAAGGAGGCGTTGGAAAATCGACCGTTACGGCCAATTTGGCCATGGCACTCTCACGCTCAGGGGCCAAAGTCGGAATTCTCGACGCTGATATTTACGGGCCATCCATGCCCGTTATGTTTGGAGCCGAAGATATGCAACCCCGTATCGTGCAGCGCGATGGTCGCAACATGATGGTTCCTATCCAACAATGGGGCATTAAATTGATTTCGATGGGCTTTTTGGTCCCCGCCGACAGTGCCACCGTATGGCGCGGCCCCATGGCTAGTACGGCATTACGCCAATTGATTGGCGATGTAGAATGGGGCGAACTGGATTACCTGCTCATTGACTTGCCTCCTGGCACCAGCGATATTCATTTAACGCTCGTTCAGGCGTTGCCTGTTACGGGAGCGGTCATCGTGACTACGCCTCAAAAAGTTGCCTTAGCCGACGCCATCAAAGGATTGGCTATGTTTCGCCAGCCGCAAATCAACGTGCCCGTCTTGGGAATTGTGGAAAATATGTCCTACTTTACCCCTGCCGAATTACCCAACAATAAGTATTATCTTTTTGGGAAAGACGGTGGGCAGCAATTGGCCGACAAATTTGACGTTCAGGTATTAGGACACATTCCGTTGGTACAAGGAATACGGGAAGGCGGCGACGAAGGTCGTCCGGCGTATTTGAGCGATGACCTCATCACCAAAGAAGCTTTTCAGGAAGCGGCCGAAAATCTGGCGCAACAGGTAGCCATTCGCAATGCTACCTTGGCCAAAACCAAGCAAGTAGAGATTAGAGTATAGTATCGACTGAAAAATAGCATCTTAGCGCATTATTTTATAAAAAATGGAAACACTTCAAGCTGATTCACTTAAAGCTCGCGTCGAAACGGCGCTCAACAGCATCCGCCCTTATCTGGAAGCTGACGGCGGCAACGTAGCGGTGAAAGAGATTACCGACGACATGACGGTTCGACTCGAACTTGTTGGTTCATGCAGCTCATGTCCCATGTCAACCATGACTTTTAAGGCAGGACTGGAGGAAGCGATTTTAAAATCCGTTCCTGAAATCAAAAAAGTAGAGGCCATCAACCTCACACCTGCCTATTGAAATCTTTCAGGGGTCAAAAGTATATACTTTTGACCCCTGAAAGATTTAGTAATTCCACCATTCTTTGACGGGATACTCACCGCCCCCAACTTCCACTTTTTCGCCAATCATGGGCGTTGTAATGGGTTGATTCAAGGCTTTTGCTTTTTTCGTCACGCGTTGAATGGATTCATTCCACGGGTGCAATGCCAACGTAAATTTACTCCAATGGACGGGCAAAAGTAATTTAGCTCGCAGCTCAACCGCCGCTTGGGCCGTTTCTTCGGGCATCAGGTGAATGTACTTCCAATAGTCGTTGTATTGCCCACATTCCAAAATAGCCAAGTCGAACGGGCCGTATTTATCTCCAATTTCTTTAAAGTGCGTATCATATCCTGAATCCCCGCCAACATAAATGTTGTGCTGCGGTGTTTTTAGAATAAACGACGACCAAAACGTCTGCATCCGCTTAAAACCACGGCCCGAAAAATGTCGGGCTGGCGCGGCCGTGATGTCAAACGTACTGTCAAGTTTAGTCTTCTCCCACCAATCTAATTCCGTAATCTGAGACTCATCATAGCCCCAATGCGCCAAATGTGACCCAACTCCTAAAGACGTAACGACCCGCTTTACCTTGGGTTGTAGTTTTTTGACCGTTTCATAATCCAAATGATCGTAATGGTCGTGCGTAATAATCAGCAGGTCGAGTTCTGGAAAATCATCAATTGAATACACATTACTTCCGTTATAATTGGCCCCAAAAAAGGAAACTGGCGAGGCATTTCCACTGAAAACGGGATCTACCAGTATATTTTTCCCGTCGATATGCATGAAATAAGAAGAATGCCCAAACCAAACCACCACGGGTTTATCAGATGAGATGTTCTTTAAATCGGTCTTAACCGAAGGCAGTGCTTTGCTCGGCTCTTTGTTTTCCACCTTTGGAATATACAGTTTTAAAATGTCAAAATAAGTAACGCCTTCGGCCAAATCAGGGGTAAAGTGCTCATTTTGAAAGGCTCCGTTTTTGTAATGCGGCGAAGTACGAATGCGTTCGAAACGGAGTTCGGCGGGATTTTTTCCGAATTGTGGCTGCTGCATGTACACATACCCACTCAGGGCAATGACCGCAATGAAAATGAATAAAATCAACATTGTTTTTTTTAATTTGCTAATCATGGGTTGCTACATTACCAATTAATAAGTGAGTGCTTACTTACTGTTTGACTACACAAATTGTGCGTTTAAAAAATTTAATTCCTTAACTTTTGAGTTTCTCCAGTTGATACTTAGATTTCAGAAATGAGAGCGTTTGCTCAATAAATGCCTCCGAAGGTTGCTGCATCAACTGATTACTCAAACCGTCGAGCAGCATGACTAACAACAAAACTTCTTTTTCGGGTTCGGCGTAGCCAAGTTGTCGAAATGCGTCGGTTACTACCTCCACCAACTCCAAATAATAGCCACTCGGACGGTATGATTGCCCTCGGTATTTTTTCTGCCATTTGAGCGAAAACTGTAGTTTCCAAAATTCACGTTCTTCGCTAAATAGCTTCACGGGCAGTTCAATCGTGGCGTGAATCTTGGCCAAAGGTTCGGCCAATGCAACAATGGATTTGACGTGCCGAGCCATCCGTTCTTCACTCATGGCCAAGATGGCATCCATTAATCCTTCCTTATTGGTAAAATGACGAAAAATCAGTCCTTCCGAAACCCCCGCTTCTTTGGCAATCTGACTCGTGGGAGTCGTATCAAATCCATGTTCTGCAAAAAGTTTCAGCGCTGTTTCTAGAATCAGTTCCTGTTTTTCAGTCATAATTAAAAGTGAGTAATCACTTACGAAACTAAAATCATCCTTCGAGGGTTCCCGAAGTTTAAAATTTAGTAAAGAATACCATGATTTATTTACGACACCCAGCCTTTCAATAGTCCCTGATGGTCATGTTGGAGAAGCAGTTCAAACAGGCGCGTTGTGGCGGCGGCATCGCCCATGGCGCGGTGGTGATTGGTGTGCTGGATTTGCAAGTCCCGGCAAATATTACCCAAGCTATACGATTTATAGCCCGGAAAAATCTTCCGACTTAACCGAACGGTACAAAGCGTATCACGGTCAAAATATTCATCTAAACGACCAAATTCGCGCCTTACAAATCCGTAATCGAAGGTAACATTATGCGCTACAAAAGCGGCGTTTTGGGTCAATCGGCGCACATCATCCGCAACTTCTTCAAACGTTGGCGCGTCTTTAACCATCTGGTTATCAATCCCCGTGAGTTGGGTAATAAACCCAGGAATCCAACACTTTGGATTGATGAGGCTTTGATAAGAGTCGATGACCTGCTGGCCATCGTGGCGCAAAATGGCAATTTCGGTAATCCGGCTCGTATCGTACGCGCCGCCCGTGGTTTCAATATCTACAATGGCAAACATAAAGGAGCTTATATGAGGCACAAAAATACGGGAAAAATACCGAAAGGATACGGGAAAACGCCCGTTGATTTCCCCCCTCTCAAACCGCACTTTTGTAGAGCACATTCAACCCTTAATGTTATGACGGCTCTACACCTTGCACGAACGCCCAATGGCTTAGAAGGCCTCCGTTTACCACTAAATTCCCACAAAGTCTTTGTTGCACTACGCGACATCATGCGCCTAGAAGGACAGCGAAATTACACCCTGTTTGTTCTCCGAAACGGTCAAAAAATATTGGTTTCCAAAACCATTGGTTTTTATGAAGAGCTATTGCCGCCCAACTTTATCCGCGTCAATCGGGGGTGTATTATCAATACCGTCTACTTAGACTTTTCGTTGGGTGAACATTTCCGACTTAAAGACGGATATGAAATTCCAGTATCACGAAGAAAAATAAAACAACTCGAAGCCCTGCGAGACGATGCCTAAAAAAAGAGGCAATGCCCTCTACGCGAAAGCATTGCCTCTGATAAAACCCTAAGTGAGGGCTATATCCAAAAATATTTCTACTGTTGCTTTTTGTTTAGGCGTTGGATGAGCATTTGCGTAAACATCTGCTCGGCTTTGTATAGCTCCGCCAACTGCCTGACATTAATTACTTTAAGGAATTTATTCATGTATTCACGCTCCAAATCCACTTCCTTTTGCTGGAGATTGAGCGTTTCTTTGAGATTGGTCAGAATTTTTTCGTCGGGCGTTGTGAGCGTGTTGGTTTCAACGATGAGTTTTCTCATTTGCTTACGAATCTCTTTTTTTCTGTCGTCAAACTCGTTGTAGACGGGCCAAAACTGCTGCGACTGCTCTGGGGTAAGGTTCAAGCGGTTGGTAATCAGGCCAATTTTGGCATTTTCGATTTTCTGATGTCCTCCGTCCTGCGCGTAAGAGGCACTAACCAATAGGGTGCAAATAAATACAAATACGATTTTTTTCATCACTAGAATAAGTTTCAAATAACGGATTGATACACTAAATTGCTTCCTCTAAGTCTTCTTCCTGAATGGCTTTGCGGAGGTCTTCATCATTGACATTGAGTTGTTGCAACAAAACATCTTCTCCGGCATAAGTCTCATTTATCTGGGGTTCTTCCACCATTTCTTGCTGGGTAATGTGATTATCTTTTAAATACGTAATAATCTCATCGTCTGATACTTGGCTCAGGGTTTCTTCCCCCAGCGAAAGTTGTTTTTGCGGATACGTCACCCAAAGCAACACGCCAACCACACTCGCCGCCGCCCCGAGCAAAGCGGTTCGTTTCCACGACCAGCTGACCGTAAAAGAGGTTTCTTTCTCAGCTATTTGCTCGTAAATGCGGGTTTGTACCGTCGAAGGTAATTTCTCAAAATAGCCTTCTGGTTCCCGAAAAGGAAGCTTACGTTCGAGGTCGTCTAGTTTTATCCGTTTCATTTTTTCTCAGGTTCTGCAATGCTGTGGATGAAGTGGTGAGTCGTTTTCACCCGCGCAAAATGAGCCGTGGAGAAAACGTATTTATCTTTTGACAAAGCTTTTATACTAAAGTTTAATCTTCTCCGTTTAAAAACTTTTCAATTTTTGTCACTGCATGGTGATAGCTTGCCTTCAACGCCCCCACCGAAGTGCCGGTGATGTCGGCAATATCTTCGTATTTGAGGTCATCAAAATACTTCATGTTAAACACCAACCGCTGTTTGTCGGGCAAGGTCAGCAGCGCTTTTTGCAGCTTCAACTGAATTTCGTCTCCCGAAAGCGGAGAGTCTGTTTCGCCCGCCGCGGCTTCCAGTTTTTCTAGTAACTCGCCTTCTACATCGTGAATGGGAATAAAAAATCGGCGACGTTTTTTATTCAAAAAATTCAAACATTCGTTGGTAGCAATGCGGTACAGCCACGTAAAAAGCTGCGCATCTCCTCGAAATGTTTCTAATGCTTGCCACGCTTTAATGAAAGTCTCTTGCGTCAAATCATCGGCATCGTCGTGGTCAATGACCATCTTGCGAATGTGCCAATAAATTTTTTGCTGGTACTTTCGTACCAACTGATTGAAAGCAAAATTGCGGCTTTCGGGATTGGCAAATTTTTCAAGAATGGCTTGATCTGTCATCATTTAGGAGTGAGGAGTCAGTAGCGAGGAGTGAATTTTACCTTCACTCCTCGCTGCCGGCTACTTTTTTCTTGCAATCGCCCGTTTGGCGGCTGCTACAATATCGTTGGCGGTGAGGCCGTATTTTTCCATGAGTTGCGCAGGCGTACCGCTTTCCCCGAAGCTGTCTTTCACGGCGATAAATTCTTGCGGATAAGGTGTACCCTGAATCAATAACTCAGCGATGGCACTTCCCAATCCTCCCGCTACTTGATGCTCTTCGGCCGACACCAAACAACCCGTTTTCTTCACCGATTTTAAGATGGCTTTTTCGTCCAAAGGTTTAATCGTGTGAATGTTGATGATTTCGGCGTTGATACCTTCGGCTTCGAGCATTTCGCCCGCTTGGATGGCTTCCCACACCAAATGGCCTGTGGCAAAGATACTTACATCGGTACCTTCATTGACCATCCACGCTTTTCCGATTTCAAATTTTTGGTCAGCATCCGTAAATACTGGAATCACTGGGCGACCAAAACGCAGATAAACGGGACCTTCGTATTCTGCCACGGCGATGGTAGCCGCTTTGGTTTGGTTATAATCACACGGATTGATAACGGTCATTCCGGGCAAGGCGCGCATCATGGCAAGGTCTTCCAAAATCTGGTGCGTGGCGCCATCTTCACCCAGCGTCAGGCCCGCGTGAGAAACGGCAATTTTGACATTTTTGTCAGAGTACGCTACGCTTTGACGGATTTGGTCATAGACCCGTCCCGAGCCAAAATTGGCGAACGTGGTCGCAAACGGAATCTTCCCGCCGATGGTCAGACCTGCGGCCATACCAATCATGTTGGCTTCCGAAATACCGCACTGGATAAAGCGCTCAGGGTTTTCTTTGATAAACGCGTCGAGTTTTAAAGAACCCACCAAGTCGGCGCACATCGCCACGACGTTGGGGTTGGTTTGACCTAAAACCTGCATTCCCGCGCCGAATCCGCTGCGGGTATCTTTCTTTTCGGTGAACGTATATTTTTTCATTCTTTGTGTTGTATTGCGTAATTAGTTTTGGGTATTAAGTACTGAAAGTTTATTCAAAAAGTAAGCGGCACTGGGGCAATTTTGAGCAGAATGCTCTATTGAAAATCCATTCATAATCAATCTCTTAGCGAAGAGCAATTTATCTCCAATCCCCCTTCCATTTCTGGTTGCAACGGAAATTTCCTTTAACTTTTCTTCTGGCTTTGAAATAATTTCAGGAACTGCCACTTCCGGGAATATTGTGAGCAAATTGTCACCAAAGTATTTTTTCATCAGTGAGACGTCGGCCAAAAACCAAGTTTCAATCTGTTTGACAACAATCACTTTTTTTACTTTTTCATCGGTTGACTTTATTTCGTCTTTGGCCGATGTGATACAAGGTGAGTCCTCTAAATCTCGCATGCAAAAAACAAAATCTGCACCCATATCGTACAGTAGAGCGGTAAATGAAGCCAATTTTTCTTCATTTTTGAAGACATCTTTGCCACGCTCCTTTTTATTGGCTGGTAATACACCGCTAAGTACTTCGATTCCTTTGCTACGACAGAAGGTTTTGAATGACTCAGACGATACAATCTGCTTTTCTGTATCACCTTCGACGATGAACCCCACTTTTACCATGGCGTTCCTCCTCCCAATGCCCCCGAAAGCCATACTTCGGCCATGTTGAGGCCATGCAAATCCATACCTTTGATTTGTTTGATTTTGGTTTCACCGCCTATTTTATCCACCACAATCACTTCCTCGGGCGTCAGACATTCCACTAAGGCATTTGAGTGCGTATTGAGCCAAATATAATGCCCCTTTTCTTCGCAGGCAGCTCTAAAAAAATCAACTAGCTTCCTGATAACATACGGATTTAACCCATTCTCTGGCTCTTCAATGCACAAAAATTGCGGCTCGTCTGATTGATAGACGGCGGTTAAAAGCGCTAGGATGTTGTAGGTACCATCGGAAAGTAAATCTTTAGTAAAAGGTTTCTTAATACCTTTTTCGTACATCACCAACGTATCGGTACTGCTCAACTCACTAGAAACGATTTCAATATTATCAAAGCCAGGAATGAATAAATCCAACCATTCTTTAATTTCTTCGCGTTTGACTTCGTCTTGGAGAATACGTTTGAGGACTTTTTCTAGATTATCAGTAGATAAACTTAGTAAATAATCCCCAGTATAGTTAAGTTTTTGCCGGCTTTTCTGACCAATAAAAATATGGGTATACCAATAAAAGAATTGCTCAAAAGATACTTCTTCCATGTATCTTACATCCATGGACTTAGATAAAAACTCATTAGTGTCATTAGTATGTGGTATATCATCTTTATCAAAAAAAAGGGTAGAATAAGCATCATATTTTCTATCGCCACTTCTAAAAGATAACTTCTCAGTTATTACTTTATAGTTTTGAAAGTCAATTTCTGCTGAAAATGTATTCTTATTGTTTCGATTTAAAAAACTTTCCTCACCACCAAATAAACTAATGGCAGACTCCCAATATGAACTTCTGTTACTTATATTAATAAACTCCAATGCCTCAAAAATATTCGACTTACCCGACCCGTTGGGGCCGACAAAGACCGTAAACGGGTTGGGTTCGACGATTTCCAAATCCACAATGGACTTGAAATTTTTGATATGGAGACTTTGGAGTTTCATTCAGTACCGGTGACCCGTCAATCTTTAAAGACTTCTAACAAATTGATTTTCAGTTCAGGAAAAATAAACGAGTGCATGATTTCGTCTTCAATGAAAGGCCGATGTCCGATAAAAACGCCCTGCTCGTTGAGGGTATAGACCAGTACATTCTTATCAGTCGATTGTACAATCCAATACTCGCGCACCCCAGCTTCTTCATACACCTCAAACTTATCCTTCATTTCCTTCTTACTATTGCCGGGTGAGAGAATTTCAATAATCAAATCAGGTGCACCAACACAGCCTCGCTTATCCAACTTCGATTTATCGCAAATCACGCAAAGGTCAGGCTGCACCACTGTATACACCTGTTTGTCGGTATTTTCAGATTTACGCGCCAAACGCACATCAAACGGCGCATGATACCATTCGCAAGGGTGTTCATCAAAATACTTTACCATTTGTGAGATAAAATACCTTGAAATAGTCTGATGTTTACGCGCAGGAGCAGGCGACATTTTAAAAATGCGCCCTTTTATCAGCTCTACCCGCTCTTCAAACTTCCATTTAAGATAGTCTGCGTAGCTGTATTGTTTTGATAAATCCAGTTGGTCAAGACTTGTTACCATCTCCTGATTGTTTAATAATCTCCCAGCGTCTCGGGCAATTGCGCCAAAGCTTGCTCCAATTGGGCGTCGTTAGGCGCTACGCCGTGCCATTTGTGGCTGTGCATCATGAAGTCTACACCTTGGCCCATTTCGGTTTTCATCATCACGGCGATGGGCTGACCTTTACCCACAAGGCGCTTGATTTTGCGCAACAGGGTCGTCAGTTCGTCCATGTTGTTGCCGTCGACGGTCACTACACGCCAGCCGAAAGCTTTGTATTTTGCGCCTAAATCGCGGTTGTTATTTACTTTATTGGTCGAACCGTCGATCTGCTGACCGTTTACGTCCACAAACGCAACGAGGTTATCGACGTTGTTGTTGGGCGCAAACTGTACGGCTTCCCACACTTGGCCTTCCTGCTGCTCGCCATCGCCCATGAGGCAATACACAATATTTTTTTCGCCGTTGAGTTTTTTCGCCAACGCCGCCCCTATCGCTACCGAAAGCCCTTGGCCCAAAGAGCCCGACGCAATACGAATGCCCGGCAGTCCTTCGTGGGTGGTGGGGTGACCTTGCAAACGGGTGTTTATCTTACGGAAGGTGGCCAATTCTTTGACGTCAAAGTACCCGCGACGCGCCAATACGCTATAAAACACGGGCGAAATATGGCCATTTGACAAAAAGAACAAATCTTCACCTTTGCCATCCAAATTGAATGACAAATAACCGCCTTTACCTTTGCGGTTGTTGATTTTCATTTGTTGAAAGTACAAGGCAACCAATAAATCGGTGCAACCTAGCGACCCGCCCGGGTGACCCGATTGACAGCCGTGGACCATGCGTAAAATATCGCGTCTTACCTGCGAAGCAATGCTTTGAAGTTCAGTCATTTGGATAATGGAAATATGCGTAGTTTTTAAATTGTTACAAATATAAATGTCATAATGACACTTTTAGCACAAACTAACGAAAACTTAATTTACGAAAGCACCTGCTCTGCGTGGTTTTTGGTGTCAATTTTAGAGATAATCTCCTGAATTACACCATTTTCGTCAATAATAAAAGTAGTACGTACTGTGCCCATATAAGTTTTGCCGTACATGGATTTTTCGGCCCAAACACCATAGGCTTCTACGATTTGGTGCTCGGTATCGGCCAGTAAAGGAAAGGGAAGCTGATATTTTTCGGCAAATTTCTTATGCGATTTTTCGTTATCGACGCTTGCGCCGAGCACTACGTAGCCTCTGGCTAGCATAGCATCGTAGCTATCGCGCAGACTGCACGCCTGGGCAGTACAGCCGGGTGTATCATCTTTGGGATAAAAATAGAGGACAATTTTTTTGCCCTGAAAATCAGTCAGTTTAACGACGTTTCCGTTTTGATCCTTTGCTTCGAACAGGGGAGCTTTTTCGCCTACTTGCAGTGCCATGTTTTTTACGGGTAGCGGGTTTGACAACAGGTTCTTTGATTTCGGCCTGCAAGATAGCGATATTTCCTGCGCGGTCGGTCACTTCGAGCCGTAATTCCCCCTCAAAATCAAGGGTGTCAACCAGTTTATCAGACCAAATATAGTTGCGTTTGTAGTCATAATTCATCAAAACCCACTCTCCATTTACAAACGCATTGAACGAACTGATTCCCGACATTCCATCGGAAATACGCGCCGAAATACTTTTTTTGGAAGATTGAATCAACTTTACAGACGGCGGCGTTTCATCGGTAGCGATGGAAAAATCCCCCAGTTCTCGGGTGGTAAAATCCAGCGTTTCGCCTTGCCATTTTCCGCCCACAAAACGCAGTCGCTCACCGTCAAAGCGGTAAGCGTGGGTCCGTTCAGGATTTGCGGGCATTAGATCGGGCCGAAAATTAACCCCGATGGCATCCCGAAGCGGGATATTTTCTTCATTGATGGCAAGCCCATTCGCGCGCGACTGCACGGCCAGATAAAGTGTATCAAAAATGCTTTGGTTGCCAAAGCGCAGCGTGTAACGGTCGCCGTTGTAGGTCTCAATGATATTGGGGCGAATCCGTTCCCGAAAGTTTGTTTTCAGTTGTTTGTTGCCAATTTGAATCGAATCGGGCAAGTAGTCGCGCAAATCAAGCAAATAGACCGTTTCACCGCTGCTCTGATACGCTGGCGCCAATTTTATACTTTTATTTTTTACGTAAATATCAGCCTGCGTCAACTGAGAAAGCCCAAATACAGTGATTTTAAGCACATTTTCTACCGCATCCGTTTTAATATAGGCCAGCGTCGGCAATGCCTCAGGCTCCTCCAAGAGAGGCAACAATTCCTCGGGTGCTTCGCCCTTTATTTTCAGTCTCAACACCGATGAATTTTCGTAAGAATCAAAGAGCGTCACCTCCACATCGTGCATGAGCGTGTCCTTTATTTGCAATTTTCCGCGATAGCCGTCGGTTTTGTGCACATTAAATTGATTGCCGTCTGGATTATAGCATTTCAGGTAGCGAGCGCCCGTTTTTTGTTCGGTGGCGTAATCGATAAGGTTATTATAATCGCGGGTAGACCACGACGGAAACGAAGTCATATTGTACGCAAATACTTCCTGTCCGTCGAGCTTAATTTCAACACAATTCACGCCATTTCTGAAGTTCACCCCCGTCATGGCATCAAAAGCAATGAGTTCAAGACCGATTTCCCCCCACGCTTTGATGGGTTGCGCCACGGAATAAAAGCCTTCTTTTTGACGGACAGGCCGAAAAGTAATTCTTTCAAACTCCCCATTGATGCGACTCAGAAGCGACATGGGGCGGATGGCCATTGACGTAAAATAAGGCGGCGTACTGTCTTCAATTTCGGCAAAATCAAAGAACAAGGGATTGAGATAATTGTCCTTGGAGTCCCGAATTTCAAAATGCAAATGCGGCCCCGCCGAGCCGCCAGTGTTTCCCGAAAGTCCAATCAGTTGTCCTTTACTCACGGGAAACTGGTCGGGGGAAAGATTCAACTCTATTTCAAACGATGTACGTTCGTACTGTTTTTGGCGTAAATAACTCCCCATCGGCTCCGCAAACGAGAGCAAATGCCCGTACACCGTCGTCATGCCGTTGGGATGTTTGATAAAAATCACGTTTCCATAACCCGACGTTTGCACTTTAATGCGCGAAATATACCCTTCTGCCGCCGCCAATACCTGCAATCCTTCCCGTTGTTGGGTGCGAATATCAATCCCCGCGTGAAAATGATTGGTGCGCAAATCTCCCAAAACCCCCGCCAAAGTGTTTTTCTGACCGGGATGAATCGGAAACTGAAAATACCCTTTCGGGAAGGATTCTCGTTGGGCAACAACCGATTGAAGAATGCCGAGAAAAAAGCAAAAAAAGTATATAAATCGTCCTTTAGTCATGCTGCAAGCATCATTTTTTTATCACAAAATCACACACAAGGCTCGCAGATGCACAAATCAGTCCATTTCACGTCCTCTTGTGTTTTTTATTTTACCTCAAACTCAAGCATTTTAGTACCTTCAATATAAGCCGTTAGCGTATCACCTACTTTGACCGCACTAACGCCTTTGGGGGTGCCTGTAAAGAGTAAATCGCCCGTTTTTAGGGTAAAATAGCGAGAGATAAACGATATAATATAGTCAATTTTAAACAACATCAATGAGGTATTACCCTGTTGACGGGTTTCACCGTTGACGTCCAAATGAAAATTCAGGTTCTGTAAATCAGCGAATTGCGATTTAGGAACAAACGACGAAACGGGTGCCGAACCATCAAACGCTTTGGCTAGTTCCCACGGCAAGCCTTTTGACTTCAGTTTTGATTGCAAATCACGGGCGGTAAAATCAATGCCGATACCGACTTCTTCGTAGTATTTGTGGGCAAATTTTTCGTCAATATTTTTACCCATCTTACTGATTTTTACCACGATTTCTACTTCATGATGAAGATCTTGGGTAAAATCGGGATAATAAAACGGCGCATTGTCTTTGAGTAGGGCCGTGTCGGGCTTTTGAAAAATAACGGGGTCTTCGGGAACGGCGTTTTGAAGTTCGTGGATGTGATCAACGTAATTGCGGCCAATACAAATAATTTTCATGATAAGGCATTTTTTAAGCCTCAAAGGTACAGAATTTCTCAAAAATGCGCCTGCTTAGAGGTCTACATGGAAGTATAAAAGATTAAATTCTCTTGGTGAAGACGATTGTTAAGGCGCTGTACTACCTTTTCAAAAATTTCCTCGCTTCGTCGGGTGGGCGTTTGGTACGAGATCGTAATTTCGAGCCGCTCCCCATTCCAGTCCGTAATTTTAACATCGGGGGTAAGGGCAAGCTGCATCACCGTCTCAACGTCTGCCATCTGCTCTACGATTATTGATTTAAGATGCTCAGTATCCACATCGGACGCGGTATAAATTTTCAACCCCCTTTTTTCAAAACCAGCGCGGGTGTGGTTGATGATGGTGTTGTTGAGCAAAGGACCGTTGGGAATCATGACACGGCGGCCGTCGCCCGTGTCCAATACAGTATTAAACATCAAAATATCCCGCACAACACCAGTATAATTTTGGGAAGTGATTTTTTCGCCTACTTTAAATTGTTTCATCAATAAAATGATAAAACCACCCGCGAAATTGGACAAGCTGCCTTGCAGCGCAAAGCCAATGGCTAAGGTAGCCGCACTAAACAACGCCACAAAGCCTGTTACTTTAAGTCCTAAAAAGGCACCTGAAAACATGATAACACTAAGGCGCAAACCAATAGAAATCAGGCTTTTAATAAAACTTTTAACGGAAGGATCGACGCGACGACGATTATCAATAAATGATTTTAGTGGACGGTCAAACCAATTAATCAGCCCAAATCCCAACAATAAAATCGCCAACGCCGTCCCGAATTTTATCCCCCATTCAACGAGCGTTTCCGAATATTCAATGAATTGGGTTTTCAGCCTGACCAGAAATGTTTTGGCTTGGGAAGGGCACACCTGAATGTTCTGAAACAGCACAATTTCTTGGGCTACCACCTGGTCTTTTGTTTTATCGGCGTAATATCCGTCTATTTCTACATACACCCGGCTCAATTTCTCCCGACGGGCTTTTTTATAAATATCTTTAAGTTCCTGATACGCTCCTTTCGGCAATATTCGTACGATTTTCCCCGTCCGACAATCGCTCAACGTGGGATACCCTCCCAATTGCGTGTACATCCCCCGAAAAGACTCCGACGAGGTCGTATCACCAAACAATTGTGCGGGCGAAATTGTCGGAAAGGTTTGACTTTGAGCGTGAAAGACAAGAAAAAAAGTAAGAAGTAATCCTGAAAAGGTGGTGTATATAAGGCGAAAATTAGGCATGAAAGCTGACGTTGGTTATCTTGTAATAACGAATTTATCAGCCATTTTACATAAAAAAATAACAAAATTACCGTTGTTGGCCTTTTTTCACCAACGACATACCAATTCTACAAAGGTGGTGCTTCTGCGCGGCAGACCGTTCCGAAGCTTTTCATACTACTAACTCGCTCTATGCATATATATCTATCACAATCAACTGATAACTAAGTATTTAATTAACTGAGAAAATGAATATTTTGATTCGTTTAGAAAATACCTAAAAACCGTTTTTTGTATACCTTCGTCAAATCTTTTTCAAACAAAGTATAGGGGTCATTGTAGAAATTCAAGAAATCTGGTACGCTCGAATGCCCCTGATAAGGTGCATAATAATGCGTGGGACTGTGAATATCGTTGCGCCATACCAATACATACGATAAGTTTATTTTCTCGGTTTTGAGTGCTTTTAACAAGGTTTCGGTCCACCAAGTAGGATTGGGAATTGACTCTAATCCCGTTTCGGTAAATGCCGCTAACTTATTGGCTTTTTTGGCGTAGTCAGATACTATTTTTAACTTCTTCACACCTGCTTCCAGATTATATTTTCCGTCGCGGCCAAAGTCGCCATAGTTGTCCATTCCGACCATGTCTACCCATTTATCGCTGGGGTAACGTTCCAAAAACTCCTCTTCGGTGTTGAACTTATTGTCGGGAGAAAAAGCGTAAATAAAATTATGAACGCCCAAGCTATCACGCAAATACGAAACCGTAAATTGCCAAACATCAACAAAATCCTCGCGGCTGCAATGCGGTTTCCCCCACCAAAACCACCCACCGTCAAACTCATGAAAGGGACGAAATATCATGGGTGCTAGCGTCCCGTTTTTTCCCCGTACTGAATTGGCAAAGTCGCCCACAGTACGCAATATTTCCTTGTATTTTTCGTGGTGCGAACCGCCCGGTTTAATGAGTGAAATGGCTGGTGCAGAGACTGTATCGACCCAATAAAAACCGCCTTTGGAAGCAGGATTAGAAAAATGCCACGCTACGGTTGTGACTCCGCCCCGGTTATAGGTATCTATCACGTTTTTTTTCAATGCATTCACCGCCTGATCAATGGCAGCTTTCGGACGTCCCGAAAAACCGCTAAAATCTACCCCAATCACCGCAGGATGCGAGCCCGTGACCGATTTTACATCTGAGCGGTCCCTCTCCCCAGACCAGCCATGTCCATATTCAGTGGCGTGTTGGTGCCCAAAAAGAATGTGTTTTTTTGACGTTTTTTTCAGATAACGATATAAGGCTTTGGTCTCTTTAGTGGCATTTTTATCAATTTGTGCAGCGCTGATAAACGGCAAAAAAAAGAGACATATAGACACCGCAAAAATTAACTGTTTATACGATTTTATCATGGGTAAAATGGTGTTTTGTAGGGGCAGGCCTTGCGTCTGTCCAGTTTAGGTGGCGCCTGACCAGTTTAGATGGGCGGAGGTAAACCCCGCCCCTACAATAAAATTTTCTCAATTTTTGATAATTCTTCGGCACTGAAATGTTGATTTTCCAGACATTTTAGGGAATCTTTCAATTGAGACACACGACTCGCCCCGATCAAAACCGAGGTAACGCGTGGGTCTTTTAGCAGCCACGCCAACGCCATTTGCGCCAAAGTTTGACCGCGTTCTAGTGCCAAGGCGTTGAGTTTTTCGATTTTTTGAAGCGTTTCAGGAGTGATTTGACTCGTTTTCAAAAAGCCATGTTCCTTCGCCGCCCGCGAATCTGACGGAATTCCTTTCAGGTATTTGTCGGTTAAAAGCCCCTGCGCCAAGGGAGAGAACGGAATACATCCAACGCCTTTATCACCCAAAACATCCAACAAACCACCTTCTACCCAACGCTCAAACATTGAGTATTTGGGTTGGTGAATGAGGCAGGGCGTCCCCAAATCTTTCAAAATCTGAATGGCTTTGGCTGAATTTTCGGCCGTATAACTGGAGATTCCTACATACAATGCCTTTCCTTGACGAACAATGCTGTCTAGCGCGCCCATTGTTTCTTCAAGCGGGGTGTTGGGGTCAAAACGGTGCGAGTAGAAAATATCCACGTAATCCAAGCCCATACGTTTGAGACTTTGTTCGCAGCTCGCTATCAAGTATTTGCGTGAGCCCCATTCACCATACGGCCCAGGCCACATCAAGTGGCCCGCTTTCGACGAAATAATGAGTTCGTCGCGGTGACCAGCAAAGTCTTTTTTGAGCAATACCCCAAAATTTTCTTCGGCCGAGCCGGGCGGCGGACCGTAGTTGTTGGCTAAATCAAAATGGGTAATTCCCGCATCAAAAGCGGCACGAAGAATAGCACGATAGTTTTCAAACACATCGACTCCTCCAAAATTATGCCACAAGCCCAACGAAATAGCGGGCAGTTTGAGGCCGCTTTTTCCGCAGCGGCGGTACGACATGTGTTCGTAACGGGCGTGATTAGGTACGTAAGTCATTGGATCGATTTTAGTTTTTTGCATTTACTCAAACTTCTTACCTTCCGTTTTTCCTTTCCAATCATCAGTTCTGAAAGGACTGGCGGGCAAACCTTCACTGTTGAACAAATTGGCATCTTCGGGCGCATTCGCCCAACCATAACGCACCGCAATAGGCTTTTGTCCTTTAGGGTGATACACTTCTACTTTATCGCCAATGATTTCGGCTTTGGCGTAGTAAAACACTTTATCCTCTCCTGCAATTTCAAAACCTTTGACGTAGCCAAATTTATCTTTTACCATTAAACCCTCTCCTGTATAATCAAAAGTAACAACGGCCCTATCCTCCTCAAAATGAACCGATTCATACATTGGTCCAGAATGCAAGACTTCCAATCCATAATTAGATTTAAGCGCATTCAGGGCTAGGCGGTGGCCCACATCTTGTTTGTTGGTGGGGTGAATATCTTTGGGATTGCCAACGTCGGTCGTCACGGCCATTCCCGTCTTGGGGAGGCTCAGGGTCATGGTTTGTGCTTCGCGAAGTTCGGCCCAATCGCTGCCGTCATTGCTGTTTTGATACGCCCCATAGCTCGAAAGCTGCACAAAATAAAATGAAAATTCGTCTTTCCATTTTTGCCGCCAATCGTTAATCATCAGCGGAAAAGTTTGGCGGTACTGATACGCCCGCCCTGCGTTGGACTCTCCCTGATACCACAATGCCCCCCGAATGGCAAACGGCACCAAAGGGGCAATCATTCCGTTATAAATCGTGGTCGCTACGTTGTTGCTGCTGTGATTGTAGGTGTGAGTTTCGGCAAAAGAAGGCATCAGATACCAGCCCGTAGCCAAGCTTACTTTGCTGTCTTTTGCGCTGACAAACAAGTCATCGGGGGTACCGTTGATACCCAGCCCATACCACGGAAACTGCACCATATTGCCAAATTTAATGACCAATTTGTTGTTACCACTTTTCCACGTGTTGGCTGGTAAAGTGATTTTGCGCATTCCTTCCATAATTCCCTGCGACACCAATTGTCCGTTGATGTAAATCTCGTTGAAACTATCCTGAATTCCCAAACCCAAGGTAGTGGCTTGCCCTACCATTTCTTCGGGAATATCGACCGTCCGTGCCATGAATCCTTTGCCCCGAAACATCCAGATTCCTTTCCAATCCCACTGACCAATCGGGCTACCTGCGTTGTGCCATTTAGAAAAATCATATCCTGCTTCGGTATATTTTTTCTCGTCGGCCACGGTAGGATTTACCTCCGTTTTCAACAATTGCTTCCGCGTTTTTAGGTCCAGAATCGCGTCGGCCTCTTCCCAGGTTTTCGGCAAATTTTGAGCAACGGGTTTTAATTCCTCATGGGTCAGCATGGCTTCTTTGCTTAACCAGCCTTCCAATTGCGAACCACCCCACGACGAATGCAAAAGCCCAATGGGAATCTTGAGTTTTTGGTACAGCTCACGGGCGAAGAAAAAACCAATGGCCGTAAAATTCCCCACATTTTCTTCATTACTCATTTTCCACTCCCCCGAAGTCAAATCAGTTTGCGGCTGCATAGTGACATCATGCGCCACAAAAAAGTGGCGTATCTGCGGAAAATCGGCATTTTTCTTCTCCACTTTAAAGTTATCAGCCTGTTTGACGGGCCATTCCATGTTTGACTGCCCAGAGCAGAGCCACACTTCTCCCATCAGAATATCGTTTACTTCTAGTTTTTCTGATTTAGCCGTAACGGTCATTTGGTGCGGGCCGCCCGCCTCTAGCGGCGTAAATTTTACCGACCATTTTCCAGAAGCATCGGCCGTAGCAATTTGTTTTTGCCCCGCCAACGTTACCGTTACCTTTTCCTTGGGCTTAGCCCAGCCCCATACGGGAATAGGCTTCTGACGTTGCAACACCACGTGGTCAGAAAACAGCCGGGCGAGTTTGAGTTGCGCAAAGCTTTGAATTTGAACGAGAAGAAAGGAAAGAAGTAGAAATCGTTTCATTTTTAGGATTAGGATTTGTAACGCTACTGAATTAAAATATCACTAAGCTTAAGTAAAGGTTTTTGTTCTGTCAGGGCTAAAGCCCAACATTCATACCCTTTTATCCCTCTCCAACCTAAAGGCTGGAGTTAGAAAAGTCGCTCAACTTCAAATTAACTTTCATTTGTTGGAATTATATTCTAAAAGCGCTTTTTTAAAGTATTTTCCTTGCCTTGTGGGCGTAAAATTCCAATCGGAAAACATACGGGGTGCCCAGCGGTCGTCAAAAACCCACCCCACCCAACTGATGCCCTGCTCAGCGGTATATTTGGTGATGGCATCACCGTATGATTCGTCGCTGATGACCGGAACGTGCGCTCCTACTTCTTCGGCTCCTGAAAAACCGATTTCGGTCAATATCAACGGGTATTTTTTAGCCACAAATCCCCAGTCGGTCGGCCATTTGTTTTCCCAGGGTTTTCCCCCATTTTTCATAGGATACGGGTGACTTACGTAAGCAATTCCAGGCGCATTGATGGGATTTTCTTTGACGGGAGTCAAGTCATAGGCCCAATTGAAACCAGCGACCAACGGGATAGCGTCGTTGCCGTGGGCACGAATAATGCCAATCATTTCTTCATTCAAGGTTTTCCATTGTTCCCACGAACACGTTCCTAACTGCCCGCCCGCAACTGTTGGTTCGTTGAACAATTCAAAGAAAGCAACAGTGTTGTTCCCTTTAAAATGCTTGGCCATGGTCCGCCAAAACTCAAAAGTTTCTTTTTGGGTCGTTTCATAATTATCAGATTGGTACATTTCAGTCCGTAGATTACCAATCGAATGCCAGTCAATGACGACGTACAAGCCCAATTCCGTCGCCCATTTTACGCCGTCATCCAGTAATTTCAAATACTCAGTTTTCCCTCGTTTCCGCCACGCGGCAGGATGAACGGGAAACCGAATAATGTTAGCACCCCAGTTTTTGATTTCCTGAAAAAATGCTTTCTCCCAATGCCCTTTGGTATGCAGATTGTCAGGGTCGGCTACGTTTAGGCCTCTGAATATCATCACTTTGCCATCTTCGGCAACGAATTTATTCCCCTCAACTTTGATTTTTCTGAGGGCAGTTTGGGCAATGACCGAAGTAAACAAAACGCTAAAAGTCAAAAGCAATAAAGGTGTTTTTAATTTCAACATACAGAAGTACACATTAGATTCTTTTCAAAATTTCCATGCAGGCGCGGGCGTTATGATACGGGCATTTCCAAAATCCAATGCGGTCTTCGGTATGCATCAACGACATATCGTCGTACACGCCCCAATTCCATTCACCGATTTCTGCATTGATAAGATGCTTTTTGGCAAATTGCCAAAGGCCTTCTACACACCGTAGATAACGCTCCTCACCACTCAACTGAAAAGCATTGAAATATCCAACCATACCCTCCGCCGACACCCACCATTCTCGGTGCGTGTCCCAATGATTGGTTTGAGGGTCAAATTCATGGTTTAGACTTCCATCTTCGTTAAACCCTTGGGCCGCTGCATCGGCCATGCGGAGGGCGATGGATTTCCATTTTTTCAAAAGCGTTTCGTTGTGTAAAACTTCGGTGGCTTCGTACAACAACCACGACGCCTCAATGTCATGTCCAAAAGAGATAGTATCAGAAGTGGGTGTCCATTGAGCATCAAAAAACAACTGCATATGGCCACTTTTGGCTTCAATGATGTGTTTTTCAAACACATCCAACAAATGCCGAATCTTCGCTTCTACCTGGGCATTGGGCCATACACGGTACAAATTGACGTATGCCTCAATGATGTGAAGATGCGTATTCATCGTTTTGGGGTCATTACGGTCTTTCTCACTCAAACGTAAATCCTCCAAAAGTTCCCAATCCTGCGTAAACGCCTCCCAATAACCGCCATTTTGAGGGTCAAAACTATGGTTTTCTATTAATTCAAATAGTTCAATCGCGAAATTCAACGCCTGCTGATTGCGCGTTGCGCGGTAGTATTCCGTCAATCCATACATCGTAAAAGCCAATCCATAAATCTGTTTGCGCGTACTCAATGGCTTTCCATGCGCATCAACCGACCAATAAACACCGCCGTGGACAGTGTCCCGAAAATGCTGATTGATGTAGTGAAAAGCGCGGTTGGCAATAGATAAAAATTCTTTTCCTTCTGTACTTTCTTTTCCAGAAGATAAAAAGGGTTGATTGAGTACCGCCGAAAAGGTCCATAAAATACGGGCATTGAGTACGCTACTCTTGTCAACTTCGGGGTGAACAATGCCATCAAAGTCCATTTTTCCGATAAAACCACCGTTCAAATCATCGAGGGAATGAGTTGCCCAAAAGGCAAGGATATTAGACAATTCTACCTGAATTTCCTGTTTTAAATCAAATATAGAATGGTTCATAAGGATGGGTAAAACCAAATAAAAAACACTAAGCAGAGCACAAAGAACACAAAGAAAAACGGCAACTTATTTCTTTGTGTTCTTTGGGAAATCCAAGGTGATTTTTGGTAGGTATCGTTTGCCGTTTAGAAAGCTGTTGTGCGTTGTTTCTGCCCCAAAAACAGCCTATTTTTCTCAATCAACCCTTTCAATGTTTTTACAGAAGCTGCCGAACGAAGCCCGTCAGGAGGCGTATTGGTGCAGTAATCTACCAATTTATCAAGCGTACTGGTGGCCACGTGCATACGTGTATCCGACGAGGCGTAGTAGATAAAAACCGTACCGTCATCGTCCAAAATCCAGCCATTGGAAAATGTTACGTTCGACACGTCCCCCACTCTTTCTTCACCCTCTGGTGCAATAAAATACCCTCCTGGTTTATGAATCACCTTGGTCAAATCCTGTAAGTCGGTCATAAACATATACAACACATAGCGCAGGCCAGCAGCCGTATTTCGCACGCCATGTGCCAGATGCAACCACCCTTTTGGGGTTTTAATGGGCGCAGGGCCTTGGCCGTTTTTAACTTCATAAACCGTGTGGTAGCTTTTTTCGTCCACAATAAATTCTTTTTCTACCACGGCATTTTCCATTGAATCGGTAAAACCCAAGCCGATTCCTCCGCCCGTTCCTGCGTCAATAAATCCATCCTGCGGACGCGTATAAAGCGCGTATTTTCCATTTATAAATTCGGGATGCAGCACCACGTTGCGCTGTTGAGGCGAGGGCGTTTTTAGGTCGGGTAAACGTTCCCAAATTTTCAGGTCTTTTGTACGAGCTATCCCGCACTGAGCCACGGCCGAGCTTTCATCCCCGATTTTGGCGGCAGGGTCTTTTCGCTCCGTACAAAACAACCCGTAAATCCAACCGTCTTGGTGCGCCACCAAACGCATATCGTATACGTTTCCGTCGTGGACCTCGGTCTCGGGCATATCAATGGGTGCATCCCAAAAGCGAAAATTATCAATCCCGTTGGGGCTTTCGGCAATCGCAAAAAAGGATTTTCGGTCTACCCCTTCTACCCGTACCGCCAACAAGTAGCTGCCCTGCCATTTGATGGCTCCCGCGTTGAAGGTCGCATTGATCCCAAACCGTTCCATCAAATACGGGTTGGTCTCGGGATTCAAATCATATCGCCAAAACAAAGGGACATGAGCCGCCGTCAACACAGGATTTTCGTAACGATCGTATATGCCATTGCTGTGTTTCTGCCTGGCATTTATTCGTATAATCAACTCGTTATGAGCCGATTCTAAGGTCGACAAACGATTTTCAAAAGAATTCATTATGTGTAAGATAGATAATAGATTACAACAATACAGCACTGGAAAATGAAAGCATTGTGCTACGCTCGCGGCAGTTTTTGGTACCAGGTTTTCCACAATATGAACACACAAACCGCCAATAAGGCCGCCGTAATGACACTATGTTGAGGCATCAAAAGCACCACAAAAACGGGCAGGGACGTTATTGCCGTTTGGGCAATCGTGCCAATCACTACGTTGAACATGTCCAAACTAAAGTTATTGTTACGCTTAAACGAGGGCTCTTCTTTCTGTACTTCGACGAGGATAGGCCCCCAAAACCCCCAAGGCCGAACGTTACGGTAGAACTTCTTCAGGACTTCGATGTCAGTCGGGGGAGTTAGTAAAGAGCCCACTACTGAGCCTACTGCCGACAGTACCAAAATAAACGGAAAATAGAACAGCGGCAACGTATCGGGAAACACGTAGGGCAGCACCATAGACGAAATAATTCCCGCCGCCATTCCCCAGAAAAACCCCGACCCATTGAAACGCCACCAATGCCATTTGAGCACATTGGCTGCCACGTAGCCGCCGTACAAAGCTCCAACAATCCACTGCAAAACGCTGTTGACATCTTTGGCAAAAATGCCCAGTACAATACTGATGAGGACCACCACGATGCCGACAAGGTAATTGGCCCGACTGATTTCCTGATTGGTTGCTTTGGGTTTAATGGATTTAAGGTAAATATCGTTTACAATATAAGCTTGGGCAGCGTTGAGCGTGCCAGCGAAGGTTCCCATAAAAGCGGCCATCAATTCGACCAAAAACAGCCCTAAAAGACCCGCTGGAGCAAATTTGAGAATAGCAGCGGGTAAGATTCGCTCAAAATCAACCCCTCCCGTAGCCGTCTGGATATTGAGGTCGTTGTAATACAAAAGCCCCAAAACCGTGAAGCCAATAATCATAAAATATCGGGTGGGCAACAGTACGATGTTGACAAACATACTCATCAGCGCCGCTTCGCGGGGCGACTTAGTCGAGAGCACTTTCTGCATGTCATAATTGGGGGCAGGACCCGCAATGCTTGCCAAAATACCCTTGGCCAACATCAACGCAAAAAACATCCCGAACGGACTGTATTTATCGTCCCTAATTTTTTGGTTAACATCGGCAATGATGTTTGACCAATCCAAATCCAAGTTCCAGCCAAAGAAAATATTCGACCAATCGGGGGGTACATTAAGCGTTTGACCCGATAGTTCGCCCATCGCGATGACGCCGATGGAAACCGACCCCAAAGCCATCAATCCATACTGTATGACATCTGCCCACACAATGCTCGACATTCCGCCCATCACGGAGTAAAATACGGCAAAAAGGGTAAAGATGATACCGTAAAAATGAGGAACAAACTCGGGCGAAACACTGAACGGGACGTACGGTGAAATAGACGAAAAAGGAAGGAATATTTCGATAAATTTCCCCAGCCCAATAAAGCCGTACGCCATAAAGCCAAAGCAACTCAACAGCGCAAAAGCGATGATGATTTTATGCGCCATTTGCGCGTCTTTTTTGGTGCCAAAACGGGTAAGCATCCACTCCGCTCCTGTTGATGCCCCTGAGCGGCGAAGCCAAATGGCCAAATACACAAACAAGAATACCTGATTAAAAACGGGCCACAGCCACACCAACCATATACTTTTAAGGCCATACACAAACATAATCGACACCATCCAAATGGTACCCGAAATATCAAACATCCCCGAGGCGTTGGAAATCCCCAACATCCACCACGGTAAAGTATTCCCGCCCAACATATAATCGTTTTTACTGCGTTGGGCGCGTTTTTTCATGATAATTCCGATGGCCGAAATAACCACGAGATAAAGGGCAATAACTAGAAAATCAAGTCCTTGAATTTTCATAAAATAGTAAACTTTTCAGAAACAGCGTATGAGGTTTATTTCGGTTGATAAAGGCGTGGGCTGTCGGTTCTTTTTAAAATTTCAACCCTAATGCAATACTAAAAATAAAGGCCTCGTATCATCAAAAAAAGGGATGTTTTTTTCATAAAGTTACTATTTCGGGCATGTCATAAAGTTCGGGGTAAGTAGCTACTTACCCCGAATCTGTCACAACAACAATCTATCTATGATGAAAAAACTACTATTTTTTTTATCCTACAAAGTACGTTTTTTGTCCAATAAAATATATAATACTATTTTACCCATTACTTGTTCATTTTGGACAAATAGACAACTATTTTAAACATAAAATGGGTTGGCTTATATCCTAAAGCCAACCCATTCATGCTCTTTAATGAAAATATATAACGGTTTTATTTTTTAATAAATGTATTTGTTAAACCGCTATTTTTAGCTACAACCAGCTGATTATTAACAAATACTAGACCTCTTACTTCCCCTTTTAGATACAACCCAGATTGATGTTGGGGCAGGTATCGGAACCCTCCTTTTTTATCGTTAAAAAAGACTTGACCAAAATTAGCATCAATGTTGCCGATTCTAACCCGTCCATGCGTTTGATTTCCCGCCAAAAGCAGATCTTTGAAGCCATCACCGTTGAGGTCTTCGGTCAATATCGCGTACACTGGCGCAAACTGAGCCTCCATGGGCAGTGCTTTCATCTCGAAACTCCCCTTGTTGTTGACCAGATACATCGTCGAAAGGGTATTGATTTCCTGTTTTTGCGGTTTTTTATCCTTAAAAATCGCCAACACATCATCCGTCGTGGCCGAAGCATAACTTTCATGGCTCGTATAGGCTTTTTTGAGCGGTACGAGCTGATCCGAAAGTTCGTCTTTACTATACGCAGGGTAGCTTTTTCCTTGAATAAAATACGAGAGTATGGGGTCTAAACGGCCGTTCGAATCAAAATCATCGGTATGCAACGTCATAGGCTGTTCAAAAGAAGCCTTCCATTGCGTATTGAGGCCGTAATTACCGACAATCAAGTCCATATCGCCGTCGTTGTCAAAGTCATTGGCCGCGATACTTTGCCAAAAACCGATTGTTTTATCCAACCCATCGGTTACTTTTTTGAAAACGCCTTTCTCATTTTTCAGCCGAATAATAGGCGTCCACTCCCCTACAGCCACGATGTCGTCGTACCCATCTTTGTCAAAATCCAAGACGCAAACATCAGTCAAAACCCCTAAATTTTCAAATGCAGGGTTGGCAACATTGGTAAATTTGCCGCCTTCATTTCGGTACAACCGGGCAGGATTAAAGCGCGGATACTCTTGCGGAATAGCGCCTCCCGTCACAAACAAATCTAAGTCTCCATCACGGTCAAAATCAATCACTTCTACCGCGCTGTCGGCCAGCTTATCGGCGGGAATAGCATCGGCATTTTTGGTAAAATTTCCTTTTCCATCGTTTAAATAGAGACGGTTTTGAAGCATAAAATCATTGGGTAGATACTCATACCCGCCACTTGTGACGAACAAGTCCAAATCGCCGTCTTTATCGGCGTCAAAAAACACCGCGTCGGTGTCGGTGCAAAGTTCATCCTGCTTAAAGGCGGGCTGTTCTTTTCTGACAAACCGTGACGACGAACCACTCTCGCCTTTTTGTTGCAAAAACACAGCTCCAGGCTGCCCTTTACCACCCCCAATATAAATATCTTCCAATCCATCTTTATTCAAATCACCTTTGGCCATGCGCGGCCCCTGATAAGAATACATCTGGGGGAGCAGTAACTGTCGGCTAAAATCATTGACGGGCATCTGCTGGTGCTCAAAATCAAGGTTTTTATTTTCAACAAACAACGGCGTTACAACAACCTCTCTGCTCCAGTTGGCATTGGGAGCATACGTGAGCTTAAGCACTTGATTGGCAGCCACGTTGGTTTGTTTCTGCATTTTCCCATCGGGCCAAATCACCACCAAACTGTCCACGGTTTTATGGGTTCCTAAGCCAAAATGTACGGGCGTCATCATACTACTTTCGTACCCGTGGGTAGGCGTAAATGCACGATATTGCTGTAAATCACCACAATACACATAAACTTTAGTACCATTTACGGCTCTTGACGAAGGCAACTGAACCGTTAGATAGTTCACTTTTCCCGACTCGCTGCTTTTGTTTTGGTACACATAAGCAGGCTCATTGATATTGTTTGTCACAATTTCCAAATCCCCGTCATTGTCCAAATCCGCGTAAACGGCTCCGTTTGAAATCACAGGTGTATCAAATCCCCATTCGGTTTGTTTATTGGAAAACGTCAGGTTTTGATTGTTTTTGAAAATGTAGTTAGGGGTTTTGGTCGAAGGCATTTTCTTGATGACTTCCAACACACTTTGGTTATTGTTCTCCCCGATTTCAGCGTAATATTTGATAAAGTCGTTGTTGGTATAATCTCGCAAATAGCCGTTGGTGACAAACAAATCCTGATACCCATCATTGTCATAATCAGCCAACAGCGCCGACCACGACCAATCCGTATTGGAAATCCCCGCCACCTGACCAATTTCGGAGAACCTCACCCCATCTGGGCGCGACGAGATGTTTAACTGCAACATATTTCGCATCGTTTGATTATGCAATCCATTGCGCAACATCGACAGATACGCCTCGTATTTATCGGGCCCAAAAAGTAATTTCTGGCGTTTGTTGTCTTCAGGCAACATGTCCATGGTGATAATGTCGGGCATTAAATCGTTGTTGACATCTCCAATGTCATTGCCCATCGAAAAATAACTGACGTGATTCGTCGCCTCCGTGATTTGGTCCGTAAAAGTGCCGTTTTGGTTATTGATGTAGAGATAATCGTTTTCGATATAATCGTTGGAAATATAAATATCCAGCCAGCCGTCACCGTTGACGTCGGCAGTGCTGATGCCAAGGCCAAAACCGATAGGATTCCCCTTGATGCCCGCTTCGCTACTGACATCTGTAAACTTGCCGCTGTCGTTGCGCATCAATCGGTCGCCCGCTAGTGAGTCACGCATGGCGTGAACGGCTTCTACGTCAAACCGTTTAAAATCTTTGACGTTGTGATTCAGCACATAAGCGTCTAAATCGCCGTCGTTGTCATAATCAAAAAAGGCGGTTTGGGTGGTAAAAGTGGCAAGGTCCAAGCCATATTCTTTGGCTTTTTCGGTGAAAGAAACCTCGCTTTTGCCATTATTAACGTACAGTTTATTGCGGCGCAGTTCGGGATGGTCGACATTTCCTGACACCGAAACGTATACATCCTGCCAACCATCGTTGTTGATGTCCACCACCGTTACGCCCGTTTTCCATTCTCCGTTCCACGCAATACCTGCCGTTTGGGTAATATCTTCAAAGGCGAGTTTCCCTTTATTAAGGTACAATTTATCTTCGCCTTGATTGGCCGTAAAATACAAATCTGTGAAGCCGTCGTTGTTAAAATCAGCCGCAGCTACGCCCCCACCGTTGTAGAAGTATTCGTAATTCAGTACGTTGTCTTGCTCTGTTTCTTCAATTTTGTTGACGAAGTCAATACCAGTGTGGCTCGCATCTAATTTTTCAAAAACAGAGTCCGATGGGGAGCAGGAATAAAAAACGAAAATGAGAATTAAAAAAGGAAATGATTTCATTATAAAGCTTCATTAAAAGCACTAAAAATACGATAAAAAAAGGACACCTCACGAAGAAATGTCCTTTTCTGACTTGAATGGTATTGGGGTATTTATGCTTATTTATCCCACCACATACGGGTTGTGAACAAATCGGCTCCCTGACGGGCATTGGCCGCATCAATCCCCGGGTTTACGCCATATTCACCTTGCGAATAACGCAAGCGACGCGGAATCTGTCCGTTGGTTTCGTTGCCAGGGTAGTTAACAGGGGTCAATTTTGGATAACCCGTTCTGCGCCAGTTAGCCCATGATTCGATGTGCTGAAGCAAAGAAGCCGTCGACATCCAGAATTCAGTATGGATTGCGTCCATTTTGGCATCCAAGGTACCCGTAACAGGATACGGATTGGCCGCCAAATATGCCGCCGCATCGGCATCTGTCAGCGTGCCGCCGTACGAATTGATTTGCTTGATACCCGCTTTCAAAGCGTTATCATAGGCTGTTTTGGCAGTTCCAGTTACCCATCCGCGCTCAATAGCCTCTGCTTTCAGCAATTCTGATTCAGTGTAGGTCATTACAAATTGCGTATTTTCCAATGCATACATATTGGGGGCAGGGCGTGAGTAATTAGCCCGTGCATTCAATGGTGCAGGAAGAGCCGCCAACATCGTCGCATCCGTTCCGATGGGCAGACCCACTTGTTTTTCAGGCGTTTTATCGCCTGATTTCAACGCCGAAACCACGCCCAAACGGGGGTCTTTACGGGTTTTCATGGCTTCAATATACGTTTTGCCCCACTGAATATTGTCTGCGGTTACGATGCCACGGCCGCCAGGGAACATATTCCAAGAGTTTGGATTGGAGTTGTTACCAGCACCAGTATTGGCAAATTTAACGCCGAAGCTATCTTCAATACCTGTCATCAAACCTCGGTCAGCCGCTTTCTTGGCCCACGCCTGTGCGCCAGCAGCGTCCACTTTCTGCATACGCATCGCAAAGCGAAGCATAAGTGAGTTGGCGGCGCGTTTCCATTTGTTGATGTCACCCGCAAAAACCAAATCAGCCGTTTTGGGAATGTAAGCAGAAGCACTCAAGGCGTTTCCAGCTTCTTCCAATTCTTTCAGCATATCGGCATAGATGTCTTTTTGTGCGTCATATTTAGGTGAAAATACACCAGTAAGCGCACCATAACCAGCTTCCGAATACGGTACATCACCGTACACATCGGTCAAAACTCCCATCTCGATAACCCGCAAAATGCGCGCCATTGACAAGACATTCACCTGCTTAGGGTCTTTCTTTGACAGTTCGATAAGATTGACCAAGTTTTTGATGGAGTTTGGATAAGCTCTTTCAAACCAAGCCGCGCTCAAATCTCCCTGAAACGTGTACACCGTTCCGCGGTAGAAGCCAACTTCTACCGACGACATGTGTTGCATCATCATGGCCGCGTAGATGAAGTTGGTCCGCCATGAGCGATAGCCCGGGTCACCGCCTTCACCCGTAATAAATAGGGTAGATTGCGCCAAAAGATAATCAAGAGGTACCGCCGACGGTGCGTTAGGATTGACATTGATGGTCTCAAAGTCTTTGGTACATGAACCCAGCGAAAATACAAGGGCCCATAAAATTATTAATTTACGTATCATTGCTAAATGTCTTTTAATGGTTCAAAAAAGGTACTTCGGGGCATTCGCCTCCCTTAAAATTTCAAGTTAACGTTCAAACCAACCGTTCTTGTGACTGGTACACCCGCCAATTCAAGCCCTTGGGCGTTTGAGTTGTTATACGTCGACTCAGGGTCAATGTTAGGGGTATTCTTCATCAGAATCAACAAGTTACGGCCCACAATAGAAACCGAAGCACTCTTAAACGGAGAGCGTCCCAATACTTTTGAAGGAATGCTGTAATCAATAATGATTTGACGAAGTTTGAGGAAGTCTGAGCTGTATACAAAAGGTGTAGCGATGTTGTTGGCTACACGAGATGCATAATCCTGAGCCGATACTTTAACCGAGTTAGGCTCCCCTTTTTCATTTACACCTTTTCCAACCAATCCACCTTCACGGCCTTCCAGCGTTTCAACGGTCAAACCTCTGCGGTAAGCATACGAGTTGGTTCCCGAGAATATGTACCCACCGAATTTACCATCTATCAAGAAGCTGAATCCTACGCCTTTGTAACGGAATGAATTGTTAAACCCAAGCGTCAAAGGTGCTACCCCCGTTCCGAAGTTTTTGAGGTCGCCCTGAATCGGAAAACCCTGTGCATCGTGTACGACATTGCCAGCGGCATCTCTTTTGAAATCAAAGCCTTGTACTTGGCTATAAGGCAAACCTACTACGTGGTTGATGTAAGCCGTTCTGGTGCGGTTTTCGTCTACCCGAATGGTGCTCAGATCTTTGTAAAGACTTACCACTTTACTGTTATTATAGCCCATGTTGAATGAGGCATCCCAAGTAAAGTCTTTGCCGCTCAACACTTTGTAGTTAATGAGCAACTCAATTCCTTTGTTCTCAATTTCGCCCACATTAAACAACGCATTTCCGTAGCCCGAAGTAGCCGAAATGGTCGCACCCACGATGTCGTTTGTGGTTTTACGGGTATAATATGCGAAGTCAATACCTACTTTGTTGTTGAAAAGACGGGTATCAAATCCAGCTTCAAACGTGGTAGAAGTAAGCGGTTGAAGTGCTGCGTTTGGCACTTGCCCACCGTTGATTTGGGCCAGAGGGGCACCTAAGTGAGCACCCGACAATCCATAATACAACGATAAATTATAAGGGTCAGTATCGCCACCCGCCTGTGCCCATGAAGAGCGCAATTTGAGGTAATTGATCACCGACGGCAATTTAACGGCTTCAGATAGTACAAAACTTGCACCTACTGACGGGTACAAAATGCTATTGTTGCCAGGTGCCAACGTTGAGAACCAATCGTTACGCGCAGTAGCCGTTAGGTATAAATAACTATTGTAAGAAAATTCTGCCGAACCGTAGACCGAGTTGATGCGCTTACGGATAAGTTGTTCCCCAATTCCGCGGCCCGAAGGATCTCCGTTTGAAATATCATAAAAGAATGGGATGTTTAGCGCACCGCTGCCGTAGTTTGAGTTCAGGTAAGTCTGTCTCATTTGGTTACCACCAACCAACACATTTACGCCGATTTTATCCGTTATTTTTTTATCAAAACCCAACATCAAATCCGCATTGGTTTCGGTAAAATTACGGTTGCTTACGTTGTAATTTCCACGGGTTGAGAAGGGAGTTCCGTAAGGCGTAATGTCTTGATAACGATAATTGAAGTTGTCAAATCCTAAACGACCTTTTACGTACAACCAATCGGTGATGTTGAAACGAGGCTCAAATGCACCGATGATACGGTTTTTCTTATCCGAGTTTTTCCACTCAGCCGCCGCGTAGTACGGGTTTTGAATGTAGATGTTGTCCGACCAAGTCAATTCATAATTTTGGTCCGTTACTTGGCTTTCTTCCAACGCTGCCACGCTCAGAGACGTCGGCATCGCGTTGATAGCGTAGGTAGCACTGCCGGGCGAGTCAGACAAACGCGGACGGTTAGTGGCTTTTTCAATGATGTATTTTACGTTAGAAACAAAAGAAAGTCTTTTGCCCAAGTTTCCGTTTACGTTCAAAGCAAAGTTGTTTCTCTTCAAACCTGCTCCCGGAATAACGCTCTTGTTGTTGAGGTCATTCATTGAAAAACGGTAAGTTACGCTTTCGGTTGCGCCCGTCAAAGCCACTGAATTGGTGAAGGTACTTCCCGTTTTATAAAAATTAGACATGTTGTCTTTCACTGCCGAGTAGGGACGTGACTTGCCGTCAAACTGAATCACGCTCGTTCCGTCCAACTTGGCACCCCAGCTGTTGGAGGTCAAAGCTTCCTGTACCGTAGTTGGCTTCACGCCGTTGTTACCAGCACCGTATACGTACTGATAGTTCTCAAATTTATTGATGAGCAAATCTTCTGCCACGATGTTACTGTTGATTTCGACACCAATGCCTTTGCCCGCTTTGCCACCTTTAGTGGTTACCAAAATAGCCCCGTTAGAAGCACGTGAGCCATAAAGAGCGGCGGCAGTTGCGCCTTTCAGTACGCTGATGTTCTCAATTTCATCGGGGTTAAGGCTAGAGATACCGTCGCCACGGTCGCCACCACCCCACATCCCCGCATTACCGAGGTTATCGTTATTGACTGGAATACCGTCTACCACGATAAGTGGTTGGTTATTGCCTGAAATAGAACCGTTTCCACGAATCACAATCCGGGTTGAACCTGCTGGCCCCGAAGCTGGTGCCGAGATATTTAAACCCGCCACTTTACCTTGCAAAGAATTGGCCATGTTGTTGGTACGGGCTTGGGTAAGGTCTTCACCTTTGATTTCCGAAACCGAATAGCCCAACGCTTTTTTCTCTTTTTTGATACCAAGGGCCGTCACTACAACCTCATTCAGCACATTGTCTTGTGTGGTAAGCGTAACGTTAATCACAGAGCTGTTGCCAACGGTTACCTCTTTGGCCGCAAAGCCGATATAACTGAATGTAAGCGTGGCTCCTTTTTTAACGTTAATACTGTAATCACCCTTATCATTGGTGACCGTACCTTGGTTAGATCCTTTGACTACGATGTTTACGCCGTAAATCGCCTCTCCGTTATTTCCCGAAACGCGCCCTTTCACATCTACATTCTGAGCATAACTCAGAAACGATGCAAAAGAAAACACGAACATCAAAAGATAATGTAGTTTTCTTTTCATTGGTGATGGTTGTTTTAAGTAATAAAAATGAAGGAATTATTCTATTGCAAAGTAAATATTTATTTGCACAAAACGAATAGTACAATTTTGACCATTTATAACACAATACCTTCACTAAACAGTATTTTTGAGTAAAAAAATGGTACAATTTAGATAAAGACCAAAAAAAATGAGAATGGCTGGCCTACTTTTATGAACTTGCTTTTTTATGAATATAACTTTGTAAGGTAACCGTACAAAATATCCAATTGTGTCGACAAGTAGCTGATTTTTTCTCCTAAAATGGCTTTTTCGCGCTTAAATATCCCAACAATTACACATTAAACCCGCTCAATGTACACTCTTTGGTATAAACGTAGCTCTCCTTGCCGCAACCGCCAATTTTAAAGGTATATTGGTGATGAAAAGGGTATCTAAAAACTAATTTATTGGATAGAAAAAACCATCCAAAAGCACCGATAAATTATGACAAATAATTAACAACCTTCAAAAGTCATACAATTTTAACATTCAATACGTAAAAAAGCAGCGTTTACTTTTAGACAAACACACCAATAAACATAAAAAAGGGGGAAACGCATCGATTTTGCGTTTCCCCCTTTTTTGCTAATAACCCAATTGGATACCACGCTAAAAATCAGGATTTGATACAAAATTCAGGAAAGAATTGCTGAATGAATTGTACTTCTCTTTGTTAACTTCATAAAGATAAGCGCCTTTCTTAGAGGATTTTTGCTTTTCTTTGAGTTTTACAAGTAGGTGCGTTGAGAGAATTTTACGGCTAAAATTTCGCTTGTCGAAAGTCGTCTGAAAAATAGCTTCGTACAGTTTTTGCAGCTGTGGAATCGTAAATTTTTCGGGCAAAAGTTCAAAGCCAAGCGGGTGCAGTGCCGCCTTATAACGAAGTTTTTGAATGGCTAAATCTATCATTTGACGGTGGTCAAACAGAAGTTCATCGGGCATTTCGCTGACAGGAAACCAATGGGCAAAGTGAGCCTGCGAAATTTTGGAATCGTAGTGCTCGATGTTTATCAAGGCAAAATAAGCCACCGAAACGGTTCGGTCGATGGGGTCGCGGTTGATGTCGCCAAATGTGTAAAGTTGCTCCAAATAGACCCCTTTCAGCCCCGTCAGCTCAAACAAAATGCGCTCCGCTGATTGTTCCAAATTTTCGTTGGGGTTCAGCCAACCGCCCATCAACGACCAGGTATCAGCGTGCAAATTCGGCCCACGTTTTACCAACAAAATTTTCAGGAGGTCACCGTCAAAACCGAAAATGATGGAATCCAACGCAACAAGGCATTTCGGTTGGGTGTCATAAGATGCTTTATCCAGCATACAGGAAGATAATTAATCAAAGGTTAAGTGCTAGAATACGGTAAACAAGAAAAAGGGACAAAATCATTCCCTGTTTAATGTTACGATAAAGATAAAAGCCCCTCATTTTTACCCTATACGCCGATGGTATCGTTTTCGTCGGCGGGTATTTTCTCTTCAATAAACGACACAATCAAGTCGGCAACATTGACGCCCGTACAATTTTCGATTCCTTCCAAACCAGGCGACGAATTGACTTCCATAATCATCGGCCCGCGATTCGACAGAATCATGTCTACCCCTGCCACGCGCACCCCCAAGGCTTTTGCGGCCTGAAGAGCGGCTTTTTCTTCCTGTTGCGTCAATAAAATCGGGGTTGCTTTGCCACCCCGGTGGAGGTTGGAACGAAAATCCCCTGCTTTGCCTTGACGCTTCATGGCAGCAACAATTTTGTTGCCAACCACAAACGCTCTGATGTCAGCCCCCTTGGACTCTTTGATGTATTCCTGAATCAAAACGTTGGTTTTAAGCCCATAAAAAGCTTCAATTGTTGATTTTGCGGCGCTTTCCGACTCCGCCAAAACCACTCCTACTCCCTGAGTTCCTTCCAATAATTTAATAATAACGGGCGGCCCGCCCACCAAGTGAATGAGGCTGTCAATGTCTTTTGTCTGATTAGCAAAAACAGTTTTAGGAATTTGAACGCCCGCTTTTGAAAGGATTTGCAAGCTTCTCAACTTGTTGCGCGAGCGCATGATGGCCTGAGATTTGACGGTAGTAAATACTTTCATCATTTCGAATTGCCGCACTACCGCGCACCCATAGTCGGTGACCGAAGCTCCAATTCGTGGAATAATCGCGTCGATGCCTTCAACCGCTTTGTTTTTGTATAAAATGACGGGTTTTTCTTCTTCAATCATCACATGGCACAACGCGTGATTGATTACGAGCGCTTCGTGCCCATGCGTACGAATGGCCTCTACCAAACGTTTGGTAGAGTATAATTTGGGGTTGGTAGAAAGAACAGCAATTTTCATTATAATAGTTACATAATCAACCGATTAGCATTGCTACTTGTAGCATAACAGAGCCATAGCGGTGGGGTAAAATTAATGGGAAGTTGATTGAATCAAGGTTATCTTTTTGTTAATGCAATACCGACTCAGCAGCGGTTCTTTTTTGGGAGAGAGAAAGGTCTTCTAATGAGACATCCACTAAAAAACGATTTCGTAGAAGTTTTCGCCCCAGCAATACAGGGTAGCGCATTTTTTCACGGTCTGCCAAGGAAAATTCTGCTTGAAAAGCTTTGCCAAAAATCACAATCCGCGTTTTGATTACATAACGCATTTCAGTTTGTCCAAATGAATTTTTGATGGATTTCAGCTCAAATGTTTTAGCCACAAACCGTTTTCGTTTTTCTCCCTTATGCGCTGGCAAATAGAAGACAAGTTTCTCTTTCGTCAATTTTATATTATAACAGTGGATGGAAGAAGTATAAGCCCCCGTATCTATTTTGGCGCGAACATCCGCCAAGCCCAAATCGGGAAAATCTACACTGTCGGTACGACCTATCACCCGTATTTCTCCCTTGATGGAGATATTCCTATTGACTATTCTCGCAGGTTTCATTTATCCCAAAAAAACAACATTTTCTGTTAAAATAGTATGATTTTATGCAAAAAGAGAGTCAATCAGACAACATTTTGCATAGTACCTTTGTTGATGGAAAAAAATATCAATATTTATTCGATATAAAATGATATTCTATTCCTTATTTTGAAGTTCATTTGTACGTTTTTAAAGTTCATTTATCTATTTTACACTAAACAATTACTCTATGAAGCAGAAATTACTACTGCTATTCGTCTGTCTCTGGGCGAATTTGAGCTTGTTCGCTCAAGAACGAACAGTGTCGGGTCAGATCAAAGACCCTACCGGTGCACCACTACCCGGGGTAAGTATTTTGGTCAAAGGTACGACCAAAGGTACCAACTCTGACGCAGATGGGAACTTTAAAATTGGGATGGCTCCTGGAAGTACGCTGGTTCTCAGTGCCATCGGCTTTGCCAAACAGGAAATTACACCTTCGGGCGTTACCGTAAATGTTACCATGCAGCAAGATGTTGCCGCACTGAGTGAGGTAGTTGTGGTAGGTTATGGTACCCAAAAGAAAGAAACCGTTACGGGTTCTGTGGTATCGGTCAAAGGAACCGACTTGGTAAAATCACCAGCGGCCAACCTTTCCAACTCTCTTGCTGGACGCTTACCAGGGGTAACTGCCGTAAACCGCAGCGGTTTGCCAGGTGGTGACGGCTCTGCCATCAGAATCCGGGGTTCAAATACATTGAACAACAACGGTGCACTTATCGTAATCGACGGTATCCCTAACCGTGCTGGTGGTCTTGACCGTATCAACCCTGCCGACATCGAGAGCATCTCTGTATTGAAAGATGCAGCAGCAGCTATCTATGGTTCACGGGCGGCCAACGGGGTTATTCTGATTACGACCAAGCGTGGTAAGACAGGTAAGCCTGAGTTGTCGTACTCGCTCAACCAAGGTTGGTCAAACCCGACTGTTATTCCTAAGTTGACAAATGCTGCACAATATACAAGTATGCTCAACGACTTGGACATTTATCAACTTCCAGTATCTGAATGGGCTGCTGCCAACCAAGCTTACAAAACAACGGGCTCATTTACCCGCCCCAACGGTACCGTACGTAACGCTCCGTTTTCTCCCCAAGCTATTCAGAAATACGCTGACGGCTCCGACCCATGGAACTACCCCAACACTGACTGGTACGGTTCTACCCTCAAAAACTGGTCGCCACAGGTACGTCACAACCTCCAACTTAACGGAGGAACCGAAAACTTCTCTTATTTGGCTTCATTGGGTTACCAAAACCAAGATGCTAACTACATCCAGTCGTCTACGGGTTACAAGCAGTACGATATGCGTTTGAACTTTGACGCAAAAATCAACAAGTACGTAACCATGACTTTAGGCGTAGTAGGTCGTCAGGAAGCGCGTCGTTATTCTACACAATCTCCTGGTGCTATCTTCCGGATGTTGATGCGCGGAAAACCCCAAGAGCCTGCTTTCTGGCCTGATGGCCGTCCTGGTCCAGACATCGAAAACGGACAAAACCCTGTGGTAATCACGACTGACTTGGCTGGTTATGACCGCGACACCCGCAATTATTTCCAATCAAACGGTCAGCTTGACATCAAAATTCCAGGCGTAGAAGGCTTGAAATTGAGCATGAATGCCGCTGTTGACAACTTAGCCCAAAATAACAAAACGTGGTTGATTCCATGGACGCTTTACCAAAAAGGTTCGGGAGTAGATGCCAATGGCAATCCAAATCTTGTTCCTGCCCGTAGAGGTCCTGCTGATCCAAGCTTGAACCAAGTGAATATCAATCAGCTTAACATCTTGTTGGGTACGGTGCTTTCTTATGATAAAACCATTGGTAATCACACCTTCAACTTGTTGGCTGGTACAAACCGCGAAACCATCAAAGGCGATAACTTCTCGGCCTTCCGTCGTTTCTTCCTTTCGACTGCCCTCGACCAGATGTTTGCGGGTGGTGACTTGCAACGTAACAACAACGGTGGTGCGTTTGAAACAGCTCGTATTAACTACTTCGGTCGTGTAGGTTATAACTTCAAAGAGAAGTACCTCGCCGAGTTCTTGTGGCGTTATGATGGTTCAGACATATTCCCTGAAGAAACCCGTTACGGCTTCTTCCCAGGAATTATGGCAGGTTGGGTTGTATCAGAAGAAGAATTCTTTAAAAAAGCACTCCCTGCGGTTAATTTCTTAAAATTGCGCGGTTCAATCGGCCAATTGGGTAATGACCAAATTCCTTCGTATCAGTACCTTTCAACTTACGGATTCAGAAGCTATATCTTAGGAAATGCTGAAACAAAAACGTTGTTTGAAGCACGTATCCCAAACACCCAAATTACTTGGGAAGTAGCTACCAACTCTAACTTAGGTTTGGAAGGACAGATGTTTAACGGTAACGTTTTCTTTGAATTTGACGTATTCTCAAACAAGCGTACCAACATTCTTTGGACCAAAAACGCTTCAGTACCTCAAAGTACAGGTTTGACTCTTCCACGTCAAAACTTGGGAGAAGTGCTAAACAAGGGATGGGAATTTAACATCGGTTACCGTAACCAAAAAGATGGCTTTAAGTATAATGTAAGCGTGAACGGTGGATATGCTCAAAACAAAATTTTGTTCTGGGATGAAGCTCCGGGAGCACCTGCATGGCAGCAAACAACGGGCAAGCCGATGTTTACATACCAAACTTACCTCTACGACGGGGTGTTTAAAGATCAAGCCGCCATCGATGCCAACACCATCGATTACAAGGCAATCGTAAACACGCTCCGCCCTGGCGACATGAAGTACAAAGATTACAACGGTGACGGAAAAATTACTCCTGATGACCAAGTACGTAACAACTTCACCAACATTCCTTTGTTTACGGGTGGAGTTAACCTCTCGGCTAGCTACCGCAACTTTGACTTGACCGTCCTTATCCAAGGAGCAGCCGGAGCAAAGCAATTTGTAAGTGCCGCAGAGATGGGTAATATCGGTAACTACTTGTTGGATATGTACGAAAATCGTTGGACAATCGACAATCCAAGCGACAAGCACCCACGCATTGCCAACCGTAACGACCAGTATTTTTCTGGTGGCAACGACTACTGGCTCAGAGATGCTGACTATCTCCGCTTGAAAAACTTGGAAGTTGGATACAATATTCCTTCTACTTTGGTGAAGAAAATCGGAATGAACACGCTTCGCGTATATTTCAATGGTTTAAACCTTTTTACGGTTGATAAGTTAAAGGTATTTGACCCCGAAACAGATAACTCTACTGGACAGTATTATCCTCAGCAAAAAATCCTGAACGTAGGTCTTGTTGCGGCATTCTAACCATTTAACCAGAAAAAAATGAAACAGTACAAACTCTTAGTCGCTTCCCTTATTGCTGCGACGGTAGTTGTTACCAGTTGTAACGACGATTTTGTTAACACACAACCCCTAAACGAACTTTCAGAAAATGCCGTTTGGACGGATGCCGCGCTTGCCGAAGCATTTGTTTCTGAAATTTATGCAGGCTTCGGAAACGGTGGTTTTGACGAACAAATGTTGGCTTCATTAACCGACGAAACCATCTTTACTCACCCAGGTCGCGGTATTACGACCATCACTGAGGGCCGTTCAAACCCCGCCGACATCGGTTGGGTAAACAACACCATCAGCTGGCAGCAAATGTACCTGCGTATTCGCTCGTGTAACCTTGCCCTCAAAAATCTCGCCAGCCCTAAGTTTACAAACACGGGTAACATCGTAGAGCGTTTGACGGGTGAGACCAAATTTATGCGTGCTTATTTTTACCATCAGTTGGCCCGCTACTACGGCGGCGTACCTTTGGTAGATCGTCCGTATGATTTGGGTGAAGCCGATTACATGGCTACTCGTAATACTTGGGCTGAGACAGTCGCTTTTATTGTCAAAGATTTGGACGAAGCCGCTGCGCTCTTAAAGGGTAAAAGCATGGCTGCTGGCCGTGCCACTGAAGCCGCTGCTTTGGCGCTTAAAGCACGTATGTTAACGTACGATGCCAGCGATTTGCACGATGCTACCAAGATGAAAGCAAAATCTACAGTACTTTCTTCTTTCACAAAACCTGAATTAGTAGCAAACGTGACAGGCTCGCAGGCCGACCGTTGGCAAAAAGCAAAAGCTGCCGCTAAAGCAGTTTTGGATTTGCCAGGCTACGGTAACTTGTTGAATTTGACTGCACCCGTCTCTGCTCAACAGGGAACAACCAACTACATGAACAACTCATTGTCGCGCAATGGCGGTCAAAACGAGTTGCTGATGGCGCGTTATTTTATCAACGCAAAACAAGAAAACGGCGGACGTCAAGGACTTTTCAATGGTCCTAACGGCTACAACAACTGGGCAGGTAATACCCCTATCCAAGTAATGGTTGATGATTACGAAATGATGGACGGAACCAAGTTTGACTGGAAAAACCCTGCACAAGCTTCTGATCCATACGCAAATCGTGACCCTCGTTTCTATGCGTCTATCTTGACCGAAGGTTCACCTTGGAAAGTGCGTAGCAATGCCAACTTACCCCGTGACCCTGCAAGCCAAATCCAAACGGGTCGTTACGAAATCGTAAACGCTTCTGGTGCTAAAGTAACCCACTTTGGTTTGGATACTCGCCAAAGCCCAATCGAAGACTGGAACGGAAGCTATACTGGTTATTATATCCGTAAATTTACCGATCCAAACCCTGCCATCGTTGACCAAAATACGTGGCAAGAGGTACCTTGGCCTATCTTGCGCTACACTGAGATGGTTTTCAACTACGCCGAAGCTTGTATTGAGCTAGGTCAGGACGAAGAAGCCCGTAATTGGTTGAACAAGATTCGTTTCCGTGCTGGTATGCCCGCTATTACTGAGTCAGGAGATGCGCTGAGACAACGTTTCCGCAACGAAAAACGCATTGAAATGTACTTGGAAGAGCAGCGTTTCCATGATGCTCGCCGCTGGATGATTGCTCCTACTACCTTAGGACGCAAAGCCAACGGTATCAGCATCGTAGGTACACTCAAACCTGGCAAAACAGTTAGTCTTTATAAATACGATAAAGAAAACTACAACTACACTTACACAGTATTTGAAATTGACCCAGGTAAGGAAAACCGCAGCTGGGCTGATAAACTGTACTATTTACCAATTGACCGGAACGAAATGAACCGGAACACTAAATTGGTTCAAAATCCAGGTTATTAATTAGAATCACAAGCACTTGGAGAGCTTTAGAGAGCTCTCCAAGACTTTTATAAATCTATGCTCTCAAAAATTGTAGGGCATAGATTTTTTTAATTTATAACCTCATACAGAGAAGTTTGTGTAGATTTGTTTATTAAGAAATATTATTCCCAAAAAACAGAAACCATGAAAACAGGCATCATTTTATCGTTCATTTTTGGAGTTTTTTCATTGGCGTTACAGGCACAAGACACCAAAGCAATCAGGGTAAAAGCCGATACCGACCTCAAATACGCAATTCCTGTAGCTGAGCGTTATCGCTATCCACAATTCAAAGAGGGGACGGTATCTTTTTTCAACGCTGCTCCCGCAACGGCAAAACTCAATTACAATTTTCAATTAGGAGAAGTACAGTTTCTTAGCCTAACCAAAGACACCTTGTCCTTGGCTAATGAGAAAACCATTAAACAGATTCAAATTGGCGAGAATATCTTTTACTATGACGTGGCCCACGGGTATGTAGAACGCATCGCCACGTATCCTAAAGCGTACTTGGTGGTCAAGACGATGTTTAAAGTAGCCGCTGTTGAAAAAATGGCCGCGATGGGCAAATCCTCCGCCACGTCGTCTATTAGAGAAGTTAATATGCTTTCTACGGGCAATAGTTCAGTCCAAAAACTTGCATCAAAAGGAGACATCGTTTTTTCAAAAGATAAATTGTATTTCCTAATGGACTTAAACCATCGTTTTTACAAAACTACCAAAGGAGGGTTCTTAAAACTTTTCCCAACCCATAAAAAGGCCATTGAAGACTATTTCAAAGCCGAAAATCTTGATTTAGAGAATGAAGATCATCTCAAAAAAATCCTTCAATTTTGTAGTGAATTACCCCAATAAATGAATAAATGCCATTTGCTATAACCATTCATTTTTACTCAATTTGTAGCTGCTTTGAGCACCCAAAGGTGCTTTGAGGCCTCATTAAATTTTTTAGCATTACTTTATCTTCTATTGATGAAACATCTTACACTGCTCGCAGGGTGCATCATTGTACTATTCCTATCGACAAGTTGCCAAGAACAAAAAGATACCCAAACGGAAGTAACCGAACCTACGCTATTTACCCTCCTTACTCCTGAAAAAACCAACGTCGATTTTCAGAATATCATCAATGAAGGCCTTAATACTAACGTGTTGATGTATGAGTATTTCTACAACGGCGGCGGCGTTGCGGTGGGTGATTTGAACGGCGATAAACTGGAAGACCTCTATTTTACTGCCAATCTCAGCGCCAACAAACTCTACCTCAACAAAGGAAAAATGCAGTTTGAAGACATTACCGCCGCCTCGGGAGCTGCCGGACGCGAAGGACCGTGGAAGACTGGAGTGACCATGGCAGATGTCAATGGTGACGGGAAATTGGATATTTTCATTTGTCATTCGGGCAATCTCCCCCCCGAGAAGAAAGCCAACGAATTGTTTATCAATCAAGGCAACAACGCCCAAGGCATCCCAACATTTCTGGATCAATCCGCTGAGTATGGCTTAAACGGCCCTTCATCGAGCACAAATGCCTACTTTTTCGATTATGACCGTGACGGTGACTTGGACTTGTTTTTACTTAATCACAACATAAAGTCCTTGCCCGTTCTGAATGAATCAAACAGTGCAGAATTCAACAAACAAGACGACCCTGTAAGCGGTTCTCGGCTTTTTCGGAATGAGGGCAAACGTTTTGTTGACATTACTACCAAAGCAGGTATCAACAGCTCTCCCCTCTCCTACGGTCTGGGGGCGGGCATCGCCGATTTTAACCAAGATGGCTGGCCGGATATTTACGTCAGCAATGACTATACCATCCCCGACCATCTTTATATCAATAACAAAAAAGGTGGTTTTGTGGACCAACTTACTACCTCGATAGGACATACCTCTCATTTCTCCATGGGCAACGACGTGGCTGACGTGAACAACGACGCCACGCCCGATATTTTCACGCTTGATATGTTGCCAGAAGAAAATCGACGTCAAAAACTCCTCATGGCCCCCGACAACTACGAGAAATTTGACATGGTGGTCCGGTCGGGTTTTCATAAGCAGTACATGAGGAATATGTTGCAGTTGAATACCCTCTCTCTCCAGAAAGGAGATAGCAGGGTAAGGTTTTCTGAAATAGGTCAACTTGCAGGCATCTCCAACACCGATTGGAGTTGGGCAGCGCTTTTTGCCGATTATGACAACGACGGATGGAAAGACCTTTATATTACAAATGGCTACCTGCGCGACTACACCAACCTCGATTTTCTGAAATACATGAACGATTTTCAGCAGAATCAACCCAACATCGGGCGGCAGGATGTGCTCAATCTCGTGCAGCAGATGCCCGCTTCCAACGTGGTGAATTACCTCTATAAAAACAACAAAGACTTGACCTTCAAAAATGTTGGAATGCAATGGGGTTTGGGGCAAAACTCTAACAGCAACGGAGCCGTTTATGCCGATTTAGACAACGACGGAGACTTGGATTTGGTGGTCAACAACGTAAATCAGCCCGCATTTATCTACCAAAATGAAGCCCAACAATTGCTCAAAAATCACTACCTGAAAGTTACATTGGTGGGCAATGAACTCAACCGTTCGGGCATAGGGGCGAAGGTCATTCTGTACCAAAAAGGCCAAACCCAGTACCTAGAGCAAATGCCCATGCGTGGGTATCAGTCGAGTGTTTCCAATATACTGCATTTTGGATTGGGAAACGCCACAACGATTGATTCGCTAAAAGTACAATGGCCTAACGGCAAACAACAGCGCCTTTCCAACGTTAAAGGAGATCAATGGCTAACCCTGAACGAAAAGGACGCCAATGAAACCATCGGTACGCCTGCTTCGAAAGAACCGCTGTTTAAAGAAATGCCGTCGGGGATTCCATCGGGGATAAATTATGCCCAGCCTGCTTTAGCCTACAATGATTTTAAAAGGCAGATTCTGATGGTTAATCCACAATCGTACGTGGGTCCGGCACTAGCCAAGGCCGATGTCAATGGCGATGGCTTGGAAGATGTATTTGTGGGCGGCGGCAATGGACAGGCTGGAGCGCTGTTTTTGCAGCAAAACGGCCCGTCGCCACGGTTCGTCAAAAAACCACAAGCAGCTTTTGAAATCGACGCCAAAAGCGATGCTTCCGACGCGGTATTTTTCGACGCCAATGGTGATGGCTCCCTCGATTTGTACGTTTGTCACGGAGGTTACGCCAATTTCGAGCCCAATGATGCTTTGTTACAAGATGCGCTGTATTTCAATGACGGAAAAGGAAATTTTGCCAAAAATACGACCGCTCTTCCGTCCATGCTTGTCAGCACAAGTTGCGTCCGGGTTACTGACCTAAACGGCGACCAGAAACCCGATTTATTTATAGGCGGACGCGTTGTGCCGGGTAGTTACCCCGAAATTCCCTCTAGTTTTATTTTGCTCAACGACGGCAAAGGGAACTTCAAAGATGCCACTGCTTCTGTGGCTCCTGAGCTTCAAAAAATCGGCATGGTGACCGATGCCGCTTGGCTCGACCTCAACGGAGATAAAAAATCCGAGTTGATTGTGGTGGGAGAATGGATGCCTTTGATGGTTTTTGAAAACAGTAATGGTAAACTGGAGAATAAAACTGATAAATACTTTGACCGAAACTATAGCGGTTGGTGGAATAAACTGCTGGTGGACGACTTCAACGGCGATGGAAAAATGGACTTAATCGTCGGAAATTTGGGGCTCAATAGCCAAGTGAAAGCTTCTCCCGAACAACCCGCCGAACTCTATTTCAAGGATTTTGACCAAAATGGTCGTATTGACCCCATTTTGTGTACGTATATCCAAGGGAAAAGTTACCCTTACATCACCCGCGACGAATTGATCGGGCAATTACCCATTATGGGAAAGCGGTATCCTGATTACAAAACCTATGCTGACGCTACCCTCAAAGATGTATTTACGGCATCGGAGCTTGAAGGCGCCACACGGCTCGAAGCCAATCATTTGGCTACAACTTGGTTTGAGCAAGGCCCTGCTGGAAAATTTACGGTCAAAAAATTACCCATCGAAGTGCAGACCTCTCCCATTCACGCCCTGATTTCATTGGATTATGACAAAGACGGAAAAAAGGATTTGCTCCTTTGCGGCAATCAACTCCGCACCCGTCTCCGTCTCGGGCAGTACGACGCCAATTTCGGTACGCTGCTCCATAACAACGGCAACGGAACGTTTAGCTATGTTCCACAGCATAGCTCTGGTTTTTACATCAATGGCGAAGTAAGAAGCATTTTATCCATAAACAACGAATTGTTGTTTGGAATAAATCAAGGCGTGCTTAAAACATACCGAAAAGTAGAGAGATAAAATAAAAGTCATCGGTCAATCTTAGTTGACCGATGACTTTTATTGGTAATTGTCCAAATAAAGTGATTTAAACTTATTTTTTGGCAGTAAGGCTTCGGTATAAAATAATTGCTAATAAAATAATGGCGGCCCCACTAAAAGCTTCCAAAACCCAACTTATAAAGTCTGGCAATCCAAGCATGGTGTGAAATTCTCCGTCAAAGAGATACCCTCCTACAAAAGCCCCTGCAATACCCAATAAGATTTGATAAAGGGTCGAAAATGAAAAACGTTTGAAGGCTAAATCTGCCAACCACCCAGCAATGGCCCCAACGACGATCGTGATGATGATATTCATTGTGATTAAAAGTTTAAAAGTGCTTCTCCTTCAAGACCGTTTAATTGCCTAAAAGTCACCTTTAAGTGTCTTTCTCTCAAAAAAACAGTTGATTAAGCGCGCATCGTTCGGGCCGCCGTCAATGAAATATCCAAAAACAACACTTTGGCGCGGGCGTTTCGTTCGAGGTGATAATAACCATCGGTGATTTCCTGAATCAATAACTCAATGGCTCCTGGGTTGACTGCCTTGCCAAATTTTTGCACAAAACTCAGCTCTTCATCCTGCAACCGTAGCAATTCTTCCACACCGTTTTGCCACAAAAACAAATCCCGAAACAGATTGAGGGTATAGTCGAAAATCCCTTTTTGTTTCTCTTTGCCCAACGTATCAAATTCATCCGCAAGTTTGACCAAGGACACAAAGTCGCGCGAGTAGCATTTACGCATCCATTGCGCAAACCACGCGTGGCGGTCGTCTTCCGTCTCATTGGTCAGGCGCATGGCCTCAGCAAGATTCCCTTCACAGAGGTACGCAATCTGCCGCGCCTGGCGCTCATCAATGCCCTTTTGGGCCAAAAACTGCGTCACTTCCTCATCTGTAAAGGCACGAATAGCTACCCGTTGCGTGCGGGAGATGATGGTGGTCAATAACTTATCCGACTGACTAGAAACAATCAAAAACAGGGTCTTTTCAGGCGGTTCTTCCAGAATCTTCAACAGGGCATTGGCCGCCTGTACGTTGAGCAACTCAGGTTGCCAAAACAACATGATTTTAAATTCCCCCTCAAACGCCTTGAGTGACAGCTTACTAACGATACTCCTTGATTCTTTGATGGGAATAATTCCTTGCTGATTGCCCGTGGCATTGATGCACGCCAACCATTCGGGGAGCGTTCGAAAAGGATGCTCTTCCAAAAAAGCGCGCCATTTAGGCGTTAGTTCGCCCAATAAATCTTCTCCTTCTTTGGGGGTGCGAGGCAACGGAAAAATATGATACACGTCGGGGTGGACCAACTTATGCATCTTAGAGCAGGAAGCACAGCGCCCACAGGCATCATCGGGCTGACGGTCTTCGCAATTGACAAACGTAGCAAACGCCCACGCCAACGCAATGCCCGCCCCACCCACTGGCCCGTCAAAAAGCTGGGCGTGCGCAACGTGGTTATTCTGTACGGAGCGAATCAGCGCGCGCTTGGTATCGTCGTGACCGAGTATATTCTTAAAAAGCAAAATGGAAGCGATTGGATGTTGGCTGCAAAATTAAAGAATGTCGGCTTGCTTTGGGCGGATTTGGCGGGAAATTATAATTCAAACGCGTAAGGGCACACGTAAAACCTGCCCTTACTTCAAACCTTAGATTACAAATTTACGGTATCACCATCACATACCCCTTCGATTGCAAGGTAGTCATCAGCAGCATGGCCGAGAGCGTCACTTTGATGTTTGGATTACGGGGCTCTTTCTCCATTTTACGCATGTAGAGAGATTGTCCACAAATGTATATTTTGACACCGTTGGCGGTCAACTCGTTGATAAGGGTGGTATTGGGATTTGGCATTCCAAACTTCTTTTGGTAGGCTTCGTCGCTCAAAATCAGGGGTGTACCCAAAAAATGAACCACCGCCACCACGTCTAAATTTTCTCTGGGAATGCCCGCCGATAGATGCAGATTGACCAAGCGAGCCAATTTGTCTAGCGTAGCATTGACAGAATCTGGCTTATCGGCACCTTTAGAAATTTCATACAATACCTTGTATTTCATCTTTTTATCGGCAATAGGCTCGGCCTCTGGCACCTCAAACATGCTACCACCGCTCTTGATGAAAGGAAATTTTTTCTGCGCCTGACTGGCCAAACTAATGAAAAAGAAAAGGGCTAACAAAGAGTAAAAGCTGGTACGCATGGGGTAGAAAGGTTTGTAAATGAATGTAATTTTTCAATAAATATAAGGGTATTTTGGGAAAGTGGATGGCAACTTGCGCATAAAACAATCTACAATTCTCCCTATTTTTGCGCCACAAAACATGAAACAGCATATCAGCAATATGTCAAATCAATCCACGCCCAAACAACGGGGCTTTTTCTTTCCCGCCGAATGGCACCCACACCGCGCTACTTGGCTGAGTTTTCCGCATACTGAAGCCTCTTGGACGTACGAGCGTCAGCCGAAAATGCTTCCTGCGTACCTTGAATTTATCAAAACCATCAGCGAAGGCGAAAAAGTGTGCATCAATGCCCACAACGAAATCGTCAGACAAACCATACAGCTCCAGCTGCTCAACGCAGGGGTAGACATGAATCAAATTGAATTGCCGCTACACGCCACCAACGACTCATGGTGCCGCGATCACGGGCCAGGAATTCTCATCAACCCTGACACTAAGGAGCGTTTGGTGTTGAATTGGGGCTATAATGCATGGGGTGGAAAGTATCCTCCTTTCGACAACGATGACCTCATTCCCGTGGCTATTGCGCATTATTTAGGGTTGGAATACGTTACGCCGGGCATCATTATGGAAGGTGGCTCGGTAGAGTTCAACGGTAAAGGAACTGTGATGACGAGCCGGGCGTGTTTGTTGAACGAAAACCGCAATCCACACCTCAATCAAGGCCAAATTGAGCAATATCTGTGCGATTATTACGGGGTAGAGCAGGTTCTTTGGGTGGGCGACGGCATCGTGGGCGACGATACCGACGGACACATTGATGATACTGTTCGGTTTGTGAACGAAGACACCGTGGTGACGATTATTGAAGAAAATAAATCGGATGCCAATTACGAAATCTTGCAAGACAATCTGCACGAATTGAAGCAAATGCGGTTGCTCAACGGCAAACAACTCAATATCGTAGAGTTGCCAATGCCCACGCCTGTATACAGTGATGAGTTAAGACTACCCGCCTCTTACGCCAACTTTTACATCAGCAATGCCGCCGTGATTGTGCCCACGTTTCGCTGCGATAATGACCAACGCGCGTTAGACATTCTGAGTCAGTGTTTTACCGACCGAAAGGTGGTGGGAATTGATTCGACCGAAATCGTGTGGGGATTGGGAAGTTTTCACTGCCTGAGTCAGCAGGAACCTATTGTATAAACAACGTCTTCAAGGTTTAAATAATAACGTCGGCGAGGTTTGAATAATAACCTACAAAACAACGTCGGCGAGGTTTGAAACCTCGCCGACGTTAAGTTAACACCGACATTAGCTTCTTAGTGATGCACTCCACCGTCGCCGTGGACGTGGCCATGCTCCAGTTCTTCTGCGGTAGCAGCACGTACTTTGTGTACTTTTCCAACAAAATGCATTTCACGTCCTGCCAATGGATGGTTAAAATCCATCAAGACAAACTCTTCGTCAATTTCAACGATTTGGCCCATCAAACGATGTCCTTCTTCATTGGTCATCGGAACCATATTGCCTACTTGGAGGATGTCTTCCTGAAGTTTGCCATCCACTTTGAATACCTCCAACGGAATCTCCGCAACGGCTTCGGTGTCATAATCTCCGTAACCCTGTTCTGGGTCTAATTTAAAGTCAAAAGTATCGCCTTCGGCAAGACCATTCAATCGGTCTTCAAATGCTTCGGGAAGGCCACTCATGCCTTGAATAAAATACATAGGTTGGTCATCACCAACGGTTTCGACCATTTGCCATTCGTCGCCGTCGTTTAAAAGACTCAGTTCGTAGGTTACAGCTACGACTTGATTGGGTGCTATTTTCATTGATACAAATTTTTAGCAAACCTACGGTTTTTCGGGAGTGATACCTAATTTGCGTTTAATTTTCGCCACAAAATAAGCCCTTCATTTTCACTTATTTGCTCAAAACCGGCTTTCATCAAAACCCGTTGTGAATTGACCAGCGCCACAGGAGTATGCGCAATCAACGCCTTCAAAGCACGGTGTTTAAACGCCCATTCTGCCAGACATTCCAGCGCTTCGGTAGCAACTCCCTGCCCCCGAAAATTTTGGTCGATTCCGTAGCCAATTTCCGTTTCGCCTTGGTCATTGGGCAAGCCTGCCACGCCGATTCCGCCAGCTACGCAATTCTCCGCTTTGTTCACGATGAGCCAATTGGTAAACCATTCATACCGCGAGGCGTTGGCGGCGGTTTCGGGTAGCCAATAATTGGCCAATGCATCCTCAAATTCATTCTGAAAATATTCTTCCATCTGCATTGGGCGCGGAACCAGCCCCAACGAGCGTTGAAGCGCGTCGTAGTCAGCCGCGTGTAGTTGCAATTGGGTAGTATTGAGCGGAATTAACCGCAAACGAGTTGATTCTAACTGAAACATGGGAAAAGATTAGTTGGACGTAAACAATACAGTTATGCTTTGTGAAATGTATCCACAAAGTAATCAATACGGCTCAGCGCCGTTACGCCACCCTATCAGGCAATGAGATGAAAGTTGTGAGTTGCAGAGGCAATAAAGTTAGATTGCGTAACAAAGGTAAAAAAATGTCTACTTTTGAGCAAGGATAGCAACAAAGCTTCTCCCCTAACCGTTGAGAGTCATTTGTTGGAAGACAACTTGGTTATCAATACAAACTATGGAATTGTTTGATAATCTGATGGATAGTCTTTCTGGGCAGAGCTACGGAGTGATTGATTCTTTTCTGACCTCCGAAGAAATAAATGGCTTGGTCATTAATCTTAGAAAACGCCACGCCGCGGGCAGTTTTAAGGAAGCGGGCATTGGGCAGGGCAGTGGCCAGCATATCCAAGTCCTAGTGCGAGGCGACCAAATTTTGTGGTTAGAGGAATTTTCGGTCGTTGAAATAGAGCAGGTTTACTACAAAAAAATCAACGCGCTGATTCAAAGCCTCAATCAAAGCTGTTATTTGGGCCTGAAAGATTTTGAGTTTCACTACGCATTGTACCCCATCGGGGCTTTTTATAAACGCCACCTCGACCGTTTCAAAACCGATTCGCACCGCAAAATATCAGTCGTCTGTTATTTGAATGAGGATTGGCAGGCCACTGATGGCGGCGAGTTGGTGATTTATTTGCCTAATAAACCACCCGTCAAAATCTCCCCCGTTGGCGGCAGATTGGTTTGCTTTGAAGCCGATATATTGGAGCATGAAGTTCTTCCCGCTACGCACGAGCGCCTCAGTTTGACGGGCTGGCTCAAAACCTATTAATAAAAATGAAAATTCAAAAACACCCCCATAAACAATTGATCATCAAAGGCAACAAGTGTTTTTCTGATAAATTTTCAATCTCTATTTTTCCAAAATCAATGAACCAATATTTACAAAATAGGTTAGCTTTTGTGAATTAAGTGCTTTTTAAGAAATACAAAAATAAATTCCTTTATTTTTCAACTTCCTAACCGTTATGCCGCGCTGTTATCGTTTAGTTTTCGTTTTACCATTATTATTTTTTAGCCTGCATTCCACCATGTCGCGTTCCCAAACCGTCATTTCTCTTTGGTCCAATGGACAGATGCCCAATGATTTACAAAATCGCTCAGTTCAAGAAAAAATCGAAGTAGGCAACGACGGTATTTTACGAATCAGCAATATTGTTTTTCCAACGCTTTCGGTCTATGTTCCTACCACTCCCAATGGTGCGGCGGTGATGATATGCCCAGGCGGCGGCTACGCTATCGAAGCATCGGGCCATGAGGGTGTAGATGTGGCAAAGTGGTTCAATAGCATCGGTGTGACGGCATTTGTATTGAAATATCGATTACCCGACGATAAACTTTGGTCTAACAAACACGAAGTGGCCCTTCAGGATGCCCTTCAGGGTATTAAAATAATTCGGGAAAGCGCCGATAAATACAAGATTGACCCCAATCGTATTGGCATTATGGGCTTTTCGGCAGGGGGACATTTGGCCGCCACAGTCAGCACGCTTTGGCATCAGGCCAAAGAATTAAAAGGCTTCGAAAATCTGTCTGACGCGCAAGCGTGCAAGCCTAATTTCTCCATTTTGATGTATCCCGTGATTACTTCGGGCCCATTTAAGCACGCGGGGTCATTTGAAAGATTATTTGGAAAAACGCCTTCACCTGAACAATTAGAGCATTATTCGGCCGAAAAACAGGTATCCGCCCAAACGCCTCCTACCCTACTCGTCCACGCCACCGACGATAAAGGAGTACCCGTAGAGAACAGTATGTTGTATTATGACGCCCTTCGCAAACTTCGCATTCCCGCGTCAATGCTACTTTACGAAAACGGTGGACATGGGTTTGGACTGGCAAAAAAACTCAAAGGCTCGGTACATAGTTGGCCAGAAAGCTGCCATCAATGGCTGGTTGGAATGGGATATATTCAATAAAACGGGAATAATCCCAATGAGGCGCGGCCTTTGATGCATTATGTTCATCAAAGGCCGCGCCGATTTTTACCAAAAGTATAATCGTATTCGGTCTAAAAACACTTTAAATTTAAACCGAAATATGTCTGAATTGGAGGTAAATGAATTGGATACGGCAAAACTTGTACGATTTTTACTGTAAAAATTGAGGTAAAAGTCGTAGAAAGTACGGGCGGTTACGCCCCATTTTCTCAGAAACTGCTTCCGGCCTGGATTATGGGTAATACGGCTAACAGACTTAGAACCAAAATGATAGACCAAACTATTGCCGATTCCCTTAAAATTCCGAATGCCCACTTCCCACATTTTACGGCTAATGTCAGGGTCAGAATACATACCTGGGCTGAATTCAATGCTGAATCCACCAATCAGGTTCCACGTATGGCGGTGCATCACGCTGGGCGGAAATGAAGCCCCCTGCCAATCAGCCACGGCCAAGTTCTTATATTCTTTCAATAGTTTATTTTCCTGAAAATTTTGCAGTGAATCGCCATAATCATGGCCGCCGATTACGTAACCGTAGGGGTTGGGATGCCGCTCTATCTGCGTGCCTGAAAAATAAAAATCATCTTTTCCGTAGTCTTTAATAGCCTGAAACAGATGAGTATCCCAGTCGGGACAGGCATACATGTCATCGTTCATGTAGAGCACATAATCCGCTTGGGTTAACGAAAAAGCGGCGTTACAGCCCATACATATACCTACATTTTCGGCTGAAATACTGTAATCTATCCCTTCTTTTTTTGCCCACTCGGGCGTGCCGTCTTTGCCTTCATTGATGTGCAAAACAATTTGATGAGGATACGCAGAGTTTTGGCGGATGCTCCTGATGCAGGTTTGTAAGTAGGACAGATTATTCCACGTAGGAATGATGATGGAAAACAAAGGCGAGGGGGATACCTTCGAACTTTTTACATATTCGATCATGACAGAATTAATAATGGTGGCGGAATAACATACAATCTATAAGCCCCTACGCACAACCACTTCAATTTGTTGCACTCAACCCTCATTTTTTTACAAAAAGACCGATAGGATAACCTCCCCACCAATCAGCCCTAAAAAATGAACGCCGACAAGGTTAAACCCTGCCGGCGTCTGCAATATAAATTGTTTATATCTACTTTTTTACCGTGATTATGAGCGTCCTATGACCATTTGCTTCTAATTCTACCAAATTTTCGTTGACGGCAAACGACACGGGTAGGTTCGAAAAATTCTCCACTTCGATTGCTTCAGGCTTGACCGAAACCCGAATTATCTGTCCCTTGAAAGTAATCCGAAACGAATATCCTTGCCATTGGTCGGGCAAATAAGGCGCAAACGAAAGCACGCCGTTTCGAATCCGCATCCCCGCAAAACCTTTGATGACCGACATCCACGTTCCCGCCATACTTGTAATGTGCAAACCATCTTCTGTATCGTTGTTGTAATCGTCGAGGTCAAGGCGTGAGGTACGCAGGTACATTTCGTAGGCTTTTTCTTTGTAACCCAACATCGCCGCCAAAATCACGTGTACACACGGCGACAGCGACGACTCATGCACGGTCATAGGCTCGTAGAAATCAAAGTTTCGACGGATGGTGTCGAGGTCAAAATCTTCCTCAAAGAAGTACAACCCCTGAAGCACGTCGGCCTGCTTGATAAAACAACTGCGCAGAATCCGATCCCACGACCATTTTTGGTTGATGGGCCGGTGCTCGGTGATGTCGTCGACAGTGAGTAATTCTTTATCCAGAAACCCATCTTGCTGCAAATACACCTGCCGCTGGGCATCATAAGGGTAATGCATATTGTCAATGATATGCTGCCATTTAGCAGTTTCAACCTCAAAATCAAAATTGATTTTTTGCAACAATTCACTCACTTCTGACTTCCAGCTCCTGATTCCTTCCAACGTAAACCGCAAACACCACACCGCCAAGTAATTGGTGTAGAAGTTATTGTTAACGTTGTTTTCATATTCGTTGGGCCCCGTTACGCCGAGCATGACATATTTTTGTTTATCGCTCGACCAATTGACCCGCTGCGCCCAGAAACGCGCAATGCCAATCAAGACTTCCAAACCGTATTCGGCCAAATAACCCTCATCGCCTGTGTGCCGAATGTAATCATAAATGGCATACGCAATGGCTCCGTTGCGGTGGATTTCTTCAAAGGTAATTTCCCATTCGTTGTGGCATTCTTCGCCCGTCATGGTCACCATCGGGTACAGGGCGGCACCGTCTTTAAAGCCCAAATTAGCCGCATTTTCGATGGCTTTTTGTAGGTGCTTATGACGGTAAATAAGCAGATTACGCGCTACTTTTTGGTCGGCAGTTGCCAAATAAAAAGGTAAACAGTAGGCTTCCGTGTCCCAATAGGTACTGCCGCCGTATTTCTCACCCGTAAAGCCCTTTGGGCCGATGTTGAGGCGGTCGTCCTCGCCGGTGTAGGTTTGTTCGAGTTGAAAAATATTAAAGCGAATCCCCTGCTGCGCGGCATCATCGCCTTCAATGACAATATCGTTTTTGTCCCAACGCTCCGCCCATGCTTCTATCTGCTCGGCCTTCATTTGCGCAAAACCTTTGTCGGCAATTCGCTCAACATAGGCCTTAGCGTTAGCGAGTAACCGGTCGGTCGGATGATTTAAAGACGCCAGATTTACGGCATATTTATACAACGCCACTTCTTCACCCGCTTTGGCTTCTATTTCTACCTTGCAGGCCACAAACTTCTCCGCCTTAACGGGTTTAGATTGAAAATCAACGGGTTCGCCATTAAGGGTAAGGTCTATTTTCATTCCCGTACAGACGTTGAAAAGCTCCGTCTTAAACGGCGTATCCTTGGTTCGCATTTCTAGATACGCTTCTCCAAAGGCGGTTTCCTTACGGATTTCGTCCCAGAATTTTTCGCCGTAATTGGAGTCTTTGTTGCTTATATCCCCGTCTAAGTAAGGCGTGAGGGTTATTTTTCCGTCAAAATTGAGTAGCGTAATGGCGTAGCGAATCGCCCCCGCTTCGTCGTCGACAATGCTACAAAACCGCTGAGAATGAACACGTACCTGCTTCCCGTCCGACAGGGAGGCCACGAAGGTACGCTCCAATATCCCCTCTTTCATGTTGAGTACCCGCGAATATTCGGAGACGGGGCACAGGCCCAAATCAAGCGTTTCACCGTCGATTTGCACGTCAATGCCAATCCAATTGCAGGCATTGAGGACTTTGGCGAAGTAGCGCGGATAGCCGTTTTTCCACCAGCCTACGCGGGTCTTATCGGGATAAAAAACCCCCGCTACGTAGTTTCCGAGCAGGGTTTTTCCCGTAAATTTTTCTTCAAAATTACCACGTTGCCCCATGCGGCCGTTGCCAAGGCTCGTGAGGCTTTCGGTGATTTCGTTGTATTCGGCATAAAAGCCATCTTCAATAATACACCAAGGGTCGTGCTTTATATAATTTTTCATTGGGACAAGGTCAGTTGAAGCCCCAAAAGTAGAAATTTACCACGAAGGTTTTTGTATCTATTTTGTCAATAATTAACAATATGTTGACTCTTTAGGACAAAAACAGCTCACTGGTTTGAACTTAAACAATTGTACTTTTTGACTTATTCTTCCTTTTCAAAAGCCCTTACTTTTTGAGTACGCAACGCAATTTTTTGTATTATTAAACATACTTTTCTGCATTCATTGTGCATTAAAACAATCATTTCACCGGCAAATAGGTAGGTTTCACCGAGATTATAGCCCTTAAACACCCTACACATTTTTTAAAACCGATTATTTTTTTATAATTTTATCAGCATTACTCCTCCGTTTGAAAAGCTCTCAAAATTGAATTTTTTCAATGAAAAGGCTTATCCATTCATGTCACCATTTTTTTTAGGAACAGCACCATTTGTTTCTGGCGAGATTTTTGAAACTATTGAGAGATACGCATTGCAAACCGACGACTGTAAAATCGCATTTGCAAAATGCCTCGACATTCATTCGCTTTCAGAGCTGGAATTGCTCGTTCAGGAAGGGCACACCAACGACCGTATGTATTGGATTGAATCAGGGTTAGTACGTTCTTTTTATGATACTGATACTGATACTGATACTGATACTGATACTGATACTAATGATATAACGACGGGTCTTTACCAAGAAGGAGATTTCTTTTGCGTGTTCAGCAGTTTTTTTTCTCAAAAACCCTCCACAGAATCTATCTGTACCGAAGAGCCTAGCGTTTTGTATTCGATAGGATTTGAGGATTTGCAACGCCTTTTTGGCCTGTATCCAGAGCTAAGCCACGCTTTTTGCGGTTTGTACGGTCATTTGTTAGAATTACATCACGCTCGTGCGGCTTTGCTTCGTTATCGTACGCCCCATGAGCGATATGAAGCATTTTTGGCACATCATCCGAATTTACCCAATCGCCTGAAGGTAAAGCACATCGCATCTTATCTAGGCATTCACCGCGTGACGCTGTGTAAAATACGAAAGCAGCTCACCCACAAAAAAGCATAACTTTTGACACTTGCTGTATTTGGTAGTTTAAACTACCTTGGGTTTTTGAAAATAGTTATTTGATTTGTAACAAGTAAGCCCCCCAAACATCTTGGCGGACGTGGGAGGCTTATGAGTCTAATCGTTTCATAAATTAAACCAACACAAAAGTATGAAAAAGTTAGTGTTTTTTGTAAGTCTTGCATCCTTGTTTTATTCATGTAATAAAAATGATGCTATCCCTGATTCAATCACTCAGGAACAACTATTAATTCCTCAAACAGCATACGCTATTTCTGATGTCTCATCTGCGCGAGTAACTGCCACAGAGACTATTGAAGCAGAGGAGTTTGCCAAATTATTGGCTTTATCATTAAAACAAAAAGATATTCGAGCCTTTCTTAAACAAGAAGCTAACAAAACATTTGATGGTGATTTTGATATTTTAGTAAGTAGAGTAGCTGAATTCAAAATCGGAAATGATAAATTTTCTGAAAGAATTAAGAAAAACGCTCCAAATGGTTATGCCAAAGGAAAAGAAGTGTTTGATAATGCCATAAAAAACGAAAAATTAAACATCTCTATTCCCATATTGATTGATAATTGGGATGATTCCCGTCAACAACCTTTAGTAGCAGTTGCAATTGGCGTTAGTGAGAAAGAAACAAAATACTTAAAAGCATTCGACTCAAATGGCAAAACCTATTTGCTAGATGCAAAGGCAGAACCCAATGTCCCTGTGATTGTAGTTGGTAACAATGAACGATTGAACTATGACACAAAAACCAAAAAAACCAAAAATGCCAGAACATCTGGTAACTACGAGAAAATCACTTGGATTAAATGTCCAAATTTAGGCGCTATAGAATCATGGTATTACGGTGCACCAGAGTTACGATTTGAAGGAGTTGTCTATAATGATTCATTTTCCTCAGCATTTCTTGCTTTTACAAAAATGGAATATCCGCCAAGTAGAAGCCATGCTTCCAATGGTTATACACTATCCGCTTGGACGCAAACATTAAATCTTTTTGAGTGGTATTTTGATGCAAACCATGGACCAGATTATTATATCCAATCTTATGAAATTGATGACGATGGTACAACTCAAGAATTTACAGTTGGGGTTACACAGGGTACAAAAGCAAGTGGTGCAGGTATAGAAGGTAGTTCATCCCAAACGGCATCGTTCAAGTTGACTTACAAGGCACAAGACAAAAAGCTTGCAGGCGAGTTAATTCATTATACAAAATCCTCACCGAGTTCAATTAGTGATGGAAGCATTCAATTTACACTTGAAAATTAACAATTAATTCACAACGTAACCGGTTTAAATTAAACTGGTTACGTTGTACAAACTTTAAAAAAATGGCAAAAATCTTTTATTTATTTCTCCTGTTAGGAATTATCGGAATCTCTTGTAAACCCGACTACGTTACAGTAGGTAAAAAGTTGGAAGGTTCTTGGCGTTTAGAACGGTTTCAATACACAGATACCAATAATCAGTTAATAGTTAACGATGCCCCTCCTAAAATCATTTTGAATTTTACCGATTCTAAAAGGAATGGCAATTTATCGGTGGGCTCTGTCTCTTATCCATTTGAATATAACTTTGGCCCTGATCAATGTAATATAGATTTACAGGATGAAACCACTTTGCCGTTAGAGGCTATTGGAAAAGTTCAAGTTTACTCGTACGCGTTCAAAGACAAGAAGAATATTCAATTTACCATTGATAAGGAATATCACTACACGACCAAAAGAGTGATAAAGAATGTTGAATATTTTTTTTCAAAGCAGTAGCTTTTCCTCATCAGAGTGTAGTTGTACAATCCATAAAGTAGATAAAATCTCTACGATATGCGAACCATGCAACAAAGCCCCTGAAAATGGAAAACTAAAACAGTTTTCGCTGTTTCCCATTGTTCCTTCCGTTGGGTATGAAAGGAGATTTTAGGTACATTAAATCCTTTTTATTCAACTATTGGGTTTCTGAATGCAGCAATTAAAAATATCACCAAAAGTAAGTGCCTACGGATGTTTCATTTATGCCTGTAGGCACTTACTTTTTAAATGTATGGAAGAGAACATTCAAAGCATCATCCAAGCGTACGGCATCAATGAATGGCCCAGATTCGATGATAGCCCAAAGGCATTGAAATTACAGTCTTTAGTTAATGAATGGCATAAAAAGCCCGAACTAAAACATTTCTTTGAAGCGGTTGACAACTATTGTCACGAGCTAAAATATACCGACTATAAAACTGTAGGGTTTAATGACTATTACCCGACTTACTACACCTCTCCAAATTTCAACTTTTACTTAATGTTTCAAAAAGATGACAGAGAATATCGTATTCAATTCTTTTACAGCCTGTTAGGCCCCTACTATTGCTATTTTATTAAATCGCACAAGAAATTTTTAGAAGAATTTACTATCCCACGCCTACCAGCCAAAACACCCGCAGAGTTGGAAGAAATTTCATTTTCTGCAAGAATCAGTCAAATGATACAAGATAAAAGGCTAATGCCGGATTTTTATTTGGATGAATACTTAGCTGAAAAATTAAAAAAATTCGATGAATTGATAGAACAGGATAGTAGAAAGTATCAGATTTCAGTTCCTGAATGGCACGGTAATTTTTTGTACAAATACATCAAAACACACGCAGACAGGTACCAAGAGTTTACGCCTACCTGTCTGTGGAATGAGGCCCCAATGGACATCCAAGAGCTGGTTGACACCATTATCGCCATCCAAAAAAAGTACTTTGCGTTTGAGTTGGTGCCCGAAAAGTTATTATTGAAGCAAGTGCCTGATTTTGAAATAAAGGAGCCTAATAAAACATGGACTCCCAACTACTTTCAGATGATGTTTACGAAATATATGCCGGAATCAAGGGTGCTTTTTTTGGCATAGGCGGTGCGTTGTAGTCTTTTCGGCTCTTTGAGCGTATGGTGGCGCGGAATAGACCGTACCGGGTTTCTGCTGCTAAAACGGCCCGTAACGATAAAACTATCCTGCCAAATACCCCCGAATATTCTCGGCTACCTTATGCACCAATCGCGTGCGGGCTTCGATGCTCGACCACGCAATGTGCGGTGCCAACAGCAATTTTTCTTTTTTCTGCAATTGCATGTACGGGTGTGAGGCAGGAATCGGCTCCTGCGTAAATACATCAATGGCCGCCCCCGCAATCAACTCATCGTCAAGCGCTTTGGCCAAATCAGCTTCGTTCACAATGCCCCCACGACTGGTATTGAGGAGCAAAGCCGTAGGTTTCATTTGAGAAATGCGCGCATAATTGAGCAAATTTTCTGTCTCCGCGCTCAACGGCGCGTGAATGGAAATCACATCGCAGGTTTTGAGAAATTCATCCAACTCCAACCGCTCATAAATAACGTTATATTCCTGCCCCGAAGCCGAAAAATACACCACCTCCGCGCCAAAAGCCAAGGCAATCCGCGCTACCTGTCGGCCGATTTCGCCCAAGCCCAATATCCCGAAACGCTTTCCGTTCAGTTCCCAATAAGGACGCCCCAAATGTGTAAAAATGCGCTCGTTGGAATATTCTCCCGTTTTTACATAATCATCATAATAGGCCGTAGAATTGAGCAAAGCCAACAGCAACGCAAACGTCTGCTGCGCCACGCTGTCGGTCGAGTAGCCTTTTACGTTTTTGACCTGAATGCCCAACTCATGCGCCGCCGTCAGGTCTACGTTGTTCATGCCCGTGGCCGCTACACAAATGAGTTTAAGCGTTGGCGTACTGGTCATCGCCTCCCGCGTCACCTTTACTTTGTTGGTAATCACCACTTCAGCGCCCTGAATGCGCTCCGCCACTTGCTCAAGTTGCGTATCGGGATGCAGGATGGTTTGGCCCAAGGCGTTCAATTCGCCCAAATTGGGCACATCGCCGAGGGTACGGGCGTCTAAGAAAACGATTTTCACGGTGTATTAAGAAATTGGTAAATAGCTTTTTTATCTATTCACAAAAGCAATAAAACAGGAAAAATTACCCTCAAAAAAAGCCCGTAAAAAAATCCCTGCCTCACGACAGGGATTCACTATTGGTTTTCAGAACCATTTACTGGGCCAATTTTTCAACTATCAGTCCCGATAAATATTCCCGAATTGATTCAATTTTGATTTGACTGATTACGTCCTCGCAGAAAGCGTACATCAACAGCGTTACGGCTTCGGCTTTGGGAATCCCGCGTGAGCGCATGTAAAAAATCGCTTCGTCGTTGAGTTTTCCCGTCGTGGTTCCGTGCGAGCATTTTACGTCGTCGTTATAAATTTCCAACTGCGGTTTGGTGTTCATCGAAGCTTCGTCCGACAACACTACGTTGCGGCATGATTGATACGCATTGGTCTTACTTGCGTACTCGCGCACAAAGATTTTACCGTTGAAAACCCCCGTCGATTTATCTTTCAAAATACCTTTGTACAACTCATTGCTGTACGAATTGGGCTTGGCGTGGTCAACGAGCGTATGGTTGTCGACGTGCTGTTTTCCGTTCGGAAAATATAACCCGTACATGAAAGACTCGCAGTGTTGTCCATCCAAAACGATATTCAGGTTGTTGCGCACAAAACCCCCGTTTACGGTCACGGTTACGGCGTAAAAATGACTCTTGTCTTTTTGAATCACCTGCGTTGTGCCGATGTGGTACGCCTTTTCGGTCTCGTTTTGTACTTTGTAATACTGAACGTTGGCATTTTCTTCCACCACAATTTCCGTCACCACGTTGGTAAACGAACCGTTGTCGCCGAGGGTTCGGAATGCTTCGGCCATTTTGACTTCCGCGTTTTTGCCAACCACAATCAAATTGCGCGGCTGCGATGCGGCATTGGCGGTGCGGGCATCCGTGATAAAACGCAGAATGATAGGCTCTTCCACGACTTTGCCAGCGGGAACGTGAACGACCACGCCGTCGTGCGCAAAAGCGGTATTGAGGGCCGTAAATGCTTCGTCTTGGTAATTGGCGTAATGGGCAAAATAAGTAGCCAACAGTTCGGGTTTCTCTTTAACCGCCCGACCAAAATTAAGAATCTGCAACTGGCTTTCGGGAGAAACAATGCTTGAAAGCTCGGCATTGTACTTTCCGTTGACGAAATACAGCACGTTGCCCTGCAAATTGGGAATTTCGAGCGTTTCTACATCGTTCGGGCCAAAGTCAGATTTTACGTTGAAATCAAACGCCTGTTTTACCAGGTTATTGACGTTGCTATATTTCCATTCCTCGTGCTTGATGGTCGGGAAACCCAACGCTTCAAAGCGCTGCATGGCTTCGCGGCGCTTTTGGTGGACTTCCGTTTTGGCCTCACCATTCAGGCGGCTTTCGGTAGCCTGAAAATCTGCGACGAGTTGTTGTTTTAAATCGTTATTGAGGATATTGCTCATTTTTTTCCTGTAGGATTGTCAATCATTAACCGTTAGCCATATACTTTTCCTAACCGTTAACTTTTAACCATTAACTCATTTACAACGCTGCCACTTCGGCTTTGATCCAATCGTAACCCTTTTCTTCGAGTTCAAAGGCGAGTTCTTTCGAGCCCGATTTTACAATACGACCTTTGTACAATACGTGTACGTAATCGGGAACGATGTAGTCAAGCAAACGTTGGTAGTGGGTCACTACGATGACCGCACGCTCAGGCGAACGAAGTTTGTTAACTCCCTCAGCAACAATCCGTAAAGCGTCAATATCTAAGCCAGAATCGGTTTCGTCGAGAATAGCCAATTTAGGCTCCAACATTGCCATTTGGAAGATTTCGTTGCGTTTTTTCTCACCACCCGAAAAGCCTTCGTTCAATGAGCGTTTCAGCAGCGCATCGTCGATGTTAACGATTTTGGCCTTTTCACGCATGAGTTTCAAAAACTGAGCCGCGTCCAAAGGCGCTTCCCCGCGTGATTTGCGGATTTCGTTGAGCGCAGTTTTCAGGAAGTTGATGGTCGTGACGCCCGGAATTTCGACAGGGTACTGAAACGCCAAAAAGATTCCCGCCGCAGCGCGCTCTTCAGGTGACATTTCGAGCAAATCCTGCCCTTCAAATTCAACACTTCCTCCCGTTACTTCATATTCTTCACGCCCCGCCAATACCGATGCGAGGGTACTTTTGCCCGAGCCGTTGGGGCCCATTATTGCGTGGACTTCGCCAGGTTTGATTTCCAAATTGATTCCTTTCAAAATCTCTTTATCGTCAACCGACGCTTGTAAATCCGTAATTGTAAGCATAATACGTGTATGTTATCTTGTTCAGGACGGAGCAAACCTCCGAAGTATATCAGAAAAAGTCTGCAAAATTACAACAAAGAGTTCAAATAACCCTTATGATATTTGATAACAATTCTAAATAAGGAAAAGTTGGGAACAATTGATAAAAATGTGGGTTCAGAACTTTTTTGTAAACCGCAAAACCGAAGAACTGCAGGAGAACGAGAAAAATGATAAATTTAAAAAGGAATACTGTAGGGGCAGGCCCGCAGCGGCGGCCGCTTGCGTCTGCCCAGTTACAGCGAAGGTGACAAAAAAAGGGCGGACACAAGGCCCGCCCCTACGTAAATCAACTCAATTTCTTCTTCAAATACCCCAAGGCGTTTTTATACGCATCGGCGGTAGCGGTTGGGTCGTGCTTGGGATTGCTTGGATTGGCAAAACCGTGTACGGCATCGTACATCTTAATCGTGACCTGCTTACCCGCTGTTTTCATATTTTCTTCAAATTTCGCAACGGTAGCCGGTGGAATTCCTTGATCTTGACTGCCAAAAATACCCAACACGTCTACATTCAGGGTCTTAAGTTTTTCCACATCTTGCTCAGGACGGCCGTAGTACATCACGCAACCCACCGCCTGCTTTCCTTCCAGCAAGGCCGATTGCAACGACAGCATTCCGCCAAAGCACCAGCCCACACTCGCAATTTTTGCGTCTTTTCCTGCGTAGGCAATACCACCTTTCATGATTGCCTCCAAGCGCTCTTTGGGCGTGGATTGCATGATTTTACCCGCTTCTTGCGGCGTGGTGCCCACCTGTCCATCGTACATATCAAGGGCCAGTACGTTTACGTCGCCGAGGTCATTATAGAAGGTTTCAGCTTCTTTTTTGATGTGGTCATTCAGGCCCCACCATTCTTGATAAACGAAAAGCCACTTATCCGATTTCTTTGCTGATTTGATAAAAAACGCCGACGCAGGTTTGCCGTCAGAAGTTGCGAAGGTAATCATCTCACCTTTGCCCGCGTAATGAAAAGGCAACGGCGCTTCGTGAAGCATCTGGAAAGCAGGATCAGCTCCCAGCATAGCCATGTCGTGCTCAGAGGTTTGGCACAATGGAATGGGCGCTTCCAGCGGACGAGGGGTAAACGCCTGCATGGCAAACATCGCCCCAACGAGAATCAGTTTTTTCATTTTTGAATGTGATAAGGTGAACAACTGTAGTAACACGTAATTCTAACCAAAATTGACAAAAATGGTTCAGAAAACAATACTTGAAAATAAAACTATAAAAATAGTTTGTAAACTATAAATATAGTTATATGTTTGTTTTATGGAAAAGCTCACCAACAAAGAAGAGGAAATCATGCAGGCGCTCTGGAAAGCCGAAAGTGCTTTTGTGAAAGACCTATTGCCTTATTTTACCAACCCGCCGCTGCATTACAACACGGTTTCGACCATCATCCGTAATCTCGAAGAAAAGGGTTATGTAAATCATCGTTCGTTTGGGAATACGCATGAATATTTCCCGCTTATCAGCAAAGAAGAATACCAAAACCAGTTCGTTATCAACAAATTGGTTGGCGACTACTTTGACAACTCTTACAAAAATCTGGTGTCTTATTTTGCCCAAAACGACAAAGTAAGTGCCGATGAACTGCGGGAAATCCTGCGCATGATTGAACAAAACGAATAACCGCAAACCTATTAACGCTTAACCATGAACTACGAACTCCTTTCCTATCTCCTGAAAGCCAGTTTGGTATTGGCCATTTTGACCACCGCCTACGCTTGGCTGGTAAAACGTGAGACTTTTTTGCAGGTCAACCGGTGGTTGTTATGGATCAATGTGGCGGCCACCTTGCTACTACCCGTCATTCCCCTCCCCGATTTGGAATGGGTGCCAGATGCCCCCGCCCAAGCCGTGGCCGTCGTTTTGCCATCCAAGCCCGCCAGCCCAGTGCCAAAGGTGACAAAATCGGAGCCATTTATTGCTCCCACACCTCAGGCAACGACGGTACCAAGCGCGGTTTTGGAAGATTCATCGCTTTCGGTGTGGGATTGGATCGGCATCGTATATGGCGTAGTGGCAGGTTTGTTGGCCCTGAAATTACTGATTCAGCTGGGAGCCCTCTGGCGACTGCAACACGGCAGTACCCAATACGAAACCGAAGACGGTGTGTACTTGATTGAGAGTGATAAAATCACCTCACCTTTTTCGTTTTTCAACCGTATTTTTTACAATCCTACCCACCACAACGACGACGAATGGGCGCAAGTGTGGACCCACGAATGCGTACACGCGCACCAACTCCACAGCATCGACATGCTCACAGCCGAGGTGCTAAAGATTGTGTTTTGGTTCAATCCCTTTGCATGGTGGCATCAGCGACTGGTACAAGAAACGCTCGAATTCATCACCGACCGCGCGGTGCTGGACAGCGGTATCGAAAAAAAATCGTATCAATACCATTTGCTTCGCACAACGCTCTCGGCCGACAAACAGACCTTTACCAATAATATCAATGCCCCGCATTTCAACAAATCGTTTCTCAAGGAGCGCATTGAGATGATGAACAAAACAAATTCAAAATGGATGGGCATCGGTAAGTACTTTGCCTTTGTGGGAATGCTGTGGCTTTGCGCCGCTTTTACCAAGCCCTATCGGGAAGAAATAGCGGCAAAAATTGTAGAGGAAGTGCCTGAATTGAAGGCGGTTATGGAACCTAAACCTTCACCAAAGGTTGTTTTTAATGACTTTGTGTTGGAAAAATCGTTGGATAAGCCTCAAAAAGACTCAGTACAAATTGCTATTGAGCCGCTGGCTAAAGCCGAAACTGATACGCAAAAATTGATTTCGGCTACGAAATACGTGGTTTATGAGGATAAAACATTGCATTGGGTCATTACACCTAAAACTACTTTGGAAGACCTTTTTGCCATGAAACAAGAATTTAAGAGACATAGTCTTGAATTGGAGGTACGAGAAATGAAGATGGATCCTATGCAATCATTTCTTCAGCGTGTTTCAGTAATATCCAACAGGCCTAACGGTGGTAGTTGTGCATGGGACGAGGGAGAAGATATTCTAAAACCCATTGCTTCTCATGGCGGGTACATGACAATTGAAGCAGGAGGATGTGGTACCACTGACAAAGGAAATATGCACCCAACTTTAAAAACAATTTCAGAGCAAGACGAAAAAACGGCTAATGAAGATTTTCATAAAAATCGTATTGAATACCTTATTGTGGAAACAAACTCCAAAACAGGAGCAGGTGGTAGTAGAGATATGCGTCGAAAATCCTTGGAATACTATAAAGAAAAAAGGGGGAAATCAAGTTTTCTCAATTTAAATGAAAACGACTTTCTTCAAGTAGCGGGGCCTCATCGCAACGATATTATCCTACTTAACGGAAAACCCTCAACATTGGAAGAGATAGAGAAAATAGCTCTCAAAGATTTCTATGCTGCTATTTTCAAAGATACTTGGGAGAAAGACAAAACCCAAAGACGGCACTACATTTTGATTTTTACCGAAAACTAAAGCCATGAAAGTCTTTCTTTCCACCACGCATTTCACCTTCATCAACCACTTTGGCGGACCGCATTTCAATAAATCCCTGTTAAAATCGCGCATTGAGATGATGAATAAATCAAAACCCAAGTGGATGGGCGTGGGGAAATACTTTCTTTTTGTGGCAATGCTGTGGCTTTGCGCCGCTTTTACCAAGCCCTATCGGGCTGAAATAGCGGCAAAAATTGTGGAAGAAGTGCCTGAATTGAAGGAGTTTGCAGAAAATAAAACTACCATAAAAACCACTTTAAAAGACGCTGTATTTCAAGAAACTCCTTTAAGTAAAAAGACTAAAATAACTAACGTAACGCTCCTGACTCCAGTCGATAATTTAGTTTCACAAACTAAGTATGTAATCTTCAATGAAGGAAATATAGAATGGATTCTTACTCCGATGATTAAACCAGCAGATTTTGTAGCTATTCAAAAAGAGTTTCACAAGATAAATTATGTATTTTCAGTAACTCATATCGAATATGATCCACTAAGCCATCATTTATTAGATGCTGGCTTACGAATTGACAGGAATGAAAAGGGAAAATCTCTTGCGCACGAACATTTTTATCCCAAATTTAAAATCCCTGTGACTGGTATTTATGGGAAAATAGACATAAAGACTGGATATGCTACAATAGGAGGCCGGCTTTCTAAAAGCCCGCTTTATCAAGTAGCTTTAGATGACCAAAAAACAGCAGATGATTGGGTTGGGGAAAATCGTGAGAAATACTTGGAATTTGAGCTTAATGAACACAGAAATACAAATACAGTCCACAGTTTAAATTATAGTTTAGATAACCTCAACTACATCTCACAAACAGGAGTAAAAAATAGATTTTACTTTGACAAAAACAGAAAATTACGTTTTGAAGAATTTACCGGTAGGACAGAATTAGTAATTGATGGTAAGACAAATCAACTTTCAAATGCTAAAAAACTCTTATTTAGCGATATCACTTGTATAAATTTTCATGATTTTTATCCACCTTCCGACACAATACGTCACTATAGCGTAATAGCAATTTATACTAAAAAATTCAAAAAACTGCCATGAAAATCCTCACTAAACCCGAGAATTTCGCTTTTACGAATCATTTCAATAAATCCCTGTTAAAATCGCGCATTGAGATGATGAACAAGTCAAAATCCAAGTGGCTGGGTGTGGGAAAATACTTCCTTTTTGTAGGAATGTTGTGGATTTGCGCCGCTTTTACCAAGCCCTATCGGGCTGAAATAGCGGCAAAAATTGTAGGAGAAGTGCCTGAATTAAATGTGGTTTTTGAAAAACAAAATCCTCCTCTGACGCAGCTTAATGACTTTGTACTTGAAGCACCACCCAAACCTGTTTCTTCAACGAAATATGTAATTTACAAGGAAAACAGACTGTACTGGGTAGTTACGCCTAAAGTTACCTTCAAAGATCTGGCTGCCATTCAACAGGAATTCAAAAAGGTAGGTGGCGTATTTTTTGTAAAACAAATGAAGTACGACCCGCTGGGATTTTACCTAACGGAAATAAGTATCCAAACCTCTTATTTGAAAGGTGGAGGAGTTGGTTCAACCGATGATTTGAAGGCCGTTGACAAACCTATTGCGGCATTCGGTGGCTGGATAGACACCAAAAAGCACAGTCTTGGAATCAGTGATAACTCCCACGACCCAATCTTTAACAGCATTGCCCAAGAGGATAAAAAGGAGATTGAAAAATGGATAAATGACCACGCAGCAGACTATAACAAATCAAAAAAGGAAGAAAAAAACAGGGAAGAAGATGCGCTTTTGAAGGATATACGCAGTAACTTTTACAAAAACCCTTTAAAAGCGGCCAACGGTTTTACCAAATTCGGACAGGAAGCGCTCCGATACATTTATCAAACAGGTGCCCGAAATCGTATTTATTTTGTCGAGGAGGGTGCGCTTCGCGTAGAAAACCTATACACTACCTCTCATTTTCTCATTGATAATCAACCAAGTACACTTCAACAGGCCGAGCAGCTGAAATTTGATAACATCAGGACAATCGGCTGCTCGGTCGTTTACACCGACTCCACCCGTCAATCTGCACAACGTACCATTGCCATCATTACTCACAATTATAGCCATGAAAACCCTCACTAATCCAGACCATTTCACCTTCACCAACCACTTCGGCGGACCGCATTTCAATAAATCACTGTTGAAAACGCGCATTGAAATGATGAATAAACAATATACGACTTGGAAGACGGTCGGCAAGTACTTCTTATTCGTACCTGTACTCTTTATAGTGTTCTCATTTTCAAAGCCTTACCTTATCGACAATAACCAAACAAAGTATTTAATTCAAACAGATGATGCCATTGAGTGGGTTATTACGCCCAAAATTACAATGAAAGATTTGACGAAAATACAGGAAGCTATCGAGGCGCATGGTGGAACGTTTGAAATAACATCGTATCAATTAGACCCTTTACACTTGTATGTCCAACAAATGGCTACCATGGAAAGTACTGAAAAAAGTGCAGGTTCTTCGCACTACGGAAACCCGCATTCACTTCGGCCTATTAGGTGCGGTTTTCTAAAATTGGATCTCAAGACAAACAAAATTCATATCAGAGAATCCCCTTTGGCTGACTTACAGAAAGTGGTGCTGGAAGACCGCGCAGAGGCAGAAAAAGCCTATAATGAAAATGCCCTTGAATATGAATTGAGGGAGAAGCAGATTCAAATAGGGACATTTTGGGAAAATATTCAATATCTAACTGTCACTTCTTTTCCTGAAAGCCAATCGCCGTTCTTTAGAGTGTTATCGGGAAAATCTACCTCCGTTTGGAAAGATAGACTTTCAGGCGCAGAAATATTGAAAGAAGCATTAAAACATCCCAGTGCGATTACACGAGTTAACCGACACCCGATTGCCCAAGAGGATTTAGCTCAATTAGACCCAAAAACGATAAAAGATGCATTCATCTTCGACATCTATGATGAAAAGAAAGATTATGCCAAGAAGACGTATGTACTTGTTCATACTAATCTTTAAATTCAAATAGCCATGAAAACCCTCACTGATCCCACACATTTCACCTTCACCAACCACTTCGGCGAGGTGCATTCAAATAAATCAAGGTTACATAGTCGTATTGAGATGATGAACCGTCAATCCACATGGCGAAGCAGTTGGCGGTATATTGTCCTGAGTTTATTGTTGTTTTTAACGGCGATGTGTCAGCCACTGCTGCAATCGGAGCCAGAGAAAGAAGCCGTTATTAAAAATGATAAAAGCCAGAGGCCAAGCATTGACCAAATGACTGTCAGCACAACCTCTCACTCAGGGGATACTGTCATCTTTGAAAACTACAAACAAGGCCAGCTGGTGGGTAGGGTTAAAATTGAGAATTCGAATAAACATACCTCCTACACTTGGACGGGCGACATGAATCAACTCATGGAAGCAAGTTTTTTTAAACGAAAAAACACTATGATCTACGTTCGGGCTAATCATCACTTAGCTCTTTATGATGAATACAAGAAAAGCGTGACGGTATTTGTGGATGGCAAGCAAGTCTCATTGGAAGAACTAGAGAATGTGCACATCAGACAGGTAGCCAAGGTATATGCGCACAAGCGCGCCTCAAAAGAAAATTTATATGGTGTTGCCGAGGAGTACCGGAATAATCAAAAGTCAGTTCCTGAATTAAAAATGATTCAAGCCTCCACCCGCAAACCCGGCGAAACTGATTTCGTCATTTGGATTGACCGGGCTCCCAACCGGCTGAAACGCGATTCGAGCTATTATGTATTCAGTCCTTTTTATTCGGGCGATTTTTAGCCTCCTCCAAACACAAAGACACCTGGGCCAAAGCAGGCCCAGGTGTACTCTAAACAACCCATTCTCGCAAGATTTTTAATATTTTTATGAGGCAAATTTCTTACGCCTCCAATGTCTCCATTTGTTCTAAATGACAAATCAGTATCGGGATATGCGATGCCAACACCATTTTTTTGGAAAGGCTCGGATTAATCAATCCCGATAACCAGTCCCGCTTACGGGTAGCCATAACAATCAAATCTGCATGGTGTTTGTCGGCATATTTTTGCAATCCATCCACAACCGACTCTTCGTCGATGGCGTGGAGTGTGTACTTTTTATCCCCAAATGTCGCTTTGATGTCACCGATAAACTGCTCATCATCAAACACATTCACTTCAAAAGACGCATTTACTTTTACAAGGTCCAATTCAGCATTAAAATGTTCAGCTAAATTGAAGGCAAAACCCAAGGCATTTTCTTCGGGTCGCTCCAACTCCGTGGCGTACACGATTCGCTTAATGTCTTTGGTGTGCGCCTGCGGCGGCAACACCAACACAGGGCATGCGGCCTTGGCCGAAACACTAGTGGCTACACTGCCCATCAGTTTATCGAGCCACCCCCCTTTGCCCGTGCGGCCCATGACGACCAAAATCGGCTTTTGCTCAATGACCTCGTCCAAAATTACATCTGTTGCCGAGCCAAATACCAGTTTACTTTCACACGCAAACCCATCTTGTCGGCATTCTTTTTCCCACGCCTCTAGCTTTTCTCTGTCAATTTTCTCCGTCTGCTCGGCCAACGCGACTAATGCTTCTGGCGGCAGGTTAGGATCAATGATTGGCGGATGATACGCATGTACCAATGAAATTCCCGCATCGTACCTTTCTGCAATTATCTGCGCAAATTCAAGCGCTTTTTGAGAGTTGTCAGAGAAGTCCGTGGGTACCAAAATTGTTCTCATTGTTTTTCTACGTTGGTTGGATGCCATAAAATTGTGCTATTTAAGGGTGAAACTATATGACAAAAATCAGTTACCTTGGTGATAAAAATCACCCCTCTGGGTAGAACTACTGAAAAAACCCGTTTTAACGTCAAAAATGTATGTCAATGAAGAAACAATTTACGCTCAATTTGCTCGCTTTCCTATTATTCTCGGCGTGTTTTGCCCAGAAAAACCCCGCCGCCGCAGGATTTGACGCTGCTGGCTCTGATGCCAAAGCCATCGAAATAGCCGACCAAGTGATGGAAAATATGGGAGGGCGCAAAAATTGGGATAAAACGCGCTACATCGCCTGGAATTTTTTCGGAAATCGAAAACTAATTTGGGACAAGTGGACCGGTAATGTGCGCATCGACAATGTCAATAACGACCAAACTGTACTTTTAAACATCAATACCGACAAAGGACGCGTGTTTAAATACGGCCAAGAACAAACGGCTCCTGACTCCATCGCCAAATTTGTAAAAAGTGGAAAAGGTGCTTGGATAAACGACAGTTATTGGCTCCTAATGCCTTTCAAACTGAAAGATTCGGGCGTAACCCTCAAATACCTCGGCGAAGACAAAACGCAGGACGGCGTAGAAGCCGATGTACTCCAATTGACATTTAAAGGCGTAGGCAACACCCCCGACAATAAATACAAAGTATGGGTAAAGAAAACAAATCCTATGGTATGGCAATGGGCCTATTATCCCAAGTTTGACGCCGAAAAACCTGGCTTCATTCGTCCTTGGACCGACTATAAGCAACACGGAAAAATCTTGATTTCTGGCGAGCGTGGCGACCGCGACCTCACCGACATCATGGTGTTTGACAAACTACCCGAAAGCATTTTTACCGATTTCAAACGGCCAGATTTAAGCCAGTACCCACGGGCGAAGTAGCAATAATGTTAAAACCACTAAGTTTCATTAAGACTTAGTGGTAAAAAAAATACTATAAGAATGCTTCAATCCAAAGCCGCCATTGCCAACGGCACGGGCAGTTTTTCCATTCAAACCCTCCAAGTAGCCGCCCCGCAGGGCGATGAAGTGCTGGTACAAATCAAAGCGGCGGGCATCTGTCATACCGATTGGGATTCGCAATCATGGGGTAAGTCTCTCGTGATGGGCCACGAAGGCTCAGGCATCGTAACCCAAATTGGCCCTGATGTAACGAGCCTTCAGGTAGGCGACAAAGTGATGCTTAACTGGGCCATTCCGTGTCACAAATGCTTTCAGTGCCAGGAAGGCAACCAACATATTTGCGAAGTCAATTCGCCCGTTACAGCGGGTAATAAAGCCTCAGGGGGCCACGCGACACTGGCCTCTACCCTTCTGGAAGGTCAACCCATTGAGCGCGCGTTTAGCCTCGGTACGATGGCAGAATACACGTTGGTGCGAGAAGCGGCCTGCGTCAAAATCACGGTCGACATGCCTTTTTCGTCGGCGGCCATTGTCGGTTGCGGTGTCATGACTGGCTACGGTTCGGTGGTCAATGCTGCCAAAGTCAAAACGGGCAGCTCCGTGGTGGTACTCGGCACGGGCGGCGTGGGGCTAAACGTCATTCAAGGCGCAAGAATCGCGGGCGCGGCCAAAATCATCGCTGTAGACATCAACCCATTACGCCTCGAAATGGCCCGAGAATACGGCGCTACCGACACTGTTTTGGCCAAAAAGGAAGACATAGGCCTATTGCAGGCCGCCCAGCTTGTTAAGTCCATTACCAACGGGCGCGGCGCTGATTATGCTTTTGAGTGTACCGCTATTCCCGAACTCGGTGCCGCACCGCTTGCCATGGTGCGCAACGCAGGCGTTGCCTGTCAGGTGAGCGGCATTGAGCAGGTAATTAGCATCGACATGAACCTTTTTGAATGGGACAAAATCTACATCAATCCGCTTTATGGCAAAGCTCGGCCCCAAATTGATTTTCCCATTCTCCAACAACTCTACGCCAAAGGCGATTTGATTTTGGACAAAATGGTGACCAAAACCTACAACCTTGACCAACTCGCCGAAGCCTTTGCCGATATGCACGCGGGCAGAAATGCGAAGGGCGTGATTGTGTTTTAGAGCCACGCTGTCATTTTGATTTTTTAATGTATGTCCCAATTCTTCACCGTCGAAATCTCCGACCCACGTTTTGAATCCGACAATCTGCGCTTGATTACGGTCAAAAGCCCATCGTTGAAAAAACGAGCGGATATTACTGTATTTGTACCCGACGTTCCTGTTTCTGAACTCAAAGGCATGGTCATGCTCCTGCATGGTGTGTATGGAAGCCATTGGGCATGGACGCTCAAAGGTGGCGTTCATCAAACCGCCGAACGGCTCATTAATGAAAACAAAATGCCGCCCATGCTTCTGGTCATGCCTTCCGATGGGCTGTTTGCCGACGGCAGCGGGTATGTGCCTCATCTGTCGGAAGACTATGAAAAATGGATTGTGGAAGATGTGGTCAGTGTAGTAACCCAACAAATCGCGGGCCGCGCTTTGCCGCTTTTCATCACGGGGCTTTCGATGGGCGGTTATGGTGCACTGCGGCTAGGAGCTAAGTATTCTGATAAATTCAGGGCTTTTTCGGGTCATTCGTCCGTCACAGAGCTGGGCCAATTGAACCAATTTGTGGAAGATTTTGACGGGCTTCTCTCAGTCGCTCAAACCCAAGAATCGGTGTTGGAAAGTATCCTGCAACACAAAGTAAACCTTCCGCCTTTTCGGTTTGATTGCGGCCAGGAAGATATTCTCATTGATTACAATCGACAATTGCATCATTCTTTGGTCCGGCATGGCATTGAGCATCAATACAATGAGTTTCCGGGCGGGCATGAATGGCCTTATTGGGAAGAACACATTGCTGAATCATTGCTTTTTTTCGGTAGTTTGTGCCCGTAATTTTTATAAACCATATAAGCCGAAAAAGATCAGATTTATGAACGACAACAGCATTCCAAACAAACCCGGCAGTATTAAAAATATTGACGCAGATGCCGCCGCCATCAGCTTCGGTCAACCATCTGACGATTTGACGGGGGTATTTCTTCGCACTCTTATTGCTTCCAAACCTGCGGGGAAATTTCTGGAATTGGGTACGGGTGCTGGCCGCGCCACGGCTTGGATTTTGGAAGGAATGAGCGCTGATTCTAGCCTCATTTCGGTAGAATTTGACGAAGCTTTGATTTCCATTGCCCAAAAACACCTTGGCCACGACCCACGATTGGAGTTAATCTGTCTTCCAGGCGAAGACGTCATCGTGACGCTTCCCACCAATAGCTTTGATTTAATTTTTGCCGATACATGGCCCGGCAAATACAATCATTTGGCCGAAACCCTGAATTTGGTCAAACCGGGCGGTTTTTACATCATCGACGATATGCTCCCCCAGCCCAATTGGCCCGAAGGACACGCCGAAAAAGTAGCCGCGCTCATCCAAACGCTTGAAGAAGATACCCGTTTTGAAACGGTTAAAATGTCGTGGGCTTCGGGGGTAATTGTTTTGGTAAAAAAGGCATAATGCAGAGACATTCTAGGTTTCAGAGACTTGGAATGTCTCATGAATTCGGTAGGTAGGCTTCACCGCCAAGCGGATGCGGCCAATCATTCTCTGTGTACATCTTTAAATTTCAACATATCGACAAGTCGCTGCTCTTTTTCGTTGTCGAAACCGCAGGAGGTCTTAAATTCTTTCGGATTTTCATACGTTCCAAAAAGCATATCCCACCAAACAATGTCACCATAGTTATTGGTGTGTTTATTGTATTCGTGATGAATTCTGTGCATTTCAGGACGTTGGAAAATATAACCAACCCATTGCGGACTTTTAACATTTGTATGATAAAAAAACTCCCCAAGCGCGGTACAAAGTGTATAAATTCCACCTGCCTCCATGTTTAATCCCAATAAAAAATACACCAGCAAACTCCCAATGATTGAGTTGACCGTCATTTCCAAAGGGTGCTTGTAAAAAGAAGTGATGACTTCGATTCGTTGCGGACTATGGTGGATTTGATGAAAATGGGTCCATAGAAAATCAACGGTGTGCCGCCAACGATGCCACCAATAGAATATAAACGTTGCGATAAAATACGCAATCAGTCCCCCCAAATAAGGGTTTACGTGGTCTGAAAGATGAAATAACGAATAGACCGAAAACCACTTTTCCCACGTATATCCTGCCAGTATTACTACGCCAAGTTGAATAAAATTTACCCCCAGAACTCTGATGGTCCATGTCGGTACGTCAGGAAGTTTCCAACCCGGGATGAGTCGTTCTAAGATAAAGCAAAATCCAAAAACGATAAAAATGAGGGTGAGCATATCTTTTGTAGCTTTTAAAGTTTCGGTTACAAAACTCACCCCAAATCCACCCAAAAAAATTGACATAAATCAATTCAAAAATCGGACTTTACCATTTCTTAGCCCTCAATCGGCTGAGGGTTTCAAAGCTGATGCCAAGGTAAGAAGCAATGTATTTGAGCGGTACGCGGTTGCTGATATCCGGAAAAGAAGTGACCAACTGTCGGTAGCGTTCATCGGCCGTTTTCTTTCTTAAATTTTGGGTACGCTGCTCACTCAACACATAATAATGCTCCGTCAGAAGCCGCCCTACCCGATTAAATTCGGGATATTGAAGATACAGTTGATGGAGGCGCTGGTAGGAGATTGACCATAAAATACAGTCTTCGAGCGTCTCTATCATCTCTTCCGAAGGTGTTTGGGTATAAAAGCTAACAATAGAAATTACAAAATCGCCTTCTTTCATAAACCACGAGTTGATCTCCTCTCCCTCTTTCAGGTAATACCCTCGCACGCATCCCTGTTCCACAAAATGCATTCGATGCGCGGTTTGCCCCTCTTTCAAAATCAATTGTTTTTTGGGCACCACTTCCTTCACCAAGGAGTTTCGCAGTACCTCCTCAAATTCATGGCTCATCGAAGGCCAAAGTTGTTTGGTGAGTTCAATCAGCTTTTCCATATTTCGGGTTGTTTCAGGGTTCTAAACGCAAAATGGCCGCACATTGATGTGCAGCCATTTTAGTACTGAAAAATTATTTATCCAAAAACACGATTAGCTCAGGCTCTTCACAATTTCCTGAAACTGCTCTACATCAATGGTTTTGTCCTCCAAAGGCAGTTGCGTTTTAAGGGTTGCAAACACCTTATCGTCAAACACGAGGTTGAACATTTTGGAGTAGTTATTTTCTTTTTCTGACGTCAGGTAGTTCATCGCAATCTTACGGATGGTGTCGTTCATCTGCTCACCCATATCGTTGCCGTAGAAACCAAACTGCTCACGTACCATGTCTTCGGCGCGGGCAATTACCTCTTCTGATTCTACTTTGATGTCGACTTGTTCGGCCATCTTGTTTTTGATCAACGAAAGTTTCAGTGACTTCGTAAACTGCGGATAGTCGGCGTCGATTTGCTCAGGTGTGAATTTTCCTTCGTTGGCGTTAAACAACCATTTTTTCAGGAATTCTTCTGGTAAATCAATGCTGATATTGTCCAACAACGCTTGGTCGATGTCACGGCGCAACAACGAATCAGCTTCGCGAGCGTAGTTGTTTTTGATAATTTCGGCTACTTGGTCGCGGAAAGCTACTTCGTTATCCACTTTACCAGCACCCAATACTTTATCAAAAAACTCCTGATTGATTTCAGCAGGTGCTTGACGCGTGACGTCTTCTACCGTGAAGGTAAAATCACCCGCCAATGCAGCGGCATCTTCGTCTTTTAAGCCTGTCAAATGCGCTACGGCTTTGTCGTCAACGAAGGTGTTGCGAATATCAAACGTAATCTCGCTTCCTTTGCTCAAACCGATAAATTGTGCCTGCGCTTCTTCTTTGATTTGGCGCGAAGGAATGGCCGTTTTAGTCGAAAAGTCACCTTGTTTCAACTCACCATAAATCATATCACCCGCTTCCGAAACTTCGGGATTGATTTGACCCGCAAATTGCGTACGCAGGTTTTCGATGGTATCATTCAATTCTTTTTCGCCCGCTTCTATGGTATAATTAGAAACCGAAGGCAAGGCGCTCAAATTCACTTCAAAGTCAGAAGCCAATCCCAATTCGTAGGCAAACTCAAATTCGCTTTGCTTATCCCAGTCAATAGTTGATGTTTTTTCGCGGTCAATTTGCGGATCACCAACTACTGGAAGTTTATTGTCGCGGATGTAGCCACTGACGGTATCGCTCAACAATTGGTTGACCTCGTCAATAACGATGCTTTTTCCGTACATGCGCTGAATCACCTGCGCGGGTACTTTACCCGGGCGGAACCCTTTCAAATTAACGCGTTTGCTATAATCTTTGAGGGTTTTATCTACTTTTGGTTGGTAATCCTCTTTTGCCAACTTGACGGTCAACGTGGCGTTGGTGGGTGTACTTTTTTCTAACAGGACCTCCATTTTGCAGTTATTAGTTATCTGTTGTCCCGATTGACATCGGGACGATGATTGAATGGTTACTCATTGAAAAAACCCTCAAACTTTGCGAGCTTGAGGGTTTAGTTTTTGACGGTTTCCGAAACGTATTTTTGTTCACGGACGACGGCCACTAAAGGTGCGGGCGGAGGGACTCGAACCCCCATGCCTTGCGGCGCCAGATCCTAAGTCTGGTATGTCTACCAATTTCACCACGCCCGCAGCGTGTGTGTTTGGGGCTGCAAAATTATGAATAGATTTGTAATAAATGCAAATAAATAGAGAAGTTTTAACGTCTTTATTTTTGATTTTTTTTTCAAACCAAACTACTTCGCTGTCTATCAACAATTTACTCAAAATATATCCGTTTGTATTTTGCTCATAAATCAGAAAATAGTTGTAAAAAAAAATAATTCTGACTACTTTAGTCGTATTGAGTACAACAAATTCGGTCCACCGACCCATCCATAAACATGCCCATCGAAGTAGAAATTGATTTGGATCTTGAGCGTCTGGAGATTCTGAAACGATACCGCAGACTTCTACGTGCCGCCAAGCCCTTTTTGAAAGACAACGACGCCAAACTCATCAAAAAAGCGTTTAACCTTTCCGTTGAAGCCCACAAAGACATGCGCCGGAAATCTGGCGAGCCTTACATTTATCATCCCATTGCGGTTGCTCAGATTTGCGTTGAAGAAATCGGCTTGGGAACTACCTCTATTATCTGCGCCCTTTTGCACGACGTTGTCGAAGACACCGACTATACCCTTCAGGACATTGAGCGCCAGTTTGGGAAAAAGGTAGCGCAAATCATTGATGGACTCACCAAAATTTCGGGCCAATTTGAGTTTGGAACGTCGCAGCAAGCCGAAAACTTTCGGAAAATGCTGTTGACACTCTCGGACGACATTCGTGTCATCATGATTAAGCTCGCCGACCGCCTGCACAATATGCGCACGCTCGACAGCATGGCGCGCGACAAGCAATTGAAGATTGCATCTGAGACCATCTTTATCTATGCGCCCCTCGCCCACCGTTTAGGATTACATTCAATCAAGACCGAACTCGAAGACCTGTACCTTAAATATACAGAGCCCGAAGGTTTTGAAGAAATAAGGAGCAAGTTGAGAGCTACCCGCGCCTCCCGCGATCGTTTTATTGCCAAATTTATCGAACCGATTGAGGACGACCTCCGGGAGCAGGGATATGATTTTGCCATCAAAGGGCGTCCAAAATCCATTTATTCCATCTGGAATAAAATGCGGAAACAGAAAAAGCCCTTTGAGGAAATCTACGATTTGTTTGCGGTGCGCGTCATCATGAATTCCAAAGACGACCCCAAAGAAGAAAAATCTGACTGTTGGCACGCGTATTCGATTGTCACGGACCACTATACCCCAAACATCGACCGCCTGAAAGACTGGCTGGCCACTCCCCGCGCCAACGGCTACGAATCGCTCCACATTACAGTGATGTACCGCCCCGAAGGCACCGACAAAGCCCAATGGGTAGAAGTGCAGATTCGCTCCAAACGCATGGACGAAATTGCCGAAAAAGGCGTAGCAGCCCACTGGAAATACAAAGGAAACGACACCAAAACCAGTCAGGGTATCGACCAGTGGATCAATCAGGTGCGCGAAATGCTCGAAGCTACCAAAGACAGCAAAGCCGCCGCGCTGGAATTTTTGGATGATTTCAGGAGCAATCTGTTTGCCGAAGAAGTATTTGTGTTTACGCCAAAAGGCGAACTGCGCGTATTGCAGCGCGGCGCTACGGCCCTAGATTTTGCCTTTGATATTCACTCTGAAGTGGGCGCTCGCTGCATTGCGGCCAAAGTCAACAACTCGCTCGTGCCCATCAGCCAGTCGCTCAACAACGGCGACCAAGTGGAAATCATTACGGCCAAACGACAGAAACCTAGTGAAGACTGGCTAAAATTTGTCGTGACTTCGAAGGCTAAAGCGCGGATTAAAGAGCTTATTAAAGAAGAAAACAAGCAGTATCTTACGGATGGGCGCAGCATCATTGAACGCAAGTGCAAGATTCTGCACTTAGAAGTAACCAACGAATTGATCAATCAGCTTCGGGCGTATTTCAACTGCAAAACGCCCAACGACCTGTATTATCGTTTCGGAAAAGGCTACATCAATGCCGACGAAATCAAGAAATTCAAGCACGAAAAAGAAGCAAAATTGAATGTGTTGGCTAAAATCAACACCGATACAATGCAAGATGGCAAGCAGTTCACCAAAGAGCTCAAAAAGATGCATGGTGAACGTGCCGACGCCGACGCGCTGCTGATTGGGGAAGATATGGATAAGATCGACTACATCTTGGCCAAATGCTGTAATCCTATCCCCGGCGACGATGTATTTGGGTTCGTGACCGTCAATGAAGGCATTAAAATTCACCGTACCACCTGCCCCAACGCGCCCGAATTACTCTCCAATCACGGCAACCGCGTCATCAAAGCTAAGTGGACTTCACAACAGAAATTGGCGTTTTTGGCGGGACTCCGCATCGAAGGAACCGACCGCGTGGGCTTGGTCAATGACCTGACCCGAATCATTTCCAACGAACTCCACATCAATATCAGATCCATTGCGGTCGAAACGGACGAGGGTATTTTTGAGGCCATCATTAAGTTGTACGTGTACGATACCCGCCACTTAGAACAGCTTCTACAAAAACTGGAAAAAGTGGAAGGTGTATTTAAAGTCGCACGTTTTGATTGAAAATTCGTACTTTTGCCCCCGTTAATTGTTAATCGCACGGGTGCCTACGCGTCAATTATTAATTGCAGTGAGTACGCGCCAGTGACTTTTAACCTTAACCTGTCAACCAAGAAAAAAATGCCCCAAGCCAAACACGAAAATTTAGAAGCGGCCAAACGCATCCTGACGGCTTATTTGGAACGTAAAGGTCTGCGCAAAACGCCCGAACGTTTTGCGATATTGGAGGAGATATATAGCCGCGAAGACCACTTCGACGTAGATGAGCTGTATATATCAATGAAGAATAAAAAATATCGGGTGAGCCGCGCCACCGTCTATAACACGCTTGATGTACTGGTTGATTGTGATTTAGTAACCAAACACCAATTTGGCAAAAACCTAGCGCAGTACGAAAAAGCCTACGGCTACCGTCAGCACGACCACATTATTTGCATGGATTGCCACCACGTGATGGAGTTTTGCGACCCGCGCGTTCAGAATATCCAAAACATGGTCGGTGATTTGCTCAAATTCAATGTATTGCACCACTCGCTCATCTTCTACGGCAACTGCCAGCGCGTAAACTGCGAAAATAAAAATAAAATAAACGAAAGACCCCAAAGAATTGAAATAGAATAACTTATGAAAGTTGACGTATTACTGGGCCTCCAATGGGGCGACGAAGGGAAAGGAAAGATTGTGGACGTTTTGGCGCCCCAATACCAAGTAGTAGCACGTTTTCAGGGCGGCCCGAATGCGGGCCATACCCTCGAATTTGATGGTTTCAAACACGTACTGCACCAAATACCTTCGGGAATTTTTCGTCCTGAAATCAAAAACATCATCGGCAATGGCTTGGTTCTTGACCCGATTGTTTTGAAAAAAGAAATCGACGGACTCGCAAAATACAACCTCCCGCTCAAGCAAAATCTCTTTATTTCCAAGAAAGCTTCGGTCATTGTACCGACCCACCGTTTGTTGGATGCCGCTTATGAGAAGTCGAAAGGTGATTCCAAAATCGGCTCTACCTTGCGTGGTATCGGACCTGCCTATCAGGACAAAGTAGCCCGTCAGGGATTACGCATGGGCGACCTTGTTTCGCCTGATTTTAAAGAGCAATACAATCGTTTGGTTGACCAACACAAGGTTATCCTTGATTTTTATAACTACGATTATTCTTCAACGCTCGCCGATGCCGAAGCAACCTTCTTTGAAGCAACGGAGTTTTTGAAAGACTATAATTTTGTGGATAGCGAATACCTCGTCAATGAAGCGATTGATGCGGGGCAAACGGTATTGGCCGAAGGTGCCCAAGGCTCTTTGCTAGACATTGACTTTGGTTCGTATCCTTTCGTAACGAGCTCCAATACCACGACCGCCGGTGCCTGCACGGGTCTAGGGTTGTCGCCGCGTCGCATTGGTGAAGTATTCGGAATTTTCAAAGCCTATTGCACCCGCGTAGGCAGCGGCCCTTTCCCTACCGAATTATTGAACGAAGTGGGCGAGCGGATGCGTCAGGAAGGCCGTGAATTTGGTTCGACCACGGGTCGTCCGCGTCGTTGTGGTTGGTTAGACCTGCCAGCGCTTAAATACGCTATCATGATTAATGGTGTGACGCAATTGGTGATGATGAAAGTAGATGTTTTGAATATTTTTGAAGAAATCAACATCTGCACGCACTACCAATTGGCCGACGGCACCCTCACCGACCGTTTCCCGTACGACTTGTGTACCAATGAGGCTACGCCCGTCTACAAAACCATGAAAGGCTGGGCGCAGTCGCTCGAAAATCTTCATACATACGACGAAGTTCCTGCCGAGTTGGCCGCGTACATTGAATTTTTGGAAGCAGAACTCAACTTGCCCATCAGCTTTATTTCAACGGGCCCCGACCGCGAAGCCATCATTCACCGCGAAGCACAAATAGCTTAATCCTAGAGCTATTTTTCAATATTATTATCAGGTGCGGACTTCGGTTCGCACCTTTTTTATTGCAACCTCACCACCCGATACGCCGGTGGCTTGATGTCGTTAAAGCACAGGCAGACATTTAATTGTCGATAATGCTAAGTTTCGGATGTTTTTGTAATAACCTGAAAATTCGTATTTTACATCATCAAATGCGCCAACACTCGTACTTTTTTGACCAATGATATTACGTAGCCTTATAGTTCTTTTTATCTTTTTCAGTGGCTGTACGAACGCAAATGAAATTGCTTCCAAAAAATCGGCATTGAAAATCCTATTTGTAGGAAACAGCCTTACGTATACCAACGATTTGCCGCAATTGGTCCAGGAAATAGGTAAATACGATAGCGTCAGCATTGAGTACACAATGCTTAGCTTTCCCAACTACTCCTTGGAAGACCACTGGAAAGAAGGAAAAGTGCAAAAGGAAATCGAAACGGGTCGTTATGATTTTGTCGTTGCCCAGCAAGGCCCTTCCGCCTTGCCCGAATCTCAGGTTTTATTGTTGGAATATGCCCGACGGCTGGCAGAAGTTTGCAAAAAAAACAATACATCAATGGCGATTTATATGGTTTGGCCCTCTTCGACCCGTTTTTTAGATTTAGACAACGTCATTTACTCCTACACCCAAGCGGCCAAACAAACCCAATCGCTGCTCTGTCCTGCGGGCTTGGCGTGGAAATACGCCTGGCAGTCAACACCCAGCTTGCCACTTTATGGGAATGACAATTTCCATCCGAGCATGACGGGAAGTGTGCTGGCAGCTTTTACGGTTTACGGGACATTAATCAAAAAAAGCAATTTTGATTTCCTCACGGCTGAAAAATCACCTTGGACTGAAATATCAAAAAAGAACTTGGACACCTTGAAACAGGCAGCCTTGAAAGCAATGGAAAAGTGATTGATGGAAAGTAGCCCACTACGAGAAAAATCAATTCTTTACAGGGCCGCTTATTTTTCAGCAATTGATTCTCTCAACATCCTATTACTCTTTTTCAAAACTTATTTCTCACTGATAAGTTTATTAGACACACCAGCCAAAGCAGGTGCATCATAAATCAACTTTTCATAAAAAAATGCCTTCTTGTATAATTATTGGTGCGGGAATGACGGGGCTGACTGCCGCGCGTACACTTCAACAAAACGGCTGGAACGTCACGGTACTCGACAAAGGGCGTGGTGTAGGTGGGCGCATGGCGACCCGCCGTTTGGCCAATGCCCGCGCTGACCACGGTGCCCAGTATTTTACGGCTCGTACCACCGAGTTTCAGCAATTTATTTCAGTGCTAACCGAAGTAGGTGTTGTCCAAGAATGGGCCTTGCAGGATACAGAACTTAGTGATATTTCTTTTCATCATCCGCGTTTTGTGGGAGTGGAGGGCATGAGCAGCATTGCCAAATACATGGCGCAACCACTCAATGTGCAAACTGGCCAGCGCGCAATACACATTTCAGGGGATGAAAACGGTTGTATTGTTCTGACGGAATCAGGACAAGCCTATGAGGCCGACACGCTCATCATCACCATCCCTGCTCCGCAAGCCTTGGTACTTTTAAACGACAGTTATCTGCTTTCAGCGGCGGAGTCTAGTGTTTTTGAGAGCATAGAATATGCTCCCTGCATTGCGGTAATGGTACTTTTGAATGGGAATAGCCTTATTCCAACGCCAGGCATCCTCAAATTTGGCCAAGGCCCCGTGGCGTGGGTGGCCGATAATTTTCAAAAAGGGATTTCAGAAACTACTTCCATCACCGTTCATGCAAGCGCCGCCTTTAGCAAGCAGCACTTAGAAGAAGACCTTACCGCAACGGGTGAATTGCTCCTTGATTCGCTCAGTGAGTGGATTCCCAAAGCGCAGATTGAATCGTTTCAGGTGCATCGCTGGCGGTACAGTTTAGCCGAAAAATCTTATCCTCAACCCTATTACGTCTGCAATACCCCGTTTTCGCTATTGATGGGTGGAGACGGATTCGGACAGGGAAATGTAGAAGGAGCCTTTCAATCAGGGCGGCAAATGGCCAACTTTTTGCTTAAATTTTAGATATAAACACCCTAAAAATCTAAATTTCGGACCTCATATTCCCGCTATCATATCGGCTACTGCTCTGCCCGTAGCCATAGCGGCATTCAACGACGGATAAGAAGTATGATCGCCGCATTCGTACAAATGCTCGCTGATTTTTAAATTAGTGGCAGGTGCATTGGCGGGGTATTTGACCAACGATTCAGGGATATGATACGTACGAAGGTGCTTCCACGTTTTTACTTCTTCGCCAAACCAACCCGTAAGCTCGTGTACGATGCGGTCGGTTAGTTTTTTCTCGTCAAACCATTCTAATCCTTGCGTACTTACTGACACCAACGCTTTGCCTTCGGGCGCATACGAGGGAGCAATATCGCTGGGCACACACACGTTGTGCACCACAGACAGTCGATTAGGATTGAGCGCCAGCATCTTTTCATTCAACGGCGAGCGCTCGGCAGCGAAATAGGTGCAGGTCGTTACGTTATATTCTCGTTTTAGGCTCCTCCCCAACAGCACATCAGCTTGTCGGGCATCGGTGGCCACCACTATATTTTTAGCAGTCAGCGTTTTACCATCCGAAAGATAAACTTTGCTACCTTCAATTTTTTCTACTTTGGTGTTCAATCGCAGGGTATGAGGCGGTAATTTAGCCGCCATTTGCTCAGGAATGGCCTGCATTCCTCCCGCAGGAATGACGGCGTCGCCAGTGTAAAATTGCTTGAAAATAAAACGAAAGAAATTACTGGAGGTTTCCAGTTCATTTTCCAGAAATACGCCCCCGAAAAAGGGTTTAAAAAAATCGGCAATCATCTCATCGCTCCAGCCATAATTGCGCAAATAAGTGAGCGTATCGGTGGCATGTTCATGAAAAAAAGCGTCAGTAGATTCTTTGCTTACATTATTTGACAATTGAAGAACCTTGAGCTTATCAACCAGCGTCCCAACTGATGAAAACAGGGTTTTGAACACTTGAGTAGGTTCTTTGAACGGGTCACTGATGACCGAAAAATCATTGTCTTTGCGAATCAAAGCACCCGAACGGAACGATTTTAACGCCAATGCGTTGTAGTTCAACAGTCGTTGTGCCTCCGGATACGCCGTCAATAATATCTGGAAGCCCCGGTCCAACAGGTAGCCATCGACTTTATCGGTTCGCACCCGTCCGCCAACCGCCTCGGCGGCCTCCAATACCAAGGGGGCAATGCCAAAATGGGATAAATAATTGGCGCAAGACAAACCTGCGATACCCGCTCCGATAATAATGACTTCGTGATTGGCCATGATTGTAAATGAGTTTTGCACAAATTAAAGCGGAAGCCTCGTTCAAACCAACGTTTTTTTTGTTTTTAACGACCCCTCCGCCCCTTAAAATCTATGGTATCAACAAATTCAATCTAAAACTGTTTGCGTACCTTTGTATCCCAAATTAAATAAAACCACTCGCTCCGGCGAAAAATAACCGTTAATACGTACACAAATGCCTAAAGCTGAAATGATTACCGAAAAAGGGACAATGTTGATCGACTTTTACGATCAGGATGCCCCTATTGCCGTTGCCAATTTTATCAAATTATCAAAAAGTGGATTTTACGATGGCCTTACTTTCCACCGCGTCATTCCTAACTTTATGATTCAGGGAGGTTGTCCACAAGGAACTGGCCGTGGCGGTCCAGGATACACTATCAAATGTGAATTGACGGGCAACAATCAGTACCACGACCGTGGTGTTCTTTCGATGGCCCACGCTGGTCGCAACACGGGTGGCTCACAGTTTTTTATCTGCCATAGCCGTACCAACACCGCTCACCTTGACCGTAATCACACGTGTTTTGGCAAAGTAACGGACGGTTTGGACGTAATCGATGCCATCCGTCAGGGAGATAAAATTACCAAAATCAACATCATCGAAGACGAAGCTTAGGCTTCGTCTTTACCCTTAACCAACATACTAAGATGAAAAAGTGGATTCCAATTTGTTTTCTGGGAATCAGCGTCTTGTTGATGTCCTTGACCAATTCTTCCCCGGTGGCGCTTTCAACAAGCACTGTCGATTCATTGTCTGACTACGTGGGAACGTACAAAATGAAAGACAACGGGTATTTCAGTGCCTATAAAATCACCCTCAAAGAGGGCGCGTTGTTTGGAGAAGCCGACGAAAACGGGGCCAACAAGCTGCTGAAACAAGACAAACCAGATACGTTCAAATCCACCAGCCAGTACGGCTCCATCATCACGTTCAAACGTAATCCTGAAACCAAAAAAGTAGTCGGGCTTTCGCTCCTGATTCAGGACACAGAAATGTTGGCGGACAAACAATAGCGTCTTGTCCAAAAGATAACGGTTAACTTTTCAAAAATCATGAAAGTAGAATTAGTACGCGTAGACGACGGCTTTCATTTTGAGGCCACGGGTTCATCGGACCAAAAAGTACACACCGATGCTTCTCCAAACATTGGCGGCAAAAACATGGGTGTACGCCCGATGGAATTATTGCTGATGGGACTTGGTAGTTGTACGGCCATAGACGTCGTGCTGGTCTTAAAAAAACAGCGTCAAGACATATTGGATTTTCGGATTTCGGTAGAAGGTGACCGAATCAAAGAAGACGATACCGAGCGCTCGCCGTTCCGCAAAATAACCATTCATTATTTCTTCAAAGGAAACCTCGACCGCGCCAAAGTAGAGCGCGCCGTAAAACTCTCAATGGAGAAATACTGCTCCGCAACGGCACAGTTTGAACCGTTGGCCGAAATTTCGCACGAGATTACGATTGAAGCATAAAAAGTAAGCAGTTCTCAGTTGGCAGTAGGCAATAGATAAAATATTACTGCCTACTGTAAACTGTGAGCTGCCTACGGTAAACTGATTCTACCACCAACGATAAAACAACCCTACGCGGGCGTTAAGGGTGGAGGCATCTTTGATTCCTTCGGCGACAGACTCAAAAGGCAAGTGTTGGTACGTAGCTCCCGCTTCTATGCCCAATTTCCCCTGTTTTTTAAACAGCACACGCACTCCTGCGCCCGCTTGGGCCACGAATCGAAAGCCATTATCTCCCGTCGGAATATTTCCCCAATAATTGATCAATTCGGCAAACGCTCCTCCAAGACCTACCTGCACATAAGGACGCACGCGGGCATTTACATTCCCAATGTGATAACTTCCCGTCACGACCAAAGGTATTGCCGAAAAAGTACGCGTTTGAACCGCCGAAACATCTTGATTATCAGAGCTATAAACCTGCCTCCCAATACGATTTTGGAAGTATTGCGAACCTACCGAAAGCCCCGCCGATAAATTTGTTTTAGGAAAAACAAAGTCAACTGCAACGTTATAATTACGCAGCGTTGAGTTGTCCATGTAATTACCAAATGTACCCGTAGGCAGCCCCAATCCACCCGTTACTGACACCCGGTAAGTAGTGTAGCGCTCGTAGGGCGACTGACGTTTAAACAATTCGGGCCGGTCAACCACTTGCTGCGCAAAGAGCTCTCCCGCAAAGACAAGTGTAATGGCCAAACAAATGACTCTTTTCATATTTTGTATTATTTAACGAGCAACGTATGAGGTTTACTTGTCCGAAAACCCTTCCATTGCTGAATTTTTAATTCTTTTTAAGGTAAGTTGATTGCGTAAAAACGGCATCAATGACCGATGCAACGGTATTTTCATCAAAAATTCCATCGCCTCGTATCTGCGCATTCCAGACCACCGTTGCTTTGTCGCTCGTACCAGCATTCTTAAGGTCGATGATTTCAACGTACCAATACCTTTCAGTTGTTTGATAATACGAATACGTAGGCGGATAATAAAAACCACCACCGCCAAAACCCCAGTAGCTATTCCAAGGATTAAAATTGGCCACCACACCCGTTTGGGTTTCGCTGATGCGCAGCACGTTTACACCAAAATCAGGCTTGGCAGTCTTGGCTACCCGAGCATAGCCTCGCTTGGTCATATTTTCGGCCACGCGGCTCAAAACGCGAAAATCCAACGCCGTCGTGGCTACTCCCGAGCGGTCATTTTGAACCACAAATACACTATCCGCCAAGCTGAAAGTGCTATAATTTCCGAAATTGGTGTTTTTCTCGTAGTTTGTTATAAACACTTGTGAATCCTCTGGCGTTAGGTCCTGTAGGGCATCTGGGCTACACGACCAGCTCATTGCCGCGACCGCAAGCCCCATCATGATGTTCAAATACTTAACTTTCATTGTTTTACGAAATTGATTAAATGTGTGTCTGTTATTAACGAAAATATCCCCCAAATCATTTCATCCTTTCATGCTCTATATTGCCAACGACCCTATTTACTGTCATCCGTTACCAACAGGCCCCAACGGCGAACCACACCGTTTTCCAATGCTCAAATATGAACTCATTCCTGAGCAACTCCTCTACGAAGGAACTTGCTCAAATGAAAATTTCTTTTCGCCCGGCACATTAGATGATCGTTGGATTTTGGGCGTACATACCCGCCAGTATTGGGAAGATTTGAAGCAGTTACGGATTTCTGAAAAAATGGTCAGACGCATCGGTTTTCCGTTGTCGGCGCGGCTCATTGAGCGCGAAACCTGCATTGCCCAAGGCACGATTGAATGTACGCACCATGCCTTAAAATATGGCGTTTCGATGAACGTAGCTGGTGGAACACACCATGCTTATCCCGACCGTGGAGAAGGGTTTTGCCTCTTGAATGACGTTGCCATTGCCGCTAACTATCTGTTAGAAAACAAATTAGCGACCAAGATACTGGTCATTGACTTAGACGTACATCAAGGAAACGGCACGGCCGTTATTTTTCAGAATGACCCACGCGTGTTTACTTTTTCGATGCACGGCAAAGACAATTATCCTTTGCACAAAGAAATTTCTGACTTAGATATTGCCCTGCCAACGGGCACCCAAGACGATGAATATTTAGGACTTCTTACCCAAACGTTACCTTCTCTTTTTGAACAACAAAAACCCGATTTTGCCTTTTACATTTCAGGCGTTGACATTTTGGGGACGGATAAATTGGGGAAACTTAAAGTAAGTATTGCCGGTTGTCGCCAACGCGATGAATTTGTGTTTGAACAATGCCAAACGCACCAAGTTCCCGTGGTGGTGTCGATGGGTGGTGGGTATTCCCCACGCATTGCCGACATTGTAGAAGCACACTGCAACACGTTTCGGAGTGCGCAGAAAATGTATTTCTGATGCAATTTTCCGTTATGCGTCCGACGGTTTTGAACCGTCGGACGCATAAATAATTATTTCAGCAACTGATACGTCACAAAAGCCAAACCATACGCCAGGGCCGTCATGTAAGCCAATTGAATCAGGGGCCATTTCCAGCCGTGGGTTTCGCGGTAAACGACCGCGATGGTACTCATACACATCATGGCAAATACGTAGAAAATCAAGAGCGAAAACGCCAACGCAGGCGTGTACATTGGCTCACCCGTTTTGGGATTGATTTCGGCACGCATCCGGGCTTTAATGGTGCCATTGTCGTCATCGGCGGCGCTACCAATGCTGTAAATAGTACTCATCGTTCCGACAAATACCTCACGGGCCGCAAATGACGCCAACAAGGCAATGCCAATCTTCCAATCATAGCCCAAAGGGGCGATGACTGGTTCAATGAATTTACCGAAATGCCCAGCGTAAGAATGTTCTAATTTATAAGCCGCAACGGCATTGTCGAGCGTGGCACCTTCCAGCGCAGGATTAGATTTCTGGACCGTTTCTTCCGCCCGCGCAATCGTATCTCCGGGGCCGTACGACGCCAACACCCACAAAATAATCGAAATTGCCACGATGATTTTTCCTGCTTCGGTCACAAAAGATTTGACGCTGTCCCACACCGACAAGCCCACGTGATACCACCTTGGAGTCTTGTAGGTCGGCATTTCCATCACAAAGTAACCGCGCTCGGTATTTTTTACCATTCCTTTGATGACCCAAGCCGAAAGCAGCGCACTCACCAGACCCAGCAGATAAAGCCCCATCAGCGTCAATCCCTGCAAGGTAAAAAAGCCCAAAACAGGCGTTGCGGGAACTACCAAAGCAATCAAAATGGTAAAAATGGGCAAACGCGCCGAGCAACTCATCAATGGAGTTACCAGAATGGTAAGCAAACGCTCCTTACGGTTTCCGATGCTCCGGGCCGACATAATGGCGGGTACTGCACAGGCTACGCCCGAAATCAGTGGCACCACACTTTTACCATTTAAACCGAATTTACGCATCAGTTTATCCATGATGACCATCACCCGCGCCATGTAGCCAGATTCTTCCAACAAAGCCACCAGAAAAAAGAGAAAGGCAATTTGAGGAATAAAAATCACCACGCCGCCAATACCCGCAATGAGTCCATCGGTCAATAAATCTGTTAAAGCTCCCGACGGTAACTGTTGTTTTAACCAATCATTCAGCGCTGACACACCCGCATCAATCATATCCATCGGGTAGGTGGCGAGCGTAAAAACGGCCTGAAAAATAGTGAGCAACACCATCAAAAACACCGCATACCCCCAAAAAGGATGCAGCAAAATGGCATCTAGTCGCTTGGTCCACAGCGGTTTTACTAAAAAATCATCCGCCGCTTTGACCGAATCCTTGACCAAACCATCAATCACCGCGTAGCGATGCATGGTTTCGGCGGCCTGAAACCCACTTTCTTTGAAGTCATACTTCTCAATGAGTTGATCAAAAGCAACTCTTTTTTCCGTGTTTAAAAACGAAAAAATATCGTGCTGCTGCACGTAGTGCAATGCCAGATAATTATTGGAAAGTTGATTGGTACGCTTAACGTCGTTGATTAATTCTGGGAATTGATCTGCAGGATTAAAAAAGTATTTTTGATTCAGCGTCGTGATTACTGGTCTTTCGAGGGTTTGCACGATGGCCTGCTTCAAATTATCCAAGCCTTCGCCCACTCGGGCATTGATACGCACCACGGGTACGCCAAGTTTCATGGCCAGTTTTACCGCATTGACCTGAAGGTGCTTATCGCGTGCTACGTCAAGCATATTCAACGCCAACACCACGGGCAGACCCAAATCCGCCACCTGCGTAAAAAGCAATAAATTGCGCTTAAGATTGGAAGCATCGGCTACCATCACCACCACATCGGGATAGTTTTCATGAGCGGGATTGGCCAAAATATCAATCACCACCCGTTCATCCAGCGACTTTGGGTAAAGGCTGTACAAACCAGGCAAATCAATGACGATAGACTCGGTTTTGGAGTCCAACAACCATGTCCCCGATTTTTTCTCAATCGTTACGCTTGGAAAGTTTCCCACCTTTTGGCGCAGGCCGGTGAGTTGATTAAATAAGGAAGATTTGCCGCTATTGGGATTGCCGATAAGGGCTATGGTGGGTGTCTTTTTCAAAGTGTATTAAATGCTATCTTCAACCAAAACCGTTGCTGCTTCGTCTTTGCGCAGGGCAAGGCAGTAGCCATTGACCTGGATGCCGAGGGGATCGCCAAAGGGAGCTATAAAATCCAACATTACTTCAGAACCAGGCAGGCAGCCCATTTCCAGCAATTTCAACGATAAATCCACTTGGCGAAATGCCTTTACAAAAGCGCGTTCTCCTATTTTTAAATCAGCAATGGTTTTCATTCTGTATTCTCCGTCCGTTATTCGTTTTTTATCTTTTCGTCGTTCAAATCAATGAAAGAACTAAATAATGGTTAATAACGAATTTATTTAGATTGAGTTTAAATAAACAACTGCAAAATAACATCTCTATTGCAAGAATATCAAATGACAAGCGTCATCCTTCCAAAACAAAAAATATAATTTATTACAAATCAACACTTTACAGATAATAATATCTATACTAATTCTAAATTCCCAACAAAATGAACACGACGAGTCGATTCTTCAACGGATAAACCTATTTTTGTTGATTAACAACATTTTCCAATGAAAGTTTTGGTGGCATACAGTTTGGCGTTTGTAGTGCTGGCACAAAGTCTCCTCCCCCGGGCGGCGGCTGACCTGCTGCGCTCGCCAGAAGTATGGGCCCACTTTGAAGAACATAAGCAAGAATCGCCCCAACCATTGAGTTTTTGGCAGTTTATGATGATGCATTATTCTGCCGATTCAAAACATACCAAGCAAACCAAACACCACCTGCCGAGTGTTGATTTCAACGGTGTAGCGGGTCTTTGTATCCTGCCGTCGGCTACGATTGCCCTTGAGCACTACAGTCTTCCTGTTTTTCCCAAAAAAGCCAACTTTCAATGGCTTAATTCGTACGCCTTTCTCTCCTTCAAGGCGTTGATTTGTCCACCCCGAGCGTAGTTTTATTTTCCTTCATGGGAGCATTGGCTCTTTTCGGGTGCGTTTGCGCAGCCGACTTAGTCCTTTTCTATTTCACATACCGCTATTTCTGAATTTTTTGACGAACTCTGGCCAAAGTGTAAGCTCCTACTTCTTAATCATTCAGGCAAACTCTATCACATCAAATTTTAAGCATTACTCCTCATGGATACCATTCGCCATCATGAAGGCTCTATTCTTCACAAAGAAGAACACTTGAGCAGTTCGGCTTTCATTACCGACATTGTCATAGGTATGTCGGACGGCCTAACCGTCCCTTTTGCCCTAGCGGCGGGATTAAGCGGCGCCGTTGACAGCAACGCGCTGGTTATCACCGCTGGAATCGCCGAAATCGTGGCGGGGTCTATCGCAATGGGATTGGGCGGTTTTCTGGCTGGACAAACAGAAGTAGAACATTACGATGCTGAGTTCAAGCGCGAATATTGGGAAGTAGACCATTTACCAGAGCGCGAAAAAGCGGAAATCAAGGAAATATTTGCCGACATGGGCATAAGCGAACCCCTACAGAATCAGGTGGTGGAAGACATTGCCAAAGATAAAGACAAATGGGTGGAGTTTATGATGAAATATGAACTAGGGCTACAAAAACCCGACCCAAATCAGGCCCGTAAAAGCGCACTCACCATCGGTATTTCGTACGCAATGGGCGGATTTGTTCCTTTACTACCCTATTTTATAACGAGTACACCTACCGAAGGCTTAGCATGGTCGGCAGCAATGACCCTGCTTTGTTTGTTTGTATTTGGGTATTTCAAAAGCAGAGCCACTGGCCAAGCGCCTTGGCTAGGCGCGTTGAAAGTAACCCTCATCGGCGCAGTAGCTGCCGCCGCCGCTTTCGGAGTGGCAAAATTGTTTGATTAAACTTAAAAACCACCAACCCTGACTTCTCAAAAACAACTTAAAAACGTACCATGATTGATTCACTGATTCATTACAGTATCAAAAACAAACTTATCATCGGGTTGGCCGTGCTGGCATTGGTGATTTGGGGCGGCTATTCGCTGTCGCGTTTGCCCGTCGATGCCGTTCCCGACATTACCACCAACCAAGTTCAAATCCTGACCCTTACTCCTACCCTCGCCGCGCAGGAAGTAGAACAGTTTGTCACTACTCCTATTGAGCTTTCATTGGCCAATATTCCAGACGTCACCGAAATTCGTTCCGTTTCCAAACTGGGCCTATCGGTGGTCACGGTCGTGTTCAAAGATGAAATGGACATTGTCAGGGGCAAACAATGGGTATCCGAACAACTCAAAATGGTGGAAGCCGATATTCCAACGGAATTCGGTAAACCGATGATTGCACCACTGACGACAGGGCTTGGGGAAATTTACCAGTACACACTCGCCACCAAAGAGGGCTTTCACGACAAGTATGATTTAACTGAACTTCGCACCATTCAGGACTGGATAGTCAAACGGCAATTGGTTGGTATTGAGGGTGTAATTGAAATAAGCAGTTTTGGAGGGTTTGTCAAACAATATGAAGTAAGTGTAAACCCCGAGCGCCTGCGCAGCCACAATGTCACGCTTCCTGAGTTATTTACGGCGCTCCAAAGCAACAACGCCAACACGGGCGGCAGTTACATTGAGCGCGTGGGCCAAGCGCAATTTATCCGGGGCGAAGGCGTCGTCAAAAGCCTTTCTGATATTGAGCAGATTGTGGTTAAGAATGTGAACGGTATCCCTGTTTTGGTCAAAGACGTGGCAGGCGTCGGCTTCGGACACGCCAACCGCTTCGGGGCACTGGTCCGTAACGGCGAGGGGGAAGCCGTGGGGGGTATCGTACTGATGCTCAAAGGAGCCAACTCTGCCAACACCGTAAACGCCGTAAAAGAACGGGTAGCCCGTATTCAGAAGACCCTGCCCGAAGGCATCGAAATCGTGCCGTTTATTGAACGGACTAAATTAATTAACAAAACCATTTCAACCGTTACCGAAAATCTCCTCCTCGGTGGCCTTATCGTCGTCGTCGTGTTGGTCATGCTCATGGGGAGTCTACGCGCAGGTTTGGTAGCGGCATCGGTGATTCCGCTCGCGATGCTGTTTACGATTGGCATGATGAACACGTTTGATATTTCGGCCAATCTCATGTCGCTCGGAGCCATTGACTTTGGGGTGATTGTGGACGGAGCCGTGATTATTGTGGAGGCCATCGTCCACCGATTTCAGGTATGGTACGAAGAAAACAAACGAAACAACGTCGACGACCCTGCCGAGCGCGACAACATGGTGTACGAAACCGCCAAGCGCATCCGTACGTCGGCCGCTTTTGGCGAAATCATCATTTTGATGGTATACCTGCCGATTTTATCGTTGGTGGGCATTGAGGGCAAAATGTTTAAGCCCATGGCACTCACGGTGGGTTTTGCCATTTTTGGGGCATTCGTGCTGTCATTGACCTACGTACCGATGATGTCATCGTTGGTCATGGGCAAAAATCTAAACAAACATTGGACTTTTTCGGAGCGCTTTCTGAAGTGGCTCTATCGCGGGTATGAACCCATGATTCACTGGGCTTTGAACTGGAAAAAAGCGACCGTTGGCATCACCGTTGCCCTTTTTGGAGTTTCACTTTATATTTTCTCACAATTAGGCGGCGAGTTTGTACCTACCCTTGACGAAGGTGATTTGGCCATTGATTTTCGAACGGCTTCGGGAACTTCATTGACCGAAACCATCAATTCCGCCAACAAAGCACACCAAATTCTAAAAAAGCATTTTCCCGAAATCCAGCAAATTGTGGGCCGCGTGGGGGCGTCCGAAATTCCCACCGACCCGATGCCCATCGAGATGGTGGACCAGATGATAAACATGAAAGACATTTCGGAATGGAAGAACGCCAAAAACCGCGAAGAAATGTCGGAGAAAATGGCCGCTGTTTTGGCCGAAGAACTCCCTGGCACCAGCGTAGAAATGACGCAACCGATCCAGATGCGTTTCAATGAAATGATTACGGGCGTACGCTCCGACGTGGTGGTCAAGCTGTTTGGTAATGACTTGGACATCCTTTACGAACGGGCCAATGCCGCCGCCAAAATCATTGAAAAAGTGGACGGCGTAGCCAGTGTGCGGGTAGAGCAAATTGTGGGGTTACCGCAAATAAGCATTACCTATAATCGCGCTAAAATAGCCCAATACGGACTCAATATCGCCGACCTCAACCGCTTGGTTCGCTCAGGGTTTGCTGGAGAAACCACCGGAACCGTCTACGAAGAAGAGCGCCGATTTGAGTTGGTGGTACGACTTGACTCCGCTCACCGTCAGGACATTGAAAACGTTCGTCAGTTGCTTGTGCCACTGCCTTCGGGTGGTACTGTGCCATTGGCCGAAGTAGCCCTCATTGATTTTCGCAAAGCCCCCGCCCAAATTTCCCACGAAGAGACCCGCCGGCGCATCACCATCGGTATCGGCGTCCTCAACCGTGACATTGAGACCGTAGTAAATGATGTACAAACGCAGCTTGAACAAAAAACAACGCTCCCTTCGGGCTATTTTTATACCTACGGTGGGGCCTTTGAAAACCTCCAACGCGCCAAAGACCGCCTAAGTTTTGCGGTGCCTTTGGCACTGTTCCTAATTTTCGCGTTGCTCTACTTCACGTTTCATTCCATCAAAGAATCCTTGTTGATTTTTACGGCGGTTCCTATGTCGGCCATCGGTGGCATCATTGCTCTTTGGCTGCGCGACATGCCGTTCAGCATCTCGGCGGGGGTAGGTTTTATTGCCTTGTTTGGGGTGGCAGTTTTGAACGGAATCGTGCTGATAAGCTACCTCAATGACCTTGAAAAAGAAGGAATTACCAACCTTAGAGAGCGCATCATGCGAACGGTAGAAGTTCGTTTTCGTCCCGTTCTCATCACCGCTACCGTGGCATCGTTGGGTTTTCTTCCGATGGCTATTTCCAACTCAGGTGGGGCTGAAGTGCAGCGCCCTTTGGCTACAGTAGTCATTGGCGGAATTTTATCCGCAACCCTTTTGACGCTGGTCGTACTGCCAGTGCTGTATGCGCTGTTTACGAAAGAGAATGGCAAATCCATACCCAAAGGAGGAATGACGTTGGTATTGTTATTAATAATAGCAGCCAATGCAACAGGCCAAAATCAACAACCTCTCACTCTCACCCAAGCCATCGAACGGGCAACGCAGCAAAACCTAACGCTCAAAACCACGCAATTCAACGTGCAGTCTCAGCAAGCGTTGGTGAAATCGGCATGGTCGTTGCCTAAATTATCTGCCGATTTATTGGCAGGGCAAATTCAGAACCGTCCGTTGGATTATACACTGAGTGCGGTGCAAAGTTTTGAACCGTTCGGGGTGTATCGTAGTCGAGAAAAAGTACTGACGCAACAAGTAAATGTGACCCAAAAACAACAAGACATTCAGCGTAACGACTTAGTGTTTAACGTAAAACAGCAATACTATCAGCTATTATATCTGTACCGTCTCCAACAACTGCTCCGCGCGCAAGACACTCTCTATCAAAAAGCGGTAGAAGCTGCTACCATTCGCTACAAAACGGGCGAAAGTACGCAATTGGAACTGGTCGCGTCGGAAACCAATCGCCGCGAAACGCAAAACCGTCAGACGGTTTTGTTACGGGAAATACAAACGTCTTACATGGGCTTACAGGCGTTGCTGTATTCCAATGAGCCCATTCAAATAGATACGTTAGTGAGTTTGCAGCGCTCCTCGGCGATGCAGGATGGCACCAATCGGTATGTGGCTTTGGCGGAGGAAGAAAACCGACTCAGTCGCACGTTTACGGACTTAGAGCGTGCCCAACTCAAGCCCGACTGGCGCGTTGGAGTGGCCAATCAATCCATTGAAAAACGGTTGGGTTTTACTTACGTTTCGGGGGGATTAGGAATTCCGCTCAACACTAAGCCCCAAAAAGCCCGCATCGAAGCCGCCCGAATTAGCGAACAGGCCACCGAAAACCAACTGAAAGCGGTGCAGTTTCAGACCGAAGCCAATGTAAAAATATTACGAGAAACCCTGACTAAACTTCAAAACACCCTTCTTTACTACGAGCAATCGGCACTACCACAAGCAGATTTACTCCTAAAAACCACCTATAAACAATTTCGTTTGGGCGACATTGAGTACGTTGAGTTTTTCCAGAATACCCGACAGGCGTGGCAAATCCGTGAAAGTTATCTCAACCAACAGCTTCAATTCAGCCAAACGGTCATTGAGTTAGAAAAGTGGCTAGGAATCGAGTAATGCAATTGCCGAAATAGAAAGTTTAAGATTAAAAAACAAACATAATGAAACGCACATATCTCCTCATAAATCCCTCAATGCCTGCTTTATCGCCCTGTAAAACAGATACCTTCATGGGGCGAACCACCAGCTTGATAAAGCACCTTCTTTTGCCTTTTGCGTTTTACCTTTTTCTGCTGAGCTGTTCAAAAACCGAAACCGCCCAAACCGAAGAAGCCACTGCCACCGCTCCCACTGAACTCAAACTAACGGCCGAGCAGGAAAAAAACTTCGGAATTACCCTCGGCAGCCCAGAAATGCGGATGGTATATGACGCCATTATCCTCAACGGCGTAGTGGAAGCGCCACCGCAACAAACCGCATCAGTGAGTTTCCCACTCACTGGCATCGTACGGAGTATCAACGTATTGGCAGGAAGTCAAGTGGGTAAAGGCAGCAATTTGGCCACGATTGAAAGCCTAGAACTCATTCAGTTACAGGAAGATTATTGGAAAACAGTTGGCCAGTTAACCTTTGCGGAGCAAGAACGACAACGCCAAACTACCCTCACGCAGGAAGATGTTGGGGCCAAACGCAAACTTCAGCAGGCAGAATCTGACGCCCGCGTACTCGAAGCTACTAAACAAGGATTGGAAGCCAAGTTGCAGGTTGTTGGAATCGACCCTAAAAACCTAAAAATCAACCAAATCGTGCGCAGCATTGCCGTACGCTCACCCATTGCGGGCGTAGTCAAAATGACCCATGCCACGATTGGGAAATCAATCTCAGCAGGTGAATCCTTGTTTGAAATTATGAATCAGTCAGGTGCTCGGTTGGTGTTGAAAGTGTTTGAGAAAGACCTTCCACAACTTAAAGTAGGGCAAAAAGTAGTGTTTACGGAAGGCTCGGCAACCATCACGGGATTGGGTAATAACTTCGACCCAACGAGCCGTACGGTGGACGCCTACGCCAACCTTAACGGCATACGCCTGTTGGCAGGCCAATACATTCATGGCAAACTGGAAGCCTCCCCACGTCAAGCAGAAACCTTACCTGAATCGGCGGTGGTACGCACGGGCGAAGCCGCCCACGTTTTTATCAAAACACCCCAAGGCGTTTACCAGCCCATCGACGTCAAAACGGGCGTAACTCAAGATGGGTTCGTAGAAGTCATTTTCCAAAAAAAGCCCTCTGTTCCCATCGTTATCACGGGTGCGCAAACGGTGCAGGCAGAGTTGACGAAGGGATTGGGAGAAGAAGAGTAAAAAATTTATAAGATACTCAGTGGCCATTTAACCAATGGCCACTTTTTCAATTCTGCTGATTCTTGCTTATTTTTGAAAAAACTTCATCTCCTACCCTTCCTGTTATGCTTAAAACGCTCTCATTACTCGCGCTTTCTATCGTCCTTGTAAGCTCCGTTTACAAAGAAAAAACGTACGCCGTAGGGCAAATCAAAACCCCCAAAGGCGAGATACTTTTCCAGCTTTACGACGAAACCCCAAACCATAAAGCAAGCTTTATCAAACTCGCCAATCAACATTATTGGGATACCCTCACATTCAACCGCGTCATCAACAACTTTGTGGCGCAAGGCGGTTGCCCCGATACACCCGCCGGATTTTCAGACTCTCCTTACTTGTTGAAACCCGAATTTCGGAAAGAAATACGTCATATATACGGTGCCGTTGGAGCTGGTCGCGACAATAACCCCGAAATGCTGTCGGCGGGCTGCCAGTTTTATATTGTGCAAAACAAAAACGGCCTCGCTCGATTGGACGACAAATTCACGGTTTTTGGTCAAGTCTTTAAAGGCATGGACGTAGTAGATGCCATCACTGCGGTCAAAACCGACTCACTTGACGCGCCGCTGTCACCCATCTCTCTCAAAGTGAGCGTCATTCAGCTAACGGCCAAAGAACTAAAAGAGAAAGGATTTACTGGCAAGCTAGAATAGGACACCAATCAGTTAAATTCTATTTTCAGTTCATTCATTTAGCCCACTATCCTAGTTGGGCCACTAACGTTATACTTTTGGGTATTTTTCTCTATATTTGGTAACATCTGATTATCAACGAAAAACTCTAAAAGCGTAAAAGCACTTTTCAAGCATGCCTTTTTCCAAGAAACCTTGGTTGGTATTTTGTGCTATACCTGTGTTGTTACTTGCATTTGTTCTTTACAAAAACCTCCTTAATATACCATTTGGTGACGATATTTACGTCATGGATATGTTTAATCAGCTCAACGAAGCTGATTCGGTTTGGGATAAAATTTGCATCATTTTCGGGCAGCACAACGAGCATCGCATTGCCGTTTCTCGCTTTCTGGCGTTGCTACAATTCCAGCTCATGGGCTCGATAGATTTAAGGATTTGGAGTATTCTGGGCAACCTAAGCCTGCTTTTCATCGTTGCGTTGTTTTACCAACATATCGGAGAACAAAAATGGTGGATTGTCCCCGTGGCCTTCATCATCATCTGTACCGCCTCCAACACCCTCATTCCGATGCAGAATTCCAACCTGTTTTCGGTCGTATTTGGGCTAGCATCTCTGCATTTTGTACTAAAAAAAACACCCGTTGCCGTTTTTTTTACTTTTTTGTGCACGGCACTTTCTATTTTCTCCAATAGTGGAGGTTTTGCCCTCTTGGCCATTATTAGTGTCGTATTTTTTTTTCAAAAACGGTATACTCTCCTCGGAATCTGGCTTCCTTGTTGCTTCGCTCTTATAGGAGGTTATTACCAAAATTACCAATCGCTTTATCGCCACCCCTCTTCCGAGTTGCTATTTTACCAACTTCCTCAAGTGGCGTTTTTTTTTATTGGCTTTACGGGTAGTATTGGTTTTAAGGTATTACCCACAGGCGCGTTTTTTATTGGATTATCGGGCATTGCGATTTACCGAAAATACTACCTCCAAAATCCCTTCGTTTTCTTAGGAGTCATGTATTGCTTAATGATGGCAGGAATGACGACCATCATGCGTTACGAATACGGCATCGACTCGGCTATTACGGAGCGCTATCGTATTTATTCAATGGTTTTTGGGGCTTGCAGTGTCATTTTAGTTCGGGATTTTCTTACGGGGTATTCGGTGGTAATTCAAAAGTGCGCTTTTGGGATAAGTTTGCTTTTTTCAATTGCAACCAATCTAAAGTTTTTTATTCCAATGGTGCGCGGAGCAGAAGCGCGTAAAGAATTGTTAACCTCAAAAATTGAGAATTATTACCTGAACAATTCTGGATATAACTGCTTTGAGATCAATATATTAAACAAACTTACTACCAACAATTTTTATCACTACCAACTTCCAAGGTCGCTCCGTGACAAAACCTACTACGATAACCTCAATCATTTTCCAATCCATGCCATCAAACTGCGCATTGACCAAGCATTTTATACCAAAGAGCACGTGATTGTAATGGGAAAAGTCCTCAACCCTGCGTCTGAAATTACGTTCATGAAAGGATTTGTACACCAATTTGTCATTGTTCATCCCGCCAATACGCCTTTCGACTGTTCACACAATGAATTAACGCACCCTGACAATGAAAAAAGTATGATTGTCAATATTGACTTGAACAACGACCGAAATAAGATTCGCTTCCCGCTATTTTACATAAAACTCCCCAAAAAACATTTTGAGCATAAAAAATACACCCTCTCGTTCCTCTTTATGACCGACACTTCCGTCAACTACCCTCCATTGGCGTCCAATGTCGTCTTTCATTTGTAGATGGTGACTAAGGCACAAAATGTTACGTCGCTACGTTACAAATCATTAACTTTGTGGCCTTGACGCATTTAATCGTTTTGCAACGTGAGCGTCTGAGTTTGCGAAATCACTATCAATACGAATCAACAGTAAACTACCATGCCGGGAACCGAACTATACGGCGCCGAAGAGCGCAAAGAAATCAATGATGTGTTAGAAACCGGAATTTTTTTCCGTTATAACCACGAAGCCCAACGCAACAACATCTGGAAAGCCCGCGAGATGGAAGCGGAAGTGTGTAAAGTGGTAAATGCCAAATATGCCCACGCGGTATCAAGCGGCTCCACAGCGGCCCAATGCGCCATGGTTGCCGCGGGCATCGGGGCCGGTGACGAAATCATTGTTCCGCCGTTTACCTACATCGCCACCGTTGAGGCGGCTTTGATGATTGGTGCATTGCCTGTTTTTGCCGAAGTTGACGAAACCCTATGTCTCTCAGCCGAAGGGATTCGCAAAGCCATTACGCCAAAAACCAAAGGAGTTTGCCTTGTACACATGTGCGGACAAATGGCCGACATGGACGCCATCATGGAGGTCATCAAGGAGCACAATCTGGTGTTGGTCGAAGACGCAGGACAAGCCATGGGCGCGAGTTACAAAGGTACGTTCACGGGGCTTTGGGGCAAAGCTGGAGCGTACTCCTACGATTTCTTTAAAATTGCCACGGCGGGCGAAGGTGGCGTTTTTGTCACCAACGACGAGCAAGCCTACAAAATAGCGGACTCCTATTCTGACCACGGCCACGACCACATCGGCTCCAATCGCGGCATGGAACAGCACCCCGTTATTGGATTTAACTACCGCATTTCGGAACTGCACGCCGCCGTTGGGTTGGCCCAAACGCGCCGGGTGCCGTTTATGGTGGAGAAAAACAATGAACATAAAAAATGGTTGATGAACCGGTTGGCCAACGTGCCGGGCGTAAGTTTTGCGCGTATCCCTGATCCAGACGGCGACTCCGCTACGTTCTTAAATCTCTTGTTGCCAGACACTGATTCGGCACAATCCGTGGTCAATGAACTCAATGCTGCGGGTGTAGGTGGTTTTAACTATTGGTTTACCAATATGTACCATTTCATCAATCAGTGGGACCACATCAAAGAAATGCGCACTGCTGGCAAGTTGGCCGTGCAGGTATTGGGCGCGCCGCAAGACTACGCCAATGTAGAACTACCCAAATCACAAGAAGTAATCGGACGATTGATTTCATTTGGTATTCGGGTTACTTGGACCCAGACGGAGTTAGAAACATTGGCCAATAAGCTGGAAGCAGCCATTCGGAAGGCCATGGTGGCGTATACGTGTTAATTTTCGACCCTGCATAAAGGAAACTAAGCAATATCAAAATTATGTTTGTTAATTTTGATATTGCTTTTATTGAAAAGCATTTTGCAGAAAGACGATAAAAAGTCAAAAGTATAACATAACGACAAGACCAATGAAAACACCAGAACAAAAACTTACCGAACCGCCCAAAAGTCTGGGTCGTTGGCTGATGGAAAGCAAGCGCCAAACACAAAAAGAAATGCAGGAAGAAGCTCGGACGAATCCTAAATATCGGGCTATTATCGAACGATTGAAAAAAGCAAATGGGAAATAGTCAAACTCCCTACCAAATTGAGTTTTTGGGAGGTAAAGACAATGTTTACTTCTTCTTTACAAAATTTAAAGTAGGCTACCTTGTTAAATTCAAGCCCAGTTTCTACGTCCTTGACGCCGAGCCAGCCATTGCAGACCATGTATATGAATTAGTCATTGCACAAATTGAAAAGCCAGAAGGGCCTATTCCACCCGATGAGCGGATTTTATATACAATTGCTGCCATAGCAGAAGATTTTTTCAACAAAGAGCAGAATATAGCGATTTACGTTTGTGATGACAGCGACGGCAGAGGAAGAGCGCGTAAACGCAAATTTGACGGCTGGTTTGTCTATCTTAATTTTGAAGGTAGAGGCTATATGAAAATTGACCAAGGTTTCCACGAAGCTGACGGTTTCAGCTATTCCGCTTCACTTATTTTCAAATCTGAAAATCGACTCAAAATTCAAATCATCACTGCTTTGGATGAATTAGCCGATAGATATAATCAACCAAAATAAATAACCTAAAATTGTATTCCTTATAAGGATACACACGCGGCCAACCGCAACGAAATTAAGTTATGCATAAAAATTTCAAAGGAATCGAAAAAACCGTTTTTGGACGGGGAAGTTTTAACCAATTGGGCGACATTATCGCCCCGCACCGCCGCGAAAACAATCGCTACATGGTGTTTATTGTCGACAATTACTTTAAAGGCAAAGACCTTGAAAGTCGCCTGCCCTTATTGCCCGAAGATACGGTTTACTTCATTGATGTAGACCCACACGAGCCAACAACTGAACAGATTGACACGCTCCGCGATGAGATTTTGGCCACCAAAGGCCTTCCATCGGGCATCATCGGTATCGGTGGCGGTGCCATTATGGACATTGCCAAGTGCGTATCTTTGATGGTGACAAATGAGGGCTCTTCGACCCTTTATCAAGGCTTGGATTTGATTAAAGTACCGGGCATTTATCACGTCGGTGTCCCCACCATCTCCGGAACAGGTGCGGAAGTATCCATGACCGCCGTATTGACAGGCCCCGAGAAAAAACTGGGTTTAAAATGCGAATGGACAGTTTTTAATCAAGTGATCTTAGATCCTGATCTGATTGCAACTGTACCGCGCGACTGGTGGTTTTATGTGGGGATGGATACCTACATTCACTGCATCGAGTCCGAAAATGGGCAGTTCAACAACGCGTATTCACACGCGTACGCCGAGCAATCCATGAAACTTTGCCGCGAGATTTATTTAGGGGAAAACAGCGGACAAACCGCCGAAAACGACGATAAACTCATGGTGGCGTCACTCATGGGTGGTTTGAGCTTGACCTACTCGGAAGTGGGTATATGTCATGCCATCAGCTATGGGCTTTCCAAAATTTTGGGAATGCGCCACTGCTACTCCAACTGCGTTGCGTTCAATCATCTGGCCGATTATTATCCAGAAGGCGTAGCAGAGTTTAAGGAAATGGTCGCCAAACACAACATTACGCTACCACAAGGGTTATCTAAAGACTGGACCGACGCCCAAATCAACGCCATGGCGCATGTTTCTTATAAATTAGACCACATGTGGAACCACGCGGTAGGGTACGACTGGAAAGAAAAAGTAACGATTGAGGACATAGAAGCAATTTTCAGGAGACTATAATTTGAAAAAATCAGGTAAAATAAAGGCCCCTCCCGTCAAGTTTCAGACCAAAAGCGCCGCCGTCATTGCGCAGCGAACCGAGGAAACCAATGCCCAATCCCTGCACGGATTGGTGATTCGTTCTACTGGATCTTGGTACGACATCCGCGATGCGGAAGGACAAATCTGGCAGTGCAGGTTGCGGGGTAAATTTAAGTATCAAGACCTAAAAGTCACCAATCCAGTGGCCGTTGGGGATTCTGTGTATTGGGAAATCGAAGATGAAACGGCTCAAAAGGGCGTCATCAACGATATTTTACCCCGTCGCAACTACATTGCCCGGAAGTCGGTTCATAAATCGGCCCACGCGCACTTATTGGCGGCCAACGTTGATCAGGCCATTATCGTGGCTACGCTTACTTTTCCGCGTACCTCGTTAGGATTTATTGACCGTTTATTGGTGGTAGCCGAATCGTTTCGAATACCGGGCGTTGTCATTTTCAATAAGCAGGATCTTTTTGACGACGAAATCAAGGCATATCAACAAGAACTGGTAGACCTCTACAACCGATTGGGCTATACGTGTTTTACCACGTCGAGCGTAACGGGCGAAGGTGTTGACACCTTTCAAAAGCTACTACAAGGAAAAGTTTCCGTTTTGTCGGGACATTCGGGCGTGGGCAAATCGACTTTGGTCAATACCATTGCACCCGATTTGAACCTCAGAACCAACGAAGTCTCAACTTTTGCCAACAAAGGGGTGCATACAACCACCTTTGCCGAAATGTTTGAACTCGCACCCGATACGTTCATCATTGATTCGCCAGGTATCAAAGAATTGGGATTATCAGAAATGGAAAAGGAAGAAATCGGCCATTATTTCCCCGAAATACGCGATTTAATCGGCCAGTGTCGTTTCCATAATTGCCTCCATATCGACGAACCCAAGTGCGCCGTTAAAGAGGCAGTAGAAGCAGGAAAAATCGCTATGAGTCGATTTGAAAGCTATTTGAGTATGGTAGGTGGTGAAGACAACCGACGATAATTGACGTAGGGGCAAGGCTTGCCTCTACCCGTAAACTGCCAACAAAAAAAGAGAGACGCTTTCGCTCCTCTCTTTTTTTGTGTACTCTGCTTTAAAGTGCTTACTGAAGACTAAAGACTGCCTACTGTAAGCCAACCCATTAATACCCTGGATTTTGAGGGAAAGATGAAGTTCCTTCCGCCGTCTTGGCACTTCTGTCAATCTGAGTTTGTGGTATTGGACGTAGATAGTGCTTTTCAGCCACAGCCTGAGCCTGCGGATTATACTTTTTAACTCTATCTACCAAAAGTCCCCAACGCTTCAAATCTAACCAACGCATTTGCTCTCCCGCCAATTCACGGGCACGCTCATCTACAATAAAGTCAAAAGTCAATTCAGCCTCAGTGATTTTCATAGCGTCTTTTTTGCCTGGCCATCCCGCTCTTTGTCTTACTACGTTTATATCAGCAACTGCTTCCGCTTTTTTACCTAACTGGAATAATGCTTCGGCACGCATAAGATAAATATCAGCTAATCTCCATACAAAATAATCTCTTGAACCTCTCGGCTCAGTTCTGTCTGAACGTTTGGTGTCAAAAAACTTCTGTAAAGTTGGGAATAAAGCCTCATCATATTTACTTGGAACCAATACTTGATATTTTCTTTTAGCTCTTTCTGCTTGGCTCATCTCAAAACCAGGAATGAAAATCGTAGTATCACCCGCGGCAAAAGTAACTCGGGATTTTGAGTTGTCGAATGAGGTATTGAAAGAACCGGGACTGTTACACAACCAAGTATCTTTAAAGGTTTTTTTATAACGAGAATCATTCACTCTTTCTCCAAAGACAGTATTAAGGGCGAAAGCCGTTGGTCTCAATCTTTTAAACGGACGACCATTCAATACATCTCTGACCATACCCGCCTGCGTATCATACTGCATACCAAAGAATAAGTGAAGGTTATTGCCTCCCCCACCTTCGCCACCCGCATTGGTAGCATTGGTGATTTGGTCCGTAGTGTATTGTACTGCAAAAACCACTTCCGCATTTTGTTGGTTGTTTTCGTCGTGTACAGCGGCAAAATCATCCAAAAGTCTAAAACCGTACTTTGTAATAAGGTTAGTACACAAATCAGCGGCTTTTTGAAAGTCGTCTGCCGCTTTATTTGGACCATAAGCTTTGGCTAAATATACCTTTGCCAATAGTGCCTCAGCCGAGGCTCTTGTAGCTCTACCATAATCGTTGGAATGTCCCTTATTTTCTAAATCGGCTATAGCTTCAGTACAGTCTTTGATTATTTGGGCGTAAACTTCTGCAGAACTACTTCTTTTGGACTCTTTGGTAGGAGCCAAGGTCTCAGTCAGTCTCAAATCAAGCGGACCAAACTGCTCGTGCAAAATATAATAATAGTGGGCTCTCAAAAACTTTACCTCGGCAACTCTCAATTTTTTGGTTGCATCAGACACTCCCTGTACCGCCGCAGCTCTCTCGATTACCGCATTACAGGTATTTATGCCTTTGTACATTTCATCCCACAGGATAGCCAAATAATCTACGGTTGGTTGAATTTGGGTATCGTAAAAATGAAAACCTTTATATCCGCCATCGGCACCTGTAGCATAAATATCAGTTCCATACTCCGTGAATGTTAAGCCCAACTGAGTACCATAAAACGTCCTGAGCGATGAATAAGCCGCCTTTGTAGCATCTTCGAATCCTTTGGCGGTGTTTATATAATCGTTTCCGATGTTTGAAATCACCTCTTCTTTTAGTAAATCTTGGCACGAAGTACTGATGAGTAGCATACCACCCAATACAAATACTTTTATTTTATTTATGATCATGATAATTAATGCTTTTAAAATTTAACATTCAAACCAAATGTAGTTACTGTAGTAGAAGGAGTAACTCCACTGTTTACCTCCGTTGTACCCGTTGGTGAACCCGTGATAGCTGCCTCAGGATCTACACCATTGTACTTGGTCAAGTAAGAAGACCAAATTTTAGGTTGTTGTATTGATGCATACAAACGCAACGACTCAGCACCGATTTTCTTAGCAATCGCATTACTAAATGTATATCCAAAGTTGATGTTTCTCAACTTAACAAAGGTTCCATCATAGTAAAAGAGAGTTGAGTTGTACACTGGAAACTCTTGATTACTTTTTGGACGAGGGAACTCATTGGTAGGGTTATTAGGGGTCCAATAGTCCACTTTTATTTGTTGGTAACGGCCAGCAAGTTGTAGCTGGTTTCTGTGGAAGCCCGACAATATGGTGTTCCCGAAACGACCAAACAGGAAGAAGCTCAAGTCAAATCCTTTGAATTCAAATCTATTGGTTAGACCACCCGACCATTTTGGCACGTCGTTTCCAAGAATTACTCTATCGGCTGCAGTAATTCTACCATCACCGTCAGTATCCTGCACTTTGATTTGTCCTACCTCTGAGCCGTACGATTTAGCTAAATCAGCTTCGTTAGTTTGCCAAATTCCTGCTTTTTTGAAATCAAAATAAGTATTCAATGGATAACCAATAAACCATCTGTTACCTAAATCATCCACTTTCCCATTGTACAATTCAACAATCTCTTCTCTGTTGCGAGTAAATTGGAAGTCTGTTGTCCACTTAAAGCCACTTTTTGTGTTAACGTTTACCGTAGTAAGTCCTAACTCGATACCTGAATTTCTGGTATGACCCACGTTATTACTAAAAAAGTTAAACCCAACAGAACCAGGCAAGAAGTCGTTTAAGAGAAGGCTTTTGGTGTTTGTTTCATAAAACTCCAATGAACCTTGAACACGCCCGCGGAAAACAGAGAAATCTAATCCAACGTTAGCAGTTGAAGTAGACTCCCATCTTAAATTTGGATTACTAATGGTACCCGGTCTAAATCCGAATGCTCCTGTTGCTCCAAAAGCATAAGTGGTACGTCCCAATAATCCTTGTGTTTGATATGGCGCAACCCCTTGGTTACCTACTTGCCCCCAACCTGCACGGAGTTTTAACATATCTACAAACGTAACGTTTTTCATGAAGGGTTCATTGCTGATATTCCAACCCACTGCTATACCCGGGAAGTTACCATATTTGGTATTTTCACCGAAACGGCTTGAACCATCACGTCGGATAGTCATCGTCAGCAAATATTTGTCATCATATGAATAGTTTACCCGACCCATCAATGAAGCAATGGTCCATTCGGTAAGGGAAGATTGAACTCCCAAAACAGATGTTGCAGAATTTAAACTAAAAAATGATTGTGCCTGAGCCGGTATTCCTTGAACTTCGCTTCTGTATCTTTCAAAATTATCCTTTTGAATAGATTGTACACCCGTTACATTCAACGTATGTTTTCCGAAAGTTTTATTGTAATTCACGATGTTTTCCATGGTGAAGTTGAACCCAAAACGATTTTCGTTGAATGCTTGGGCATCACCACGACGACGGTTGTTTGTTTCTGAGCCAATAAAACGTCCCCAACGTGATATAGTAAAGTCAGGGCCTAAGTTTAAACGGTAAGTTAAGCCATCAATGATTTTTACTTCTGCATAGATAGAATTAAAGATTCTATACCGCTTAGTATTATCAACATTAACCCCCGGCTCTACTTCAGATAGCGGGTTAGACAAAAGTGCATCGTTTGTTGGTTCGAATATCAAAGAACCATCGGCATTATAAGCAGCACCAAGTGGGTTGGCATTCAATGTGTTTCCGTAAGGGTTAAGGTTCTCGCCGTTTCTAATCGAATACATCATGTAACTTGATATACCAACCCTAAGTCTTTTATTCACTTGGTGGTCGATGTTTGCACGAAGCGAATTACGGGTAAAATCTAACAGTTTTGTGATACCCTTATCTTGGAAGAATCCACCGGAAATATAGAATGAAGTTCTGTCGTTTCCTCCTTGGATACCAATGGTATGATTTTGCATCAATCCGGTTCTGAGTATTAAATCCTGATACTGGGTATTTCTTCCGGCCGCAATACCGGCAGCAACATTAGGGTCACCACCTAAAACTGCCACTTTGGCATCGGCTGCCGGATCTGCAACCCCTGTTGGAACAGGATTTCCCGCCGCGTCTCTGTATAAGCCGGTAGCCCTGTATGCTTCTCTTACGTATTCAGCAAATTCTTCTCCCGAAAAGAGTTCTAATTTACTATACGCATTTGATGCACCGGCGTAAGTATCAAGCGTAACCGTTGTTTTTCCTTTAGTTCCACCTCTTTTTGTGGTAACTAAAACAACTCCGTTTGCACCTCTAGCACCATAAATAGCAGTGGCTGTGGCATCTTTCAAAACTTCTATGGACTGGATGTCATTTGGGTTGATGTCCTCATAACCAGCCGACAATGGTATACCATCAACCACATAGAGAGGATCATTTCCCGCATTAAATGACCTACGACCACGAATCAAGATACGTGGAGCAGCACCTGGCTTAGAGCCTGATTGTGAGACGTCAACACCAGCTGCACGACCTTGTAGGGCTTGTCCAAGGTTGGTTAGAGGCATTTCAGTAATTTGCTTAGCCGTGACTTGCGATATTGCACCAGTCATTTGGCTTTTCTTCTGAGTACCGTAACCTACAACTACCACTTCATTGAGTGATTTCTGGTCTGTTACAAGCGTAATATTGATGGTAGAGCGATTGCCTACTGTAATCTCTTGCTTTTCAAAGCCTACTGCCGAAAATACCAACACGGCAGCGTCATCTTTTACATTTACTTTGAAATTACCTTCTCCATCCGTATTCGTTCCTGTAGTAGTACCTTTCACCACAACACTTACGCCAGGAAGGGGGGCGCCGTCTTCAGATGCAATTACTTTCCCGCTGACGGTTTTGTCAACGTTCACGTTGGTGGTAATTTTACCGCCACTGCCATTTGCCGGTGGAGTGTATGCCTGGGCCGTCGATGCACTCAGCACCGTAGCAACTACCCACAGACTGCACAAAGTAGAGAAACTCCTCATAATTTAGAAAAATTGAAATAGGTTAAAATGTAATTATTCTGGGTTCTTGTATTAAATATTCAAAGTTTAGATAGGTTGAGTTTAGCGGTATTGGCTTAGTTAAGCAAAATTTAGCCCAAATTATTTTATGCAATCGTTCCCGGTAACGTTTCCGATACATAAATTTTTACGTATTTTTTTGACTATTTTTAAGTTAAACCCCTTTTGACACCAAATGTTTTTTAAAATAATAGAACTATTTTTTGTATTTTATCAACATTACGTCGACAAAATACGCCAGTAGAACGACAATTGAACAGGAATGAACGCATGAAAAGCTAATAGATTTTCCAGAGAATCCAGCCCACTAATGCCAACCCAACAAAGAGGGCAACTAACCAACGGGTAAGGTAAAAAGCGGAAGCAATGGGTTTTACTTCCTGATCGAGTGGATCAATTTCAGGGATGGTGTGGACAGACTCTAACACTCGCTTCCAAAGCGTACGCATCTCTTGGGACGTCATGCCCATGTAGGTATCCGAAAACTGGCCTACCAACGTTCGTGCTTCTGCGATTTCGTCTGATTTATAAGGGTGATTTGAGAGCCAAACTTGCCAAAAGTTGCTGAGTTCGACATCGTCAGGTTGCTGTACCCACCGTATAAACAGCGGTTCCGCTGCAAAGTCCTCGACGGTGTATTGAGCAAAGTTTTTCATTTGGTACTTTAGCAAGCCTGAATAGGATTTAATCTTGTCAAATAAGCGACCAACCGTCTGTTTCTACTGACGTAACTGACAATTTTTTAAACCAAACCTTCATTTACCAAAATGAATGAAGGGGTTTGGAATCGCCTATTTTTTTTTAAGGAAGAAAGCCCTAATCATAGTTAATTCTACTCACAATACTCCGACCCAATGTAATTTCATCGGCGTATTCTAAATCTCCACCGATAGGAATACCTCGGGCAATGGTGGATATTTTAAGGGAGAATGGTTTTAATTTTTTTTGAAGGTAAAAGGAGGTCGTATCTCCTTCCATGGTTGGGCTGAGCGCCAGAATAATTTCTTTGGCTTCCGAGGTATGTTGGAGCCTTTCCAAAAGCGAATCTATTTTTAAATCACTAGGGCCGATACCTTCCAGCGGTGAAATAATCCCGCCCAGAACGTGATAAAGTCCATTGTACTGTCCTGTATTTTCGATGGCCAATACATCCCGGCTATCCTGCACTACACAAATCACGGAGGCGTCTCGTTTGGGGCTCAAACAAATGCCACACAGCTCGCCATCCGATATATTATGGCATTTCTTACAATAGTGAATCTGCGTCCTTACCGCAACCAACGCATCTGCCAACGAATGCGTCTCTTTTTCAGTACGTTTGAGTAAGTGAAGTACAATTCTTAAAGCACTTTTTTTCCCGATGCCTGGAAGTTTTGATACTTCACTTACCGCTTCTTCAATTAGTTTTGAGGGGAAATTCATATAGTATAATCAGCAACACCACGTTTCTTCCGCAAAAATACGAAATCCCCGTGCCCGGTCATACTAAAAATAAACCTTATTCTTTCCCTTTAGCGTAGCGCAACGGCGTAACACCAAATAGTTTTTTGAATTGTCCGATAAATTTAATGGGGTGGCTATAGCCCAATTTCTGAGAAACCCCCGTAACATTCAGCGCTCCTGATTTTAGCCATTCAGCGGCTTCACTCATGCGTTTTTGCTGATAATATTGATAAAAAGGCATTCCGAAGGCTTCCTTAAACAGGTATTTGAACTTACTTTCACTCATACTCAACTGATTGCTAAGCTCAGTAATGGTAGGAATAGGCTGTTCAAATTCAAGCATATAGTTATTAACCACCCATTCAATTTTGAGACGGTCATTTTTCAAAACTTTTGGACTTTTTAAGACCTCAAAATAAGAATTCAGGTAATTAAACAACGCACTTTTTAAGCGCAGGTTATTGTTTAGGCGTGACGGATCTGAATTTCGAACAAGTGTCAGTAACTGCGAATCAAGCGATTCGTAGAAAGAAGGCAACGACACAAAATCATAGAGATTCTTGATTTGAGCAAACGAGTCAAGAAGGTTATTCTCGATCAGCCATTCTGTCGACACCGAAAGCCTTAACAACCGCACTGTCTTGTACTTCTTCAGCGGTTCAATTTCCATTCTCTCATCTCCAAAAGAAAGAAATTGTGTTTTTGTCTGAGTAGTCTGCTGAGCGCGATACACTCTTACTAATTCGGAGGACTCCCACAAACAGGTAACACCTGGCTCGGGCAGAGGTAGTAAAGTTTTGCCTGACATTAAAATGAACTCGGCATCCAGTCCCTGCTCCAGATTGAATGTTGTACCTTTAAAACCAACGTTGAGATTATGTATAGTACTCATAACTATTAAAGTGTTTTAATTTTCATAACATTTATAAACGCGCAATACTTTTAACAAATTAAACTAATTTCTATGCCTTTTTGGTACATTTTTTCAATAAAAAACTTTAGGAACAAGGATTTTGACATATTTGAAAACTATTTGGACAAATTCCTTAAAAATCATTTCTTTTCAATCAGACACTTCAGTAAAAATACCGTATAATATTCACCAAAACCCATTTATAGCTTCTATAGCCTATCCAAAAGGCTACAAAATGTAATCCAGTCCGACATGTTTTTCCTAAAGGATTAAAGCAGGCAATTACGATAATTTACCGCTCTTAAAGGTTTCTCTTCCAGAATAATTGTAATTTTGGTATATAATAAATGATTACGTTTATTTTATCCCATTTGTACACTAAATGAGTATTATTTACCACGAAATCACCCCACTTACCGACAATGACTGCTTTATGGTGTTTGCCCGGGTCAAAAACAAGTTTGACTTCCCGCTTCATTATCATGAGGAGTTTGAACTGAATTTCATTGAGGGTGCCAAAGGTGCCAAACGTATCATTGGCGACAATATCGAAGTCATTCAGGATACAGAATTGGTATTGGTAGGGTCAAATGTTCCGCATGGGTGGTTTACGAATGAGTACGAAGGCGAGGAGATTCATGAAATCACGATTCAGTTCCACCGGGATTTGTTGGATGATAAATTTCTGCGTCGCAATCAGCTCAGTTTTATCCGCACCATGCTTGAACGCTCGGCATGCGGCATCTCATTTTCTACCGAAACCATCAATTCCATTAAGCCAAGACTCATCGCGCTCAAACAAAAAAGCGGATTTGACTCGGTGTTGGAATTAATGTCAATTCTCCACGACTTATCTATCTCCCGCAATATGCGTACGCTGACGAGTTCTTCCTTCGTCAATGAAAACTTTACGTACAATAGTCGACGCATCGAAAAAGCCTTTGAGTTTATGAAGGTCAATTACGATAAAAATATTTCGCTGGAAGATATGTCTAAAGTGGTGAACATGACGGAGGTTGGTTTTAGTCGATTTATGAAAAAACGAACTGGGAAAACCTTCATTGACAGCCTCAACGATATTCGCTTGGGCCACGCGTCTCGCCTTTTAATTGACACTACCCTCACCATCGCCGAAGTTTCTTTTCGGTGCGGTTTCAACAATTTATCCTATTTCAACCGCATTTTTAAGAAAAAACACCAATGCACTCCTAAAGAATTTCGTGAGAATTATTCGGGAACCCGAACCTTTGTTTAGTGTTATTGTACTTTTTGGCGTAATTTTGCATAACTATAAGGTGAGGTTACGGAATTTGCGGTCGGTTGACTACAAAATTGGTAAAGCTTTCTCCTCTCAATTACATTAATTTTTAGGTCAAGGCTTCCCTAAGTTGCTATCTATTCTTAGCAGCATCAGGCAACGCTCGATTTTATGTTATACTCTAAAAACCAACACTTTGAAAGTCATCATTCTTAAAAAATCTTTCATTATCGTAAGCTTTATCGAAGTACCATTTCAAGCCGTTCAAACAATTCAGTCAATGATTTTGGACGAATAGCGCATAACCATCATTTCTCATCTAAGTGGCGGCTTTATAAAGCCAAATTCTATATATCATTTTTTATTATCGTTACGTTTGCAGTTGTTATGTCAGAAACTGATACAAAATCTGCCATACATCCTGCGGACCATAAACTTTTATTTACTAATTATGAGCAAGCAATCGTATATCCCCGTAGTCATTGAATGGGCAAAACGCAAGGGGTATGACCAAATTCGGGCAAATATGGAAGGTTTTGAGCAACCTATTGCCTACGAGCGTCAAAATGACGATGAGCGATTCATTCCGGACGTCACCGCCAAGCAACTCTTAGAACAATCCTACTTTGAAATCATTCTTAAAGGAGACCGTCCCGATAAAATCGTTTCAAAACTTCGTTTGTTGAGTATGTTGGTAAGTCAGAAAGGCGGACGTTTGTTCCTGATGACGCCTCCCGGAAACCTCAATTTCGCCAAAGAACTCGTCACCAAATACTCCATCAACGGCGAAATCGTCAAGATTGTATAAGTAGGTGTTCTTCCCACTTTCATGGACAATAGTCGGCAATTTTGGCACAACATTCGTCAAAAAATGCATCCCCAAAGCAGCGATGACCGCTGCCTTGGGTCCCGACCTAAGAAAAAACACCCAACTACGTTTTGGCAATCTAGCATCCACAACTGTACTTCTTTGTTTTTACAATTCTTCCATTGAAACTTTTCCTATCTTACTAATATAGATTTTATAGGAATAGCAATCACGTTCTCCCCTATATTTATCAAATTATAATCTTTCATTAAGGCTTTCTTAAGTTGGGCGGCGTAGGTTTGTTACCCACGTCACCTCACCCTTAAAAGCCCTTAGTATGGATGCCGTCTTAGCTCTACTCAAAATTCCAGTCCCGATTGATATGAAAGAGCCTTTGTTTCCCCTCTACTTTAATCTTTACTGGTACTGCTGATAGTCCGACTCTTACGTACATTAGCAACTAAAAACGTCGGTTAGCCTTGCTATAAATCACCACTATATGGAGAATTTCCCAAAGATACTTTTTGTAGAAGACGACAAAAGAATCTCTGATGCCACAAAAAAAGGGCTTGAAAAACAGTCGTTTACGGTTGAGCCTGCGTACGATGGTTTTGTGGGTGCCCGGCTGGCCACGACCCAGCCCTATGACCTTATTATACTGGACATCAACCTGCCCCTCATGAACGGCTTTGAAGTGTGTAAGGCAATCCGGCAGCATGGTAGCACAACCCCCATTCTGATGCTAACGGCACTAGGGGAAATTGACGACCGCGTAAAAGGGCTGGACTTTGGGGCCGACGATTACCTCATCAAACCTTTTGACTTCCGCGAACTGATGGCCCGTATTCATGCGCTACTGCGACGAGCCAACCCCACCCACGACCAAGCCTCGGAAGTGCTTCGCGAAGCAAATCTTGAGATGAATCTCGTGACCAAAACCGTCAGGAGAGACAATCAGCCCATCGACCTCACCGCCCGGGAATTTGAACTGCTGGAGTTTCTGCTGCGCAACAAAGGCCGGGTACTGTCTAAGATGGACATCATTGAACACGTCTGGGACTTGAATTTTGACACCAACACCAACGTAATTGAGGTGTTTATCAACTATTTACGCAAAAAAATCGACCGCAATTTTGAGCCCAAGCTGATCCATACCAAAACAGGATTGGGGTATTATCTCAAAGCCGACTAGCCAATGCAAATACGCTACAAAATAGCTTTGCAATTTACGCTTATCGTACTGGCCATATTGCTGGTATTCTCGGGCATCGTGTACTACCGCGCCGAAAGCCAACGCCGAAATAGTTTTTACGACCGACTTTCCCGAAGGGCAAAAACCACCGCCCGGCTGTTGGTGGACGTCAAAGAATTTAACACTACCCTGCTCAAACTTATTGACAAAAACTCTTCTTCGAGGCTGCCCGAAGAAGAAATTTTCATTTATGACTACCGAAATCTATTGCTATATTCAAACGTCGAAAAAGTCTCCCCTTACGTGACGCAAGAACGAATCAATGAAGTCAGACTGGCTCAAGAAATTAGATTTCAGTACGAAGGCCGCGCCGTCATTGGTCTGGTGTTTGAAGGGCGCTACGACCGCTTTGTAATCGTCGCCTCGGCCATTGACAAAAACGGACGATTACAGCTAAAAGAACTCATTATCACTTTATTGTTTGCGTTTTTAGGAGGTATTTTGACCACAGTCGGATTGGCTTTGTTTTTTGCTCATCAGTCCTTGCGTCCCATCATTACCATCAACCGCGAAATTAGCGACATCACCGCCAAAAACCTCCGAAAACGCATTCATCAGGGCAACGAAAAAGATGAAATAGCGCAATTGGCCATCAATTTCAACCTGATGCTCGAACGACTAGAACTGGCCTTTAAACAACAGCGGCAGTTTGTATCGCACGCGTCGCACGAGCTTAGAACACCGCTTTCGGCCCTCAAAACGGAGATTCAAATAGGGCTTTCTTCCCATAATTCTCCCGAAGAACACTATCATATTTTACAAAATCTCCTCAAAGACACCGACCGCCTCATTGAGCTTTCCAACGGATTGCTCCAAATCGCCCGCATCAACGAAACCCCCGAAGAGCTACCGTTTGACAAAGTACGCATGGAAGAAGTGCTCCTCAATGCCCAGCGGGAGGTAGTGGCGAGCCATTCCGATTACCAAATCCAATTCGACTTTGACCAAATTCCCGAAGAAGACCACCTAACGCTCGTCATGGGCAACGAAGCCCTGCTCAAAAATGTATTTGTTAATTTATTGGAAAATGCCTGTAAATATACCCCCAACCATCAGGCCAGTTTGCGGTTGGGATTTGATGCCGAGTGGTGCAATGTGAGGGTCATCGACCAAGGAATTGGCATCTCAAACCAAGAACTACCCAACATCTTCCAACCTTTTTATCGTGCCAAAAACGCCATTGATTACCATGGTTTTGGCATTGGGTTGTCGGTCGTCAAAAGAATCATTGAGCTTCATGAAGGCACGATTGAAGTAAAAAGCAAACCACATCTGGGTACTGAGTTTATTATCAAACTCAAGCATTTGAAAGAGGAATAAACGGGCAATTTTAACCGTTTGATTGACACATCCAGCCGAAAAGAGTTCCTCAATTTTCAACCTCCTAAGTGAATTCTAATTTTTCGTTAAGTCCTCGTTAAGTTTTGGGTTAAACCTTTGTGTCATCAATATAAAGTTCCACCCAAAACATCACGCTCATGGAATGGACTGCGCAAAACTCAAAAACCATCGCTACCGTGTTGACTTTACTGCTCATTACCAGCGCAATAGGCGGCATCTACTATTGGAACAAGAGCGGTGATGTAGCCAAAGAAAGAGATAGAAACGCCCTCAAAGCCGACTCTCTCTTGTCTGTAAAACTTAGCCTAGAGCGTGATATCAATCTCTTAAGCCTTGACTTAAACAGCTCTCGGCGCGAAAAAACAGACGTCAATAAAAAACTCGCTTCTTCCCAAATTTTTTTGACCCAAAAAAACAGGATTGTTGCCAAACTGACCCAAGAAACCAACGCCCAAAAAGACGATTTGGCGGCACTTCGCGAACAAGTAGCGGAGCTTGACGCCCTCAAAAGTGAATTAAAAGCAGAAATAGAAAACTACCAAAGCCAAAAAGACAAGTGGCTCGTGGATAACAATCAGCTCAAAACCACCAACGAAACCCTCCAAATACAGATCAATGACTTGAATGGTAAGCTAAACGGCATGGTTCCGAAAAGCGTGGTAACGGCTACCAATTTTAGGGTCGACGTATTAAAAAACAATCACAAAGTAACTGCCAAGGCAAAAAAAGCCAATAGCATTGTGGTCTCGTTTACGCTGCCAGCATTGCTCACCACCGAAGGGAATCAGCAGGTGTTTTTGAGCCTGACCGACGTGGAAAACCGACCGATGAGTGGTGCGATTCAGCAACTTTCTGTCAATGCTAACGAAACCACGCTTTTCGTACCTGTCCATGCCACGCAGTCCCTCGACTTTGGCAAAAATCCCCAAAAAGCGGTATTTGAGTTTACCCCTAATGAAAAAATAACCAACGGAATATACAGAGCCAGTATTTACACCGAAAACACCTACCTCGGCTCCGTAGAATTTCAGTTGCGCGATAGCTTTCTGTTTTTCTAATACAATCAAATCGTCGTTACTTTTTTCACACCATTATTTCGACTTGACCAATTACCCCACCCCACCTTGCATCTTTTTCGTTAACCTAAAAAAAAGCGCATGAAAAAACCACTCAACCTCCTAATTGTCGGCCTATTTTGGCTTACAGCAGGTATCCTGACCGCCCAGGCGCAGGATTTGGTAACCGCTCTTCAGTGGCTGGAAAGAGGGCAAACCGAGAAAGCCAGCCAACAGCTTCAGCAGCTCCTTCAGAGCCAACCGACCGCCCAAACGTATTTTTATAATGGCTACGCCGCCATCCGCACCCATAATTTACAGGAAGCAGGCAATTATTTTGAGAAAGGAATGATTTTGGACGAAAAACGTCATCCGCTCAATAAAGCAGGTATGGGCATTGTGGCGATGCTGGAAGGACGTACCACCGACGCCGAGCGTATTTTGGCCGAAGTCATGAAAGAAAGCAAAGGAAAGGATGTCGAAATTTTGGGTCGGATTGGGGAAGCTTACACGGGCTATACGCAGGTAATCAACGCTACCGACAAACCCATGTACGCCCAACACAACGCCGCCAAGGCCATCGAATACCTAGAGCAAGCCCTCAAACGCGACAAGAAAAACGGGCAGCTTTGGCTGGCACTGGGCGATGCCCGGGCGCTATCTACTCCCTCCAACGGCGGCCCTGCGGTGACAGCCTACGAGTACGCGCTCGAATTTTTGACCGATAAAAGTCTGCCCAATCACCGCATCGGTACCATTTACTGGGCGGGTAAAAGTTATAATTTAGCGAGCGATTTTTACCGAGCGGCCCTCAAAGCAGATTCTCTGTACGCGCCTTCGTATTTGCAGTTGGCCGAGTTGAATTTCAAAACCAACCGTTACAAAGAAGCAGCGGCGGCCATGAACAAGTACTTGGCCCTCGCAGAAAAGCCCGACGCCCAATTACGGTATCGTTCGGGGCAGTTTGATTATTTGGCGCGAGAATATGCCCGAGCTGTACAGAAAATCGAAAAGGTGAAAAACGAAGTGGAAACGCCCGTCAAATATCGGCTTTTAGGAAGGTCTTACTTTAGTTTGAAAGACTACGACAAAACCATTGAAAACCTGAAAACATTTCTTGAAAAAGCCCCCGACAAAGCAGAAGGGCTAGAATACAAACTGCTAGGGCGTGCCTACCAAAACATCAGTGACACCACCATTGCCAAGGACTCCATTGCGGTTTTCTATCTGGCAAAAGCCGCCACGACCGACACCACTGAAAATTTATACAGCGAAGTGGCCGAAATGAGCTACAAACTCAAACACTACGAAGACGTGGTCAAATACGTAGAAGCGGGTGAAAAACGCTTTCATAAATCATCGGTAAAAGATAAATTTTGGTTGGCCATGGCTGCCTACAAAATGGGGCGCGAAGATTCTACCATGTACCTAAAAGCCGATTCGGCCTTTGCAGCTGTGCAAGAATCCAGCCCAGACCATTTGCCCACGATTCTGTACCGCGCCAAATCCAATTATTACGGATATGCCAACCAAGATACCGCCTACGTAAAATCAATCCCCTTTTATGAGCGATTTGTGGAGCTGGCATATACCAAAAAAGAAGAACAGAAATTTAAGTACGACATGAGAATTGCCCTTAAATACCTCTTTTCGTACTATACATCGGTTGAAATCAACCCCGAGAAAGCCCTCGACGTGGCCCAAAAAGGCAAAGCACTCGACCCCGCCGACAAGGATTTTAACGATATGATGGCCCAACTAAATAACCGACCTCCTAACCCCTCCTTTTCTAAACCTCAGTAATCTGATTGTATTCGTGGCTGTATGTAACCAATTGACTGCTATCATTGATGGCAGTCAATTTTTTATTCTTACAGCTTTAATCAATCTAAATCATTGATTGTATGAACATTGTGGCGGTAAAAAAAGCGGTAGATAATCGGAAAAATCATCAGTGTAAGGACGGTGGCCGTAATCAACCCACCAATCACCACTATCGCCAGTGGCTTTTGGGTTTCGGAGCCGATGCCCGTAGAAAGCGCCGCGGGCAACAACCCGATAGCCGCCATGAGGGCCGTCATCACTACGGGACGAATTCTTGATTTTACGCCTTCTCGGATGGCAGTGTCGAGCGGTATTCGAGAAGATAAATTTTTGTTGAAAACCGAAATCAAAATTACCCCATTCTGGATACAAATTCCGAATAAAGCAATAAAACCTACCCCCGCAGAGATTCCAAAATTAATTCCTGTAAAATGGATAGCTAAAATCCCTCCCATGATGGCAAAAGGAACATTGGCCAATACCAAGCCTGCATCTTTAGCATTGCCAAACATGATGAATAAGATGATAAAAATGGCAATTAAACACATAGGTACGACTTGGCCCAATTGCTTGGTTGCTCGCACCTGATTTTCAAATTCGCCCGTCCAGTTGATGGAATATCCTTTGGGTAACTTCTTCAAAATTGGTTCTACTTTGCGTTGGGCTTCGGCAATGGTACTGCCCAAATCGCGCTCCCGGACCGAGAATTTAACCCCGATAAATCGCTTATTGTTATCCCGGTACACAAAAGCAGGGCCCGTTACTTTGCGCAGCGTAGCAATTTCTTTTAACGGAATCTTACTGCCTTTCAAGGTCGGCACCATCAGGCGCAAAATATCATCTTCGGTACGGCGATACGGCTCCTGATAGCGCAGGCGAATATCAAATTTGCGCTCTCCTTCGTACAAAATAGAGGCGGTTTTTCCACCAATAGCCATTTCAATCACGGCCTGCGCATCGGCAATGCTGACGCCATACAATGCCATTTTGCTGTCGTGCAAAATCACGCTCATTTCGGGCTGACCGATGTTACGCAAAATCCCTACATCCTTGACCCCAGGCACGTCTTTGATGGCCTCAATAACTTCATTGGCCTTGTCGTTCAGAACGTCCAAATCATCCCCAAAAATCTTCACGGCATTACTCGCGTTCATTCCCGCCACGGCCTCAGCTACGTTGTCGATGATGGGTTGTGAATAATTGTAGTTAATACCCTGGAACTGTTTGAGTTTTGTATCCATCTCCTCAATTAGGTCGTCGGTCGAAATCTTACGTTTCCAATCGTCTTTGGGCTTCAGGTTGACCTGCATTTGTACGTAATAAAATCCCGACGGGTCCGTGCCATCGTTGGAGCGGCCCGTTTGCGACAATACACCGTTTACTTCGGGAAATTCCATGAGTTTTTGGCGCAGGATTTTCACCGTTTTTACGGTCTCGTTTAGCGAGCTACTCATGGGCAGTTTGGCTTCCACCCACAAAGCACCTTCGTTGAGTTGAGGCAAAAATTCGGTTCCCAACAGGGTAGCTGAAAAAAGCGTGGTACCCAAGAAAATCATGGATGCCAACACACTGATTTTCTTGTTTTTATAACACCATTCAAAGCCCCTTAAAACTACACGATCAAAGAAATGGACAATCGGATTATTTTTTTCCCGAACATTTTTACGCAACAAAAACGAGCACAGTACCGGCACCAGCGTAAGCGTATACAACAATGCACCCAACAACGCGAAGCCCAGCGTATAGGCCAGTGGGCTGAACATTTTCCCTTCTACTTTCTGAAAACTAAAGATGGGAATGAGGGCGGTGATAATAATGAGTTTGGAAAAAAACACGGCTTTGCCCAGTTCGCCACCTGTCTTTTTGATAAGGCCCAATTTAGCCAGTTTATTGAATCGTTCCATGCCGTTTTTAAGGGCCAGGTGGTCGAGTGCCACAAAAATCCCTTCCACCATCACCACCGCTCCGTCGATGATAATCCCGAAGTCGACGGCCCCCATAGAAAGCAAATTGGCCGACATACCTTTGAGCCTTAAACACATAAAAGCAAACAACAACGCCAACGGAATAATGATGGACACTATCAGCGTGGTGCGCCAATCGGCCATGAACAAAAATACGATGACCGTCACAAACAATATACCTTCAAAGAGATTGTGCAGCACCGTTTTGGTGCAAAAAGCTATCAAGTTGTCGCGGTCATAAAACGTCACCATTTTTACGTCGGGAGGCAAAATTTTGGTGTTAAGCTCCTCAATTTTGGCCTTGACCCTGGCCAGTACTTCGCTGGGGTTTTCGCCTTTGCGCTGCACCACAATACCCTCCACCACATCGTCGTTGGTGTTGAGGCCCGCTTGCCCTACGCGCGGCAAATTTGACTCTTTGACCTCTGCTACGTTTTTGACCAATACTGGATTGTCGTTGACATATTCTACAATGATATTTTCAATATCGGCAATTGAGTTGAGTAAACCGATACCCCGCACTACGTACGCCTGACCGTTGCGCTCAATGACATCCCCGCCCACGTTGACGTTGCTTTTGGTAACGGCCTGATAGACTTCCAATGGCGTAATATCATATTTGGCCAATTGCGTGGGATTGGCCTGAATTTCATAGATTTTTTCCCGACCGCCAAAGGCCACCACGTCGGCTACGCCTGGTACACTTCGTAGTTGTCGGTCAATAATCCAATTATGCAGCGTCAGCAATTCGCGGCTATCGCGGTCTTTACTCTCCAGCGTAAACCGAAATATCTCGCCCGTGGGGCCATAAGGCGGCTGCACATCAGGCTCAACGCCTTCGGGCAGCGACACCGTTCGGAGCTGGTTATTCACCTGTTGTCGGGCAAAAAAATCATCCACATCATCCTCAAAAATGATTTTGATGATACTTAGTCCAAACATGGTAATACTGCGCACGTTGGTTTTGCGCTGCACCGAATTCATCGCCACCTCTACGGGCACAGTCACAAAACGTTCAATCTCTTCGGCACTACGTCCGTTCCATTCCGTCACCACAATGATTTGGGTATTGGTTACGTCGGGAAACGCCTCCAGCGGCGTATTGAGGTAGCTCACCACGCCCGAGATGACCAGAATCCCCGTCATAAAGAAAACGAAAAAGCGGTTTTTGAGCGAAAATCCGACAATTCCTCTGATAAATTTATTCATAATTATAAAGCGCCCCAAAGGAGCATTTATTAACATCCTTGTTGGAAAGTCAGGCCACTAATCATTTAAAGCATCATACACCAAAAGCTGATTTTTGGCAATCACCCGCTCGTTGTTTTTTAAACCCTGTTGTATATACGCAACATCATTCAGCATTTTGTAGACATTCACTTCACGCGTTTCGATGTTGGAGCGGCCCTTAAAAACCATCACCCAATTTTTACTGCGGTCAAAAATGACGGCACCCGCTGGAATAGCCGTCATAGAACCTCCTTCGTCGAATTTGAGGGATACGGTAGCATGCATTTCGGGCTTGAGTTTATAGCCTGCGTTATTGAGTCGAATCCGTACTTTCATGGTTTTATTTTCGGGGTCAAGCACGTTGTAAATTTTGTCCACACTCCCCCGAAATAGCTCATCACCGTAGCTAATGGTTTGAATATCAGCCATCATCCCGAGTTTCACTTTCGGAATATCGCTCTCGTTCACGTTGGCCATCACCCAAACCTCACTGATTTGCCCAATGGTAAAAATCTGCTCGTTGTTATCAGACCGAAGTTGCATCCCGGGGTTGACGTTTTTGCTGAGCACAAAGCCATCAATCGGCGCTTTGACAATGTAGTTTTGGGTTTTTCCTAAGCCATAAATGCGAAAAACCTCTTTCATTCGGTTTAGTTCGGCTTGCGCGTTTTCTACCTCTTTTTTAGCCGAGGTTACTTCGCGCTGTGAGTTCAGTTTACTTTCAAAAAGTTCTTCTGCTGTTTTAAGGTTTTTCTCGGCCACCAATACTTCGGCCTGCGCCTGAATCATTTGTCGCTCAAAATCAGCCACTTCTCCCGAACGAATGGTAGCTAGTACTTGGCCTTTGCGAACATAATCGCCCAGTTCTACCGTTACGTTTTCTACATTTCCTCCCACCAGCGGAAACACTTTAATGACACGGTTTTCGTCGGCAATGACTTTACCCACGAGGGTCAACTCACTACGCACTGGCTCCGTCACAACGCTTGCCAGTTCGATGCGCTTCATCATGGTGTCCGACAACATAAAAGCCTTATTGTCTTCAACAACAGGCTTTTTTTCTTGACAAGCCGCCAATATTCCACCGCATACTATGACCAAAAAGAAAGTTTGTTTAGTATTCATTTTATTTAAAAAGTTCTTGTCCAACCGTGAAATTAAGCTCTTCATACGCCCCCACTCTATCCGCCTTTAGGCGGTTCAATTCTTTGATGCTTTCGCTGTAGGTTTCAATCAAATCAATAAATTCGAGCAACGTCAGATTGCGCTTTTGGAAGTTTTCCAGCACACCTTTGTTCAGCAACTCAAACTGGTCAGTAAATTTTGAATCGACGCTTTGCACCATGTTTTCAACGTAGCGTACTTTCTCCAATGCCGCCGCAACTTCATTGGCCACCGCATTAATTTTCTGATTCTGAATACCTTTTTGGTAGTCAATCAGGGTTTTAGCCACTTTAATGTTTCCCTGATTTTTGTTGAAAAGCGGCAAATCGGCCGAGAGCGTCAGGCCCGAATAATTATTGACAAAGCTACCCGCTTGGTCGTAGGTTGCACCGATACGCAAATTGGGTACTGCAAGGGCTTTCTGCAAATGGTAGTTCCATTCGGCCTGCCGGGCAAACGACTCAGTTACTTTCACATCCCCCCTATTTTGCAGGGCTAGCTCATTGAGAACCGAAACGTTATAATTGGCCAATTGATACCGACTTAACTCCGTTTCGTTTACCAGCGGAGTCACCGACCTCTCCGTATTAAGTAGTGTTTTAAGGCCTTTTTGTTTTTCAGTTAGTTGAAATAGAATCTCGGTTTTATCATTATTCAACTGAAAAAGCAGCGCTTTAAGGCGGAGCAACTCCCGTAGCGATACGTTGTTTTTTTCGTATTGCGTTTCAAACGCCACCACGGTACGCTCCAAAGTCTCAATCTGCCGCTGATAACGGTTGAGGGTATTTTGTAAGAAGAAAATATCGAAAAAATTGGAACGCAGTTCAAACTTGAGGATACGCAGCAAATCCATAAACTCATATTCGGTCAGGCGGGCGTTTTCGAGGGTAAGCGCCACTTGTTTGTTGCGTTTGCCTGCCGTCTGAATCACCTGCTCAATAGAGATGATTTTTTGCCCGCCGCGCCCTACATCTAGCACCCGTTGCCGGTTGGGATTGTAGAGGTTCCACTCGGTAGAGAGCGTAGGGTTATCCCACAATTTTGCCTGAATGACCGACGCCTGCGCCGCATCAATCCGATACCGCTCCGCCAACAAAATGAGGTTTTTTTCAACAAACAGGCTATCGGCCTGCCTGAGTGAAATCCGTAACGAGTCTTGGGCAAGCCCACCAATCGGCAGCAGAAAGGCCATGAAAATGATAATTCGCATACGTCGTATAAAATACTTTTTGCAAAGGTGTGTCGGCGATATTAACCTGATATAAAGCCGACCTTAAAAAAACCTAAATTGGCAAGTGAAGGCCTCAGGATGTACTATATTTGGCCTAAGAATAGTTTAGAACCATGAAAACCGACACCGAACCAAAAAAAATCCTCATCATTGAAGATGACCAACGGATTGCGCAACTGCTCACGCGGGGATTGACCAACAAGGGTTTTGACACTGAAGTAGCCTACAACGGTCAACTAGGCTTGCGCCGGGCACAAACCATTGCCTTTGATTTGGTGATTCTCGACATTAACCTTCCCGAGCTGAGTGGTTATGAAGTATGCAAACGACTACGTGATGTAAAACCCACCCTCCCGATTCTGATGCTCACAGCTATGAGTGAGGTAGACGACAAAATCGAAGGGTTTGAGGCAGGCGCTGATGATTACATTATTAAGCCGTTTGATTTCAGGGAGCTTTATCACCGGGTGTTGGTAGGCTTACGCCGAAACAACCCCGAAGTGGAAACGGTCGGAAAAGTGCTTCGAATTGCCGATTTGGAGGTTTTTTTAGATAGTAAACTCGTCAAACGCGCTGGAAAAGAAATCAATCTTACCGCCCGTGAATATGAATTTTTGGTGTTTTTGGTCAAAAACAAAGGAAAAGTACTTTCTAAAAACGACATTGCGGCCCAAGTTTGGGACGTTCATTTTGATACGGGCACCAACGTCATTGAAGTCTATATAAACATTTTACGACGAAAAATAGACCGCGATTTTGAACCCAAATTAATCCACACGCGCCCGAGTTTGGGCTATTTACTGCGCGAACACCCATGAAAATCCAAACCAAAATTGCCATTCAGTTTTCGTTGATTGTGGGAAGCCTACTGGCCGTCTTTTCGTTTGTCATTTACCAATTATTTGCCGAATTCAGGGAGCAAGAATACTACGACCGACTGAAAAGCAAAGCCATAACGACCGCCCAATTGCTCATAAAGGTGGACGAAATAGACCGTGATTTGCTCAAAATCATTGATAAAAATACCCTAACGGCCCTAGTCGACGAAAAAGTGTTGGTATTTGACCAACAAAACAAGCTGTTTTACAGCAGCTTGGATGACCACGTAATTCACTACGGGAATGATTTATTGAACCGTGTAAGAAAAGAAAAATACGTCGAAACAAGCGATGACGAAAACGAAGTAGTTGGGCTTTTGTATGAACTCAACGGGCAAAATTACGTCATTTTGGCCTCGGCCTACGACAAATTCGGCCACAGCAAAATGGCCAATCTCCGCGATATACTTTACAGTGGTTTGGTCATTAGTATTCTTGTTACGGTTTTACTGGGGATTTTTTTTGCGGGAAATGCCTTAGGCCCCGTCAACCAGTTCATTAGTCAAATCAGCACAATCACGGCCAACAACCTACGCGAACGTTTGGATGAGCGCCACGGAAAAGACGAAATCGGCCAGCTTGCGGCGGCGTTTAATAAAATGATGTATCGTTTGGAGCAGTCGTTCGAACTGCAAAAAAGCTTTGTGTCGCACGCCTCGCATGAACTCCGAACCCCCCTTGCCGCCCTTAAATCGGAAGTAGAAATAAGTTTGGACGAAAAACTTAGCGTGGCGCAGCACCGGGGTATCTTGGAAAATATCCGAAAAGACATCAATCGACTCATTGCTTTGAGCAATAGTCTTTTACAGATTGTCAGACCGCTAAAATCTTCCATCAACAGCGCGGTTGAAGTCCGCATCGACGATGTGGTGTTTCAGGCGCAAGATGATTTACTTTTGAGCAAACCAGAGTATCGCATCAGCGTGGAATATGCAAAAGAACCCGAAAATGAAAAACACATTACCATTCTGGGAGATGAACCCCTTCTTAAAACCGTATTCACGAATCTAATCAGCAATGCCTGCAAGTATTCCGCTAATCATCAAGCACTTGTGGCTATTGACTTCAACGAAACGCATACGCTCGTCAGCGTTCAGGACGAAGGCATCGGCATTCCCGAAGAAGACCTTACCGCCATTTTTGAGCCTTTTTACCGTTCCAAAAATGCCCTGACTATTTCAGGGTTTGGCGTGGGTCTGTCGGTGTGTAAAAGGATTGTCGAGCTACACAAAGGTAAAATCCACGTAGAGAGCCAACTTCAGCACGGTAGTAAATTTTTGGTGGAATTGCCGCATATTTTGTAGTGTGTAACAAATATCACTGTACAAGCCTCTGCTAGTTCGGAACTTTGTCGTATCAAATTAAAATCAAAACCGACAAAGACCATGTTTGACTTCCTTAAAACCAAAAAAAATTACGAAGACGTTAACGCTTCAAACTTTAAACAATTGATTGACGAAACGCCTAATGCCGTGGTATTAGACGTGCGTACCGCTGCCGAAATGCGTTCGGGCGCCATCAAGGGTGCCATCAATATTGATTTAATGAGCGCTGATTTCCAACAAAAAATTGGCAAATTAGACAAAAGCAAAACTTATTTTGTGTATTGTCGCAGCGGCAACCGTAGCGGTCAAGCCTGTAAAATGATGGGAAATGCGGGCTTTGAGCACGTTTATAACCTATCGGGCGGGATGATGAGCTGGCCCTACTAGGGCACTTTGTAAGTAGCTAAATTGTTTATTCATAAAAATAATAACCGATTATGACGGCGGTACTCAAGAATTGGGATTTTATGCGAATTTTGCGGATGGGGATGAGCTTGTGGCTCATCTATTCCGCCTTTGTTGATCATCAACCGCTTCTGGGATTGCTAGGAGGATTGTTTGCCTTGCAGGCGGTTATGAATGTAGGATGCTGCGGTTCGGGCGGTTGCGCCGCGCCAAACACCCGACAAAGTGCCCCAAAAACCATTGAAGAAACACAATATGAAGAAGTTAAGTAATATGCCTTGGGGCTGGCTGGGAGCAGTGGCAGGGGCCATCGGCGGGTATTGGTACTGGAAAGAAATTGGGTGCCTGACCGGAACCTGTCCGCTCAAATCTCAGTGGCAAACTATGGTACCTTATGGCGCATTGATGGGGTATTTTGGAGGTGGAATGTTGCAAGATTTACAACTCAGTAAATTTATGCCACGCCGCAACGACGCCGAGAAGTAATCAGGGCGTATTTTTTATCTTTAAACAACAACAGATCATGGAAAAGAAACAGACATTTAATGAAATAATTCAGAGTGAAACGCCCGTTTTGGTGGATTTTTTTGCCGAATGGTGCGGTCCTTGCAAAATGATGTCACCGATTTTGAAAGATTTCGCTTCCCAAATGGGCGACCGCGTGCGCGTCATTAAAATCGACGTCGATAAAAACCCTGCAGCATCCCAAACCTACCGCATTCAGGGTGTTCCAACCTTGATTCTTTTTCAGAAAGGGAAAATCGTATGGCGGCAGTCGGGCGTAGTTCAGAAAAAACAGCTGGAACAAATTGTAAATCAATTGGCTACGCAAGCGCAATAGATGACACTGCCACCCCAATTCAACATTTTTCCCGACAATCTCCGTCAGGAGATGCTCCAAAAAGGAATTCCCAAAACCATTCCAGCGGGTGTAGAAATACTGCGGGCTGGTCAATACATTCAGGCCGTCCCGATTGTACTGTCGGGACTGGTCAAAGTCATCACGCGCAACGAAGAGCGTGAGTTCTTGCTGTATTATATTCACCCCAACGAAAGTTGCATTATGTCTTTTTTTGGGGTAATTCAGGAAGAATCCAGTAAGATTGTGGCCGTTACGGAGGCCGAAACCGAGTTGCTGCTTTTGCCTTCCGAATGGGTGCGCTCGTGGTCCAAACTGTATCCTGAATTTAACGTTTTCTTTCACCTACTCAACAATCTGCGCTACACAGATTTGCTCCAAACCATCAACGCCCTTTTGTTTGATAATCTTGACAACCGCATTCTGGCTTTCCTGCGCGAAAAAGCCCGTCAGCAGGAAACATCCTTCATTAAAATTCGGCACCGCGAAATCGCCGACGCCATGGGCACTTCTCGGGAGGTCATCAGTCGTGTGACCAAAAAATTGGAACACGAAAAGAAAATTGCCCAATATTCCGACGGAATTGAGGTACGGTTGTAACCTATGTTACTGACTCGAAGGGGTTTTTAGTCCGACCTTTACCCCATGAAATCAAACACCACAAAACTCATCGTTGTATGCCTGCTTTGCGCGGTGCTATTGGTGGGTTTGTATTTTCTGATTGAAGGCATTAAACACTAAAAACATCTTACGAACATGAAACCTAACATGGGCGGCACCGACCGCATTATTCGCCTTATTGTAGCCGCTATCGCCGTTGCACTGTATTTTACGGGAACCCTTACGGGCACACTCGGCATCATAGCGCTGGTGGTAGCCGCCATTTTCGCGCTAACAAGCGTGGTGAGTTTTTGCCCTTTATATACTATTTTTGGCTTGAATACTTGTCCAGCGAAATAGGCAATTATAGCCTCTATATTAGCCTTTACAACCTGCTCTTGACCAAAGCAGGTTTTTTTGTGCCTTGTCAGCGGGTTTCGTGCGCCAAAAACCCCAATTCAACCCAAATCTTTCTCAATTCAAGAAAAAAGTCATTTTTCTCATGGTGATTGACGCGAATTTTGGGGTGTATTTGAACCAAAACAGCATCGCCATGAAATTCAATGAATCTAAAACATTCTCTTTATCCCTAAAAAGCTTCGCATTCGTATTCCTGCTGGGCGGGGGGCTTTTGTCAAGCTGCAAAACCGCACAAGTGGCTTTCACGCCAGAACTAAACGCCACCGCCATGCCTGTAAAAGGCCGTCAGGGATTCCAGATTGGGCAGGTTATTCGCTACGGCGACTACCGCACCGATAAAGTCAAGCGCGGCTGGACCCGAAGTTACGATGTACCGTTTATTCTCAGGTTTCAGGGCGCACAGGAAAAACTCAGTTTTACGCAATTCAGTCCCGAAGGCCGCGCGGTCAAGGTATCCTGCGTCAGTCGTTTTAAAAGCAACGATTTGAGTTTGGTACAAGACTTTTTTAGCATCCCGCTTCAATACGAAAATTATTTTGCGGGGACCATCCTGACTGCACAAGAAGACACCTGGGATTTTGTTTTGTACAATCCCAACGGTGATTTCTTGAAACAAAGAGAATCAGCGGGCTACGCCCGAAACTACGTCCAAACCATTGAAATCAAAGCTGTTCGCGGACTGGAAAACCAGCCCGAGTGGCTCAAAAAAATGGGGGTATATGGGCACGAGTTTGTCCTCAATGGCAAGGTTGTAGGAGCAGTATCTACCCTCAACAACGGCACGGTTTGGATTGACCCTTCGTTGGACGCCGAAACCCGTACCATCATGGCAGCACTGGCCACGGGCATCCTGCTCCGCACCGACGTAGAGGTGGTGGAAACAAACAGTTAATCGCCAAAACAAAGACTGCGGAAGCAACAGATTGTAGTGCCACGATTCGTTGGCCTATTTATACACTCTAATCCGCAAATTTGACAGTTCAAGGGAATCATTTTTCAAGTTTTCGGTAAAAGAGCCAATTTTACATCGTCAATGTGAAACACATACAGCCATCGAAAACAATCATTATTTTATCATAGGTTAGGGTTTAGAAGCAGACAAAGTCGGGTTATTTGGCCCGACTTTGTTTTTTTACAACCAATTTTTCTTTTCTACAAACGCTATTTAAAAACAACTATCGGGCAGATTGAAAATAAAGATGATGTAATAAAAGAAGCATTCATCGTATATTTGCGATATATAATAACAAATCCAATGGCTACTAACCGAAAAATGGATTTTCTTGCTGACGAAATCGCCTTAGCCGATTTTGCCAAAGCCATTGCTCATCCAGCACGCATCGCGATTCTGAAACTATTGGCTCAACAAAAGATCTGCATTTGCGGCGAAATCGTGGAAGGCTTGCCGTTGGCGCAGGCCACGGTATCTCAACACTTGAAGGAATTAAAATCCATCGGGCTTATCAAAGGCACCATCGAAGGAAAAACCTCTTGTTACTGCATCGATTGGGAGGTATTCAACCAGTTTGTGAATCAATTTGGGGTTTTTACTGAACTGGCCAAAAATGCGCCAATCCAGGCGCAATCATGTTGCTAATCTGATCAGACAGTGAAGTTTTAAAACCATTACACTACGTCTCAAAAAAAACTTTCCTTTTTAGACAATTCCCTCACACTATGACCGCAGGCAACAACCATGATTCCTAGCGTAAAACATTACTTTGAAGCTCTCAATCTCGACGAAGTTTCCACAGAACGCCAAGCTGTTTTGCAACCGTTGGCAAATTACGTAAAAGCAAAAATAACATCACAACAACCTATTAATCTGACGTTTATCTGTACGCACAATTCTCGTCGCAGTCACTTGGGGCAAGTGTGGGCGCAGGTAGCGGCGGCTTATTTTGGGATTAAAAATGTTCATTCTTTTTCGGGAGGAACAGAAGCCACCGCCTGCAATCCCCGCACGATTGCGGCTTTTGAGCGGGCAGGATTAAAAGTAACAAAGACCACTGAATCTGAAAATCCTTTGTACGAAATTAGTTTTGATGATTTGACGGCACCCATCATTGCTTTTTCCAAAGTCTATGACCAATCCCCCAACCCAACCCAAGGTTTTGCGGCAGTCATGACCTGCGACCACGCCGAAGCCAACTGCCCGTTTATTCCTGGTGCCGAGCGGCGCCTGCCCATTATGTACATCGACCCCAAAGTTTCCGACGACACCCCCGAAGAAGCCGCCACCTACGACGCACGCTGTCGGCAGATTGCGACCGAGATGAAATGGGTGTTTAACAACGTGTAAATCATTAAAATAAAGCCTTAAAATGGGTTTTATGTGACCAAAGTCACCGTTTCTTTGCTGATTAAGTTGCAGATTTACGGCGTACAAAAATCAATCGTTACAAATGGCCGCTTTTATTTTTTTCATCGTCATGTTACACTTGGTCGGCGGTTTTGGCTGGGTATTTTACAAAATTGCTTTTCAGAAAAGCAAATCGAAATAGTGCCTAAAATCATTTTGAACCTATGGATGTAAATACGCAATTATTACTACCCCTATGGACCGAAGCCCGTACACGTTTTTCCAATCAGTTGAAGAATATTACGGAAAGCGACCTCACCAAAAAACTCGGAGATAGTCCCAACAGCGCGGGTTTTCTGATACGGCACGTGGCGGATGTGGAGTTACTTTTTAGCAAAAATGTGTTCGGACAAACTGACTTAAAAGTATCCGCCAAGACGGTTATTGCCCAACGAGACACGGGCGAATGGACGAATTTATCCGAACTGTTAGCTTATCAGCAAGAGGCTTTTGAGTGCTTAGAAAAAGCTATTTTGGCCCAAACCGACGCCGACTGGCAAAGCAGCATTACCACCAAAGAATTTGGCGCCAAGACCAAAGCCGAAGCCCTCGGACGCATTGTTTCACACACGGCTTACCATGCGGGACAGCTGGGCATTGTCTTAAAATACGGAATGGTTTGACTGGTCGAAAAAGTTAATGATTAGGCTTTTATTCCAAAAAAAGCAGGAAATTTATCACTCCAAAAACAGCACCATTTACGTTAATTTTGTGAGTAGAGCCCTAAAAACAAGGGCTACGTGGACAAAATCAAAGCTGAAAAGTCTAAATTGAGGCTGTATTTACCGGCAAAGTCAAACTGAAAACCCTTTTCGTATGAAACCTTTACTTTTTTCCGGTGCTTTTTTTCTGTCAGCGGTATTAATAACCGCCTTCAAATCACCACAAACACCCCAACAAACCGTCAATTACCATAAGCTCGGTGATTCGCTCAGCTTACAGGCCCAACAAAGTCTCATTTCCAACTTATTGGGAGCGATTGAAAAAGGCGGCGCGGCCTATGCGGTAGATTATTGCAACGAAAATGCCGTGCCGCTCACCAAAGCACTTTCTCAGAAACATCAGGTGGAGATTCAGCGAATTTCGGCCAAAAACCGTAATCCTGATAATGCCGCATCGCTGTTTGACAAAAAAATACTGGATCTTTTTGCCGCCAACTCCCTGAAAGACACGCTCGTGCAGGTTTCAAAGGGCTACGTTTATTACAAACCCATCAAAATCGGGATGCCTACCTGCCTGCAATGCCACGGCAAACCCAAGCAGGACATTGAAGCCGCCACGCTGAAAACAATTCAACGAAAATACCGTTTTGACAAAGCAACTGGCTACGCCATGGGCGAATTAAGAGGCGCATGGAAGCTGACGTTCGTCACCAAACAATGAAAAGTTAAATGAAAAACAGTCTATTTCTTCTCGGATTCATCTTTGGGCTTGGAGCTTGCTCATCGGGCCAAAAAGCACAAACTATTGACGCCAAAACCTTTCAAAACCTCATAGATACCCTCCCCGACGAGGTAGTGGTAGATGTCCGCACTGGTCCCGAACTCGTGGGTGGTGTTATTCCGCAGGCCATTCACATGGATTATAACGGTCCCGATTTTGAAAAACAGATTGCCAAACTCGACAAAAATAAACCTGTGTTGGTCTATTGCGCTACGGGTGGTCGCAGCGCCAGCGCGGGCGAATTATTGCTAGAAAAAGGGTTCAAAAAAGTCTATAACCTAGACGGGGGCCTCAACGGATGGCGAGCAGCGGGGTATTCAACCGCCATTGTGGCCCAATAACCGTCATTTGGCTACGTAATTGCTCTGCTCAATCATAGAAAGCAATTTAGACTTTCCTGCCAAAAAGGCTTTATCGTACTCCGTGGTGGGGATGGTTTTGTCCAAAATTTCGTAGTTCTCATAATTCTGAAACACTATCCCGCCAACGGTGTCACGCTTGACGGCTTTACGCAAGCGCGGGCCACCGTTGGCATACGAAAGGTAATCGAGCGTATTGGTGGATTGATTTATCCAATAACAAAACTCATCTTCGTGGTCTTTACCGCCACCTTCCTGCTCAAAAGTAACCCTGATTTTGTGGTATTTTTGATTGTCAATGCTTATTTCACCTATGTATTTTAGAATAACGGCAGGCTCCGAGAGCTTGAAAGGAAGCAACACAAAATACGCGATAGCATTGATACCTTCACGGTATTTAGCGGTATCTTTTTCGGAAAGCACCTGAGTTGTATCATTGCGCTTTCTGACAAAACTTTCGTTGGTCAAAATATCATGGTACACGTTGTTTAGGGAATCAGTGGTGGTGCGCTCGTAGGTAAATTGAGTACCCGTTTGTTTTAAGTGAACCTTAAATTTTCGAAAGTCAAACGACACATCAAAGGCTTCGTAATGTTTGCCACCGTGGGCTTCAATGCATTTGTCAACTATTTCTTTGGCCTTTTTATCAACGGGACTTTCCTTAGCTTTGCTGTTTTGGTTGGCGTTATTACAGGCAATACAACCACTTAAGAAGATAAGAAAACAAACTAATCTTAACATAGAGACCAAGATTTAGGTAGAACAGTTAAACCGACAAATCGGCATTTTTGTTGCTAAACTACGTTATTTTCAAGACTAACCGCTTCAATTAGCTTTATTTTCTCTCTCCATCGGGTCGCTGCCTTTTAGCTGTTACCTTTACCCTCTAAACCTCAATCATCATGTCATTTCTTATCTACGGCGCAAGCGGATTTACGGGCACACTTATCGTCGAGTTGGCGGTAAAGCAAGGCCAAAAACCTGTCATTGCGGGACGAAGTGAAGCCAAAATCAAATCCTTGGCCGAAAAACACGGGCTTAAGTACCTGATTTTTGACCTGAATAATCGCGAAAATATCGTCAAACAAATCGAAAAATTTCCGTTGGTTCTGAATTGTGCTGGTCCCTTTACCCGAACCGCCCAACCCTTAGTAGAAGCCTGCTTGGCCGCCAAAACGCACTATTTGGACATTACGGGTGAGATTGAAGTATTTGAAAAAATCAAATCATATCACGCGCAAGCCCTTAAAAGTAAAATCATACTCATGCCCGGCGTAGGCTTTGACGTGGTTCCGACGGACTGCCTAGCCAAGCTACTCCACACAAAACTCCCCGACGCTACACACCTTGAATTGGCCTTTACCAACGTCGGTGGCAGCGTGTCGCACGGCACCGTGACCACCATGCTCGAAAACCTCGGTAATGCGGGCGCAGCCCGAGAAAACGGGGTAATAGTGCCCAAACCGATGGGTGACAAAGGCAAAATAATTGATTTCGGTAAGTTTAAACACTTCGCCATGACCATTCCGTGGGGAGATGTCTCTACTGCGCATCATACCACGGGTATTCCCAACATCGAAACCTACGTGGGTGTACCAAAGTTGGCGTATTGGTTCATGAAGCTACAATTTTTGTTCAACCCTATTTTACGCAGTCGTTTTATCAAAAAACAATTGCAAAACTACGTTGATAAAAAAATAACGGGACCGACCGAACATCAGTCCCAAAAAGGACAATCATTCATTTGGGGCAAGGCCACAAATACCGAAGGCAAAACCGTCGAAGCACGTTTGGTCACCCCCGAAGGTTACAAATTGACCGCAGAGGCTTCGTTGCGCATCACCCAAAAAATATTGGATTTAAAGAATGTAGCAGGCTACCAAACCCCAGCGGGGCTGTTTGGCTATGCATTGGTTACGGAAATAAAGGGAGTAACTTTCGAGAAAGAACCAAGTTGATTCTTTCTCAAAAATCATTACCGAATCGGGTCAAAAATAGAGCCACTCACGCCTGTTTCGGTCAGTGACCGTCCTGTTCTGAGGTCTTCTATAGGCAGTTTCAACGGTCCAAGTTGATGAAAACTGGGCAACATTACCCCAGAGGGCTGTTTGCTCCACCCCTCCCACGTAGCCAATACCCCTCCGACGGGAAGGACTTTTACCCACATTTTGTAGGATAAAGGCAATCCGTTGGTGTCGAGCTTCCAGAGGTAGGCATCGCCTGGTGTAACTCCTCCGCTGGCATAACTGACCAATAAATCGTTGGTACCGTTTTGATTGGGCACCAAACTACGGGTGGTTCCTTCGTCAAACACTTTGAAAGGAGCAATCAACCAAAACGAATCGTTGCAAAAATATGCCCATGCTTTTCCACGAACCACATCCAAATCTGGCCCTTTTACTTCTTCAGTTCCTTTGAATGCCCTCCCCTTTTCCCAAGTTTGGAGGTTCAATAAAACCCGATAGTCGCCCCAATTGACAAAAACAAAATTGTTGTTTTTATCCCAAACGTACGTATGACCACCGCCGTATTTCCACGTGACGATATGGGTACTGTCCCACGCCGATTTGTTGACCGCTACCAGCATTTTTTTTGCTAAACTATCGGCCTGAGCGCTTGGTGGTGCCACTGGTCTTTTTTCGTTCAAGAACGCAAACGCAGTTAACCCAATCACTGCCACTAACCCTACGAAAATCCCCAATCCTTTTACAATTTTTCTCATTCGTAAGTTTAGTTTATAAAGTAAAAATACCTGCTAAAACCTTTATTTCTTCTCTCGCAATGGTTTCAGCAGGTATTCTAATCCATTCAATTTAATTTCATAGATCGTTGCCAACAATACCCCCAGCTTACCGTTCGGAAAGCCTTCTTTGTGAAACCACACCAAGTAAGGTTCGGGCAAATCACAGAGTAATACTCCTTTGTATTTGCCAAAAGGCATTTGAAAAGTCACTAATTCCTTCAAGTAATTTGGATCAAAATCGCTCATTAGTTGGCATTCTGTTTAATAAAATAAGGTTTTATTGCCCTGGATGATACGTCCGCTCGGCATTTTTCAAGACATCTTCTTTGTAAAACAATACATCTTTGAATTTCCCCTGTGCGTACATCGAACCTTGGTCGAAAAAGTGCTTAGAGGCAGGGTCGCCGCTTTCGCCACCCGCCAACAGCGACTTAGCGGTAATACGAGGGCCAAATTCAACGGCACAAATAAAGCTGTTGCCGCTTACGCCGTAGCGCTTGTTGGTACCTGGATACGGGCGGCTGTTATACGACGGCAGCATTCCCCACAACGCCGACGCATATTTGACGGGATAACTCGGCTGGTTGTCATCGTATTTGGATTGCACATCGCCCGTCAAACGCTGAAAACGGTTGATTTCCCCCCACGGCATTTGCCATTTTCCAAACTTGCCTTTCAGGTCGCTCAGGGTGGAAGCCAAAGGCGCGGTCAGTTGAGTTAAAGTTGCTTCCGCAGCAAAGCGTTTGGTCATTGTCACTTGGTCAGCTTCGCCTTCGTTGATGTAAAGACGGGTAATGGTCGGCGTCAGTTTTTGGGCCCATTCGATGGCCACCGTAGTCGCTACAGAATTCTCAGACGTATGATAATCCCAATTTTTCAATAACGTAACCGCCTCATTCAATTGCGAATACAACGAATCGGTTGGCTTCACATTTTTCTCAAACGAACTAACCAACGCGGGCACCAGCACTTCAAACGCCGAAAGGTAAGTGTCATAGCCCGACGCAATCACCTTGTCGAGGGTATAACCTGTTCCTTGACTCAGTACTCGAACGGCATTTACCCCCCGAAAATTCTCGCCATCGGGTGCCATGTATGGCGGAAAATTTTCTTTCTTTGGGCTGTTTACCCCCGCCGCCGTAAAAGGCGTTGAGTTACAATTTTGCAGCCAGCCATTCACGGGATTGTACAAATGAACGGACTCTTCCACGGGATGCAGTCCTTTCCATTCAGTTGCGGGCGTGGTGCCATCCATTACTTTCGACCAGTTTAGATTTTTATCACGAATAGGCACATAATTCCCGTGCCAATAGGCAATATTTCCTTTGTAGTCCGCAAAAACTGTACTGTTTGAGGTATTGGCTTTGAGGTCCATAATTTTTTTATAGTCTTCAAATCCTTTGGCTTTGGTGCGCTTCCAGCTCTGAATCAAGCTCGTCATGGAGCGATTATACGACCGCAGACTTACCCATTTGCCGTCGCGCTTGGCCATAATCGGCCCGTGATGCGTATAATAAGTGTTAAATGTTCTGCTTTTCAGAACATCACCGTCGAGGTATTTAATGGTGATTTTCTTTTCCGTAACGGGCTTAAGTTTTTGGTCATACTCGTAGAAAAATTTATCACCTTTTTTTGTCACCTTTTCGGCATACATATCAGCTACATCGACGTTACATGAAGTGTGCATCCAGCCGCAATATTTATTAAAACCCTGATAAACAAAGAATTGCCCCCAAGTTACGGCCCCGTACGCGTGAAGCCCCTCCTCGCTCACGACTTGCACTTCTGGTCGAAAATAAAACGTTACGTGGGGATTAATGTACAAAATGGCATTCCCTGAGGCCGTTTTAGAAGGCGCAAATGCGAAGCCATTGGAGCCTGTTTGGTACTCTGGGTCTTTGGGTTCGGCCAAGGCAGCGGTGGCCTCTCCCGAATAGAAATTCTTCAATTCTGGCACCGTCAACTCTGCCGTGCTGATGGCCCCGATACTGCCATCGGTCCACAATAGTTGATACCAAGGTTGAAATTTGGTTAGCAATGCTGGCTTTACCTGTGGATTTTTGAGTAAATAGTAATTAATACCATCGGCATAGGCATTTAGCAGTTTTTTCATCCACGGCTCCGCTTTGTTGTAATCTGCAATCGCTTCCGTGGTATCAATCAACAACTTAATTTGCAAATCATTGTACAAAGCCGACTCTCCTTTTAGCTCGGCCATTCGGCCCAATTTTTCAATATAATTCAATTCGACGCGTTTAAAATCATCCTCGCATTGGGCGTACAACAATCCAAAAACGGCATCGGCATCCGACTTGCCGTAGATGTGCGGAATGCCCCAATTGTCGCGAATGATGGTGACGCGGTTTGCCTGCTGCTGATAGCGGGCGATTTCGGCGGGCGTAAATTTTTGGGCAAATACCGATAACGGTAATAGAAACAGGAGGATAAGGTGCTTCATAAGGGTTTTAAAGTAGTTTGATGATGAAAATCAGTCAGGGCTATCCACGTTTATTTTGTAGATTTAGCAAACTTATCAATAACTCTTGCAAGCTCAAAAGAAATTAGGGCTGGTTTTTTATTATGGCAGTCAATCCTTATCCATTTCTAGGCCTTTCGGATGCTGAAATCGAAGACTCCTTAGAAAAAAACGGAAACAATGCACTCCAAAAAGGTGACAACGATGTTTGGTGGCAAGCGCTCAAAGAAGCAGCTACCGAGCCGATGTTTCTGCTCTTGGTCGCGTGTACCATTATTTATTTTTCGTTGGGCGAATTGTCGGAAGGCTTCTTTATGTTGGGGGCCATATTACTGGTTTCGGCCATCTCTTTTTATCAGGACTCCCGCAGTAAAAAAGCCCTAGAAGCCCTAAAAGCATACACGCAGTCGGCCGCGACGGTGATTCGAAACAATCAGTTAGTCGAAATTCCCGTCGATGAGTTGGTCATCGGCGATACCGTCGTAGCCTCAGAGGGAGAACTCATTCCTGCCGACGGCAAACTACGGCAAATCAACGATTTCTCCGTCAACGAATCACTGCTGACGGGCGAAGCCTTTGCCATTCAAAAAGAGCTTAATTCCGACGAAAATGGGCATGTCTACCGAGGTTCATTAGTGCAATCTGGACAGTGTGTTTTTGAAGTAACGGCCGTGGGGAAGCAATCAAAATTGGGGCAAATCGGCCAATCGCTCAGTGAAATTCAATCCGAAAAAACACCTTTACAAATACAAATTGAGAATTTTGTCAAAAAAATGGCCGCCGTTGGCGTAGTGGTTTTCCTGATTATTTGGGGGATTAATTATTTGCAATCGCGCAATATTTTAGAAAGTTTGCTCAAAGGGTTGACCATCGCTATGTCGGTACTCCCCGAAGAAATTCCCGTGGCATTTGCTTCATTTATGGCCTTGGGCGCTTGGCGATTGATGCAGCAGGGCGTCATTGTCAAACAAACCCAAACCGTGGAAGCGCTGGGTTCGGCCACGGTGTTATGCACCGATAAAACGGGCACCATTACCGAAAACAAAATGGAATTGCATCAAATATATGTGATGCAAACCAACCAAGTTGCTCAAAGCGGCCATTGGGATTCGGCCGCCGCACAAGAGCTCATCACCACTGCCATGTGGGCCAGCGAACCCGCCCCCTTTGACCCCATGGAAAAGGCCCTGCATCAGGCATACACATCTATTACTGCCACCGACGAGCGCCCACTGTTTAAATTTATTCATGAATATCCGTTGTCGGGCAAACCCCCAATGATGACGCATCTCTTTGAAAATGAGTCAGGAAAACGTATCATTGCTTGTAAAGGAGCACCCGAGGCCATCATTCAACATTCTTCCGTTTCAAACGAGCAAAAAGCCATCATCTTCCAACAAGTCGCCGACTTTGCTGCAGAGGGATACCGGGTGTTGGGCGTAGGAACAACCGATTTTACTGGTAATGATTTTCCCAAAAATCAACAGGATTTCGAGTTTCGATTTTTAGGATTAGTAGGATTTTATGACCCGCCCAAACGTAACATTTCCAAAGTTTTCAAGCAATTTTATGACGCTGGTATTCAAGTCAAAATCATCACGGGTGACAATTCACTCACGACCGCTTCCATTGCTAAACAAGCCCATTTTAAGAGCAAGCTCCCTCCCATCACGGGCGACGAATTGCTTAAACTAAGTCCCGAAGAGCAGGCCGATAAAATCAGCAAAGCGAGCATCTTTACCCGTATGTTTCCCGAAGCCAAGCTTAAAATTATCAATACTTTAAAAGACCAACACCAAATCGTGGGCATGACGGGCGACGGCGTCAACGACGGCCCAGCCCTCAAGGCAGCCCACATCGGAATTGCAATGGGAAAACGTGGCTCAGAAATCGCCAAACAGGCCTCTTCGTTGATTTTGGTGGATGATGATTTCGGTAAAATGGTAGATGCCGTCGCGATGGGGAGAAAAATTTACACCAATCTCAAAAAAGCCATTCAATACATCATATCCATACACATCCCCATCATTCTGACGGTAGCGTTGCCGCTGATTTTGGGCTGGATTTATCCATCCATTTTTACGCCCGTACACGTAATTTTTCTAGAACTCATCATGGGGCCGACCTGCTCCATTGTTTACGAAAATGAGCCCTTAGAAAGAAACGCCATGAAGCAGCCACCCAGGGCGCTCACGGACACATTCCTAAACCTCAAAGAGTTATCTATCAGCATTGTACAAGGCTTATTTATTACGCTAGGCACTTTGTTTTCCTACCGCTATTCGGTCGCAGAAGGCTATGACGAAAACCTGACCCGGACCATGGTTTTTGTGACGTTGGTTATGGCTAATGTATTTTTAACGCTGGTCAACCGCTCGTTTCAGGAATCTATTTTTACCACTTTTCGGTACAAAAACAACCTATTGGTTGGGGTCATTGGTATCACGATTTTACTACTTGCAGCGCTCGTCTACGTCCCTGTTTTTGCGGACTTTTTCAAACTAACGCCCCTCGCCTTCCCTCAGGTAGGAATCGCCGCTTTGGTAGGTTTCGGGTCAGTAATTTGGTTTGAAGGATATAAGTGGATACGTAGGCAAAAGCCGTAATCATCAAGTTTTGAGAAACGGCACGCGCATCAGTGTCGCGGTTTCTCAAAACTGCAAGTCTCGTTCTTTTTTCCAATCCTGATATTCTTTCGGCATACAGTGTCCACAGGGTCGGTAACCATGCTGCAATGCCTCTTCTTCGTTCTTAAAAAAAACGCGGTTTTGAGGTTTGAGTCTTTTGCCCGACGCGCAGGTAAGCTGTCCGTAAATTTTTAAGTGACAATTGCCACCAAGACAGATTTCACCCGTACCAATCAACGCTGAAAGCATTCTCAATCGTCCAAAAACATTACGGCCCAACTCTGTGTATTTTCTCATTTTGCGTCATGAAAAATGATTCCAACATTGTAGCGTTGTCCCGCCAATACTTCACTGACACCGTGCCGCATGGCCGTTCGATAGTACCCTTTTGTACCTAAAACGGGTCTAAAATTAGTCGTAAAAACCAGCATTTGACCCTGAGTCGGACGAAGTACAATTGCCTTGGACTGCATTCGGGGGCGCTGTTCGGTCATAACAAATTCGCCGCCTTTGTAGTCTTTTTCGGAGTCAGTTAGAAATAACACCGCTTGAAAAGGGAAATACACTTCTCCGTATAAATCCTGATGCAAGGTATTAAAGTCTCCATTCTTGTATTTAAGAATCAGCGGAGTGGGCCGAAGTTGCCCCTTTTGGTGACATAATTCTAAAAACCTACTGAGCGTTTCGGGATAATGTACAGGAATGCCCAATTTACGCATCCAATCGTTGGCAACGGGAGCCAAATACGGATATAATCCATTGCGAAGTTGGTCGATAACGGCGGGTAGCGGGTATGAAAAATACTTATATTCCCCAAGGCCGAAATTATACCGTTTCATATCAATTACGCTGCGATACGCTTCGGGGGTCTCGTACATTTCAATTAACGCGTGACATACTTCGGGAGACACCACGTCAGAAAAAAAAGCGAAGCCCTTTTGACTCAGTGATTCAATGGCTTCGCTCCAGTTGAGGCTGGAAAGAGGAACTATTGGTTGCATTATTTATCGGTTCTTTTTTCAACAAAAGAACGTGAAAGCCGACAGCCCAACAATCCGTTTCTTGCGGAATGTGTGAAGGTTAGGGACACCCGCTGATTTGGGCCCGAAACACCGCCCCTTGACTTGTATTGAAGCCCGGATTCAGTTCAACAAACCGTTTGGCATCGTAAAGCACATTCGACGTACTTGCCACGCTCGCCGTCGAAACCAGCATTCCTTCTTGCTGGGTACTTGCTCCTGCCACCGTTGGTCCGTTTACCACCCGCTTGGTTTCCACAAAAATATCATCTACGCCCAACTCGTCGCGGCTACCGCTCGTAACAACCTTTCGATAATAACGCCAAAGTAATTGGATGTAAGGCTGATTCATTAGTGCAACAGGCAATTTTACTTCAAATACCGCGCTATCGCCCACAAGCCCCCGATTATACTCTATTACCTGATTACTTTCATTTAACAAATCTACAAAATCCACAATATCGCCGATACGATACTGTAAACGAATCGCATGTTGCTGTGCACCTATTGATTTAGTACGCCCTTTCCACCGAATTATTATTTCACTTTTGTTCTGTGTGCTTAAAGCTAAAATAGCCCCCCCAAGCTTTGCCCCCGGATAACCCGTATTTCCATTATCAGTATTAATAAATGAAACCCCTTCTGCATTTAATCCTTTAATACGGGTTCGTGATGTCAAATTATATAACCCAGTTGTAAAACCAACTATAGCCGAATTAACCCCAGGGTCAGAATCTTCCATATACACAAACTTCATATTAGCTGGACTTGTTCCTGCGGCTGAAACATCCGACCATTCTTTGAAACTATACCCACACGCACCTTCCAAACTTGCCGCTACTGGTACTGGGTTCTCAGAAAGAATCATTACCTCGAAAACCGCCGTATACACAATACCAGGTGTCACGGTCAAAACAGAATCTGTACTGGTTGTTGCATTGTAAGACCAATGTTTAAATTTATAACCTGTTTTTCCGTAAGCCCGCAGTTGTACGGGAATGCCGTTGTAATACCTTCCTGTCCAAGGGTAAGGCGTAGAACTGACGCCGGGCGTCGTTGGTAAAATGTCAATGGTGTTTACTTTCACGTAACCGTGGTCAGGATTAGATACATTGACCGTCAGGTCGTACTGACCGCTGATGCCAAATTTCCCCTGAATCTGTCCTCGTTGATTGTTGGGACGCTGTTGAATAAAATTAATACAGTCGTTGATTTTAGTTAACCACTCGGTGCTACTAGCCAGTGTTTTCCAACGGTCGAGGTGGGCCGGAATTTCGGCGCTGATACCGTCGCGTTTGGCATTGACGAGTTGCGTGAGGTGGGCGGGTAGGAAGGCCGTATTCATCAAATCGGCAAAACGATTGATGAACGCAAACTTAAATGTCTCATTCAGCAATAATTTACCCAACAAAAACCCCGGGCTGCCAACGGTCCCAATGGTTGAGGCAATCGAAAGTCGGTTTTGGGTAGGCTCCGTCATGGCGTGGTCGGTATCGTAGAGGCTCCACCGCCACCGTCCGTCATGACCATAGGCTGCATTGGAGTTGTAGGGAGTTCTCAAACGCCAAAGTTTGATGTTGTTGGGGCCCCAATCCCAGTTGTTGTAGTAAATCTCCGCAATCTCATAATCTATAAAACTCTCCACATCCATTTGGGTCTTAATGTAGTTATAATGCGTCGCGTTGGAGATATTGTTTACGTTGATATAATTGAGCATGGCGTCGTAGTGCTGTGTGTCACCTTCGTCTACCTCCGTCCCTATCACGTCCAGATTGTCGGCATCTACTCCGTATTTTTGGGCATAATAATGCTTATCCTGTCGTTGGCGCAAGTTATGAATGCCCCAATATTCTCCGTTCAAAAACAGAATGGAAGGCCTATACGCCTGAATATCCATCTTCAGGTGTGCCACCGACCCGTGGATGAAAGCATCTTTAAATAATGTTCCCGCATAATCATTCCCCGAATTTCGCAAGATAAACGTTTTGTACTCCGAATAGGGCAAATCAGGAAATATTGAGTTTTCGATGGTTTTATATTGATCGGTGCCGTAGATTCTCAGTGACTTAAACCGATACCCGCGCGACCAACCGCCGTGGATTCGAAGGCCTATATCTTGTTTGTAAACCACCGTATCAGACTCAATAATTTCAAAATGAGATGCTCGTTCGGCCGCTTCGCCCGTTCGGCGGTAGTTGGCAGGATTATCGGTATCGGGGCCTTGATTCGGGTTAGCCAACCGCCAATTATCAAAATCAATCCCGGGTACATAAATCCCGTTGTAGTAATCAAACAATCCATCTTCTTGCGACATGATTGACACCACAGGCAGCGTAAATTTATTGGCTCCACTCGGCGAAAAGAAAAACGAACTCGACGTAATCTCGCTCGGCAATGCCCCAGGCTTCACAGCTATTGCCCTGACAATCTTACCCTTATAGATGGGAGATGCAGGCAAATAATTCAACATTTGACTATGAGTGCTCGCCATCATGCTGATTTTGTTGGGCATACTTGAAGGGTCTACCACCGATATTGAGCTCGTGTATTTGTAGGATTGATAGGTCTGATACAGACTAGGTCCCGGAAATGCATTGCGGTATTCGTAGTTTTGGGGCGTCAGTTTTGTAGAATCGGGCACAGAGCCGTCGATGGTATAATAGATTTTAACGCTTGGGTCGGGATGATTCATGGATAGCATGAACGAGCTGTTATAAAATCCACCTGAATGAGAAAACGCAGGAGCAGCCAACAACTCATTGTAGCTATTGGCCTCAACGTTGGTCGCTCCGGGCGATGCAGGTTTAAAATACTTCAGGCCCACTCCACCGTTGGGCAACCGACCGTAAGAAATATCCATCGGCTGAGGTCCGAACGAAAGGCTATCTATAATCGTAACGCCGTCATCATCCACCAACGCTACCCGCTCTCCATCGGCTGACAGCGAAAAACTCGTGTGGTTAGCCCCCCTTGACACGGTACTGCTCGCCCATATGACCAAGTATCCGTTGGCAGGTACAACCACTTGTCCAGGGGTGGTTGAAAAACGAAATTTCATCAAATTAGAATACGTATCTGTCATGTAAAAACCTGCCAAATCAACGGGGCTACCGCTTGAATTATACAACTCAATCCAATCCGAATATTCGCCAGCATTATCAGTAATGGTATTCTGATTGGAAGCCATCACTTCATTTATTTTCACTTGTGCGCACAGGCTGGTGATATGCAGAAAAAAAATCAATCCAAATAAAAAATGTTTCATAACAAACCTATCTTCAATCTGATTTATTTTTATTAAAAATGCGATGCAATTTTTGGGTTCTCTCATCCAAGTACAGACCATTTTATCAACAGCACAATGGCTATTGACAAAACTATTTTTCATACATAGTTATAATAAATTTGTTCATCGAAGCCGTAGTCAATGGGTTGTTAAGGCTCGAAAAAAACCTCCGAATATATCTGCATGTGTAGGTAAAAATATACCTTTTAACACAGTCAGCTAGATTTTCTAACAAAAAAGGTATCAATAATTACACTTAATCACAATGCATAATTATTTCATTTATTTTAATTTTTATGAAATAATTATCAAACGGTCTTTCTTTTTAAGATACATTTATAATAAAAAATGCATCAAACATTTGAATATACACGTTCTCAATTCGACAAGGCATCATTATTCGTATACTACAATTTCATTTAAGTTAATAAAACAAAATCAGCAAGAGACAAATGGGTCAATTTGCAGCCATATTTGCAGAAGTACAAAAGCAATTAATTATGCGAATAGTAGGCTTACGCACTAAATTGCGATTAGAAAAAAATATTTCTATATAATGGTTGGTTTTTACTTTTAAGCACCCAGAGAAGCGTTTCTATCAAAAAGAACTTGTACTAATAAATATGCCTTTTTCAAACCGTAAAAGCATTAAAAAAACTGAGCAAATTCCCCCTACGGGCAACCATTAATTTGGGCTTGAAACACCGCCCCCTGATTCGTATTAAAGCCTGGATTCAGTTCAATAAAGCGCTTGGCCTCGTACAACACATTCGAACTGCTGCCCACACTCGCCGTCGAAAACAGCACGCCATCACTCACTGTGCTCGCGCCCACTACCGTAGTCCCGCTCAACACCCGTTTGCTCTCCACAAAAATATTATCCAAACCCAACTCGTCGCGATTACCACTCGTGCCGGCCTTGCGATAATAACGCCACAGCAAATACAAATAGGGCTGATTCAACAACGCACTCGGTAAATTTACCCTCAACACCGAACTGCTCCCATTGGCGCCTCGGCTGTATTCAACCAATTGATTATTGGCATCTAATACATCCCTAAATCCTTCTATCTTGTCAATACTATACTGAAGTCGAATCCCATATTCCTGCGCTCCCCTAGATACCGTCCGTCCCGTCCATGTCACACTTACGCTGTCTTTGCCTTCCGTGTTCAACACTAAAAGAGCTCCGCCTAGCTTCGTGCCAGGATAAACCGTTCCGCTACCCGTATTTACAAACGAAACGCCGTTTACGCCCTGACCACGAATCCGCGTGCCGCTCGTCAGGGCATAGCCTCCCGTCGTAAAACCCTTCACTTCCGAGTTTACTCCCGGGTCAACGTCGGCCATGTAAACAAATTTCATGTTCGCTGGAAATGTACCCGCCACCGAACTAGAGGCCCACTCCTGAAAAGAATATCCACAAGAGCCCAACGTCGCGGATACCAAGGCGGGCTCAAAAACTGCCGTATAGCTACGGGCCGAACTCGCCGTAATGGTCTGCACACTGTCGGTCAATATCGTTGCATTATACACCCAATGTTTGAACTTATACCCAAGTTTCGGACGTGCCCGTATCACCACGGGAATCGAATTATCCGACTTATAAAAGTAGCTTCCCGTCCAAGGGTAAGGCGAAGCAGTCACACCCGGAGTACTCGGCAAAATATCAATCGTGTTGACCCGCACGTAACCGTGGGCAGGATTCGACACATTGACCGTCAAGTTGTACTGACCGCTAAGACCAAATTTGTTTCGAATGTGGGTTCGCTGATAGCCAGGGCGGTCTTGCACAAACTTAATACAGCTCGCAATTCGGGTCAGCCATGTTGAACTATCCGTTAAAGTCTTCCAACGTGTAAGATGAGCAGGAATCTCGGCGCTTATCCCATCACGTTTACCCTCAATGAGTTGGCTGATACGATTGGGTAAAAAAGTTGTATTCATTAAATCGGCAAAACGATTTATAAAATCATTCCGAAATGTCTGATTCTGCAATAATCGCGCTAATAAAAAACCGGGGGCAAAAGAATTGCTGGCACCTTCGGATGCGGCAGATAAACGATCTTGTGAAGCATCTGACATCGACAAATCTAAGTCATATAAACTCCATCGCCATCGGCCATCGAGCCCATAAGGTGCTGTCGGTGTGTAGGCTACCTGCCGTCTCCAATACCGGTTATTATTGGTTCCCCAGTCCTGATTGTTATAAAAGATTTCAATAATCTGATAATCTCTAAAATTTTCAACATCCATCTGGGTCTTTACATAATTATAGTTTGTGCTGCTTGTTACTCCATTGTTGTAAATGTAGTTAAGCATCGCATTGTAATGAGTTGCGCTCCCTTCTTCTATCTCCGTATCAATAAGGTCCAAGCTATCTTCATTCACTCCGTATTTCTGAGCGTAATAGTGTTTATCTTGCCGCTGACGCATGTTATGAATACCCCAATATTCACCGTTCAAAAAAAGAATAGCGGGTCGATACGCCTGAATATCAATATTTAAGTGCGCTACCGATTCGTGTGCGAGCGCATCACGAAACAAAGTCGATGTATAATCTTGACCAGAATTTCGTAGGATAAACGTTTTATATTCATCATAGGGCAATTGCGGAAATAAAGGATGCTCAATGGTTTTGTACTGGTCAGTACCGTACAACCGCAGTGACTTAACCCGATAACTTGCCGACGACGATCCGTTTATTCGCAAGCCTACATCCTGTTTGTAAACCACGGTATCAGTCTCAATGATTTCGAAATGAGCAGGTCGCTCAGCCGACTCACCACTCCGATGATAATTAGCGGGACTCGCAGGCCCCGGCGTCTGAGTGGGGTTTGCATTACGCCAATTGTCAAAATCAATCCCCGGTACATAAATCCCATTGTTGTATGAAAATAACCCATCCTCCTGCGACATCACCGACACCACAGGTAGTGTAAACTTATTGACTCCACTCGATGAAAAGAAAAAAGAACTCGACGTGATTTCACTCGTCAAAGCCCCCGCCTTCACCGCCACCGCCCGAACCACCTTCCCCTTATAAAGCGGAGACGTCGGCAAATAACTCAAACTTTGGCTGTGAGTACTGGCTATCGTGCTGATTTTGTTGGGTAAACTCGATGCATCATCCACCGTCAAAGGGCCCGTGTAGCTATATGATTGGTACTGCTTCGTCTGGTTACTGCCTGGATAGTTGTTGCGGTAGGTATAGCTCTGTGGTGTCAAACTCCCCGCCGATGGTACCGACCCATCAGTGGTGTAATAAATACTCACCCCAGCGTCTGGATGACTAATCGTCAAACCAAAACTACTGCTGTAAAACCCGCCTGCATGGGAAAAAACGGGCGGGCTCAACAACTCATCATAACTGTTAGATGCCACATTGGCCGATCCAGGTGTAGGTGCCGTAAAGTACTTCAAACCACTACCTCCGTTGGGCAGCCGACCATAAGATATATCCATCCGTTGGGGGCCAAACGTCAGACTATCCACTATACTCAGGCCATCTGGCATCACCAAAGCTACCCGCTCTCCATCCGCCGACAACGAAAAACTCGTGTGATTCACCCCTCTTGACACCGTACTGCTGGCCCAAATAATCAAGTATCCGTTGGCAGGTACCACCACCTGTCCCGTGGTAGATGTAAATCGAAATTTCTTTAAATTTGAATAATCATCCGTCAGATAATACCCCCCCAAGTCTATCGCAACTCCGCTTGGATTGTGTAGTTCTACCCAATCAGAATATTCCCCCGTGTTGTCAACAAGCGTATTCTCATTCGACGCCATGAGCTCATTAATCTTTACTTGTGCCCTAATAACAGTAGCACTCACCAACACAAGAAGCAGGAGGGTAAAATAGTTTTTCATACGATGTAAGGTTCATTTTTTTCTACGGACAGCCATTAATTTGGGCTCGAAACACCGCCCCTTGGCTCGTATTAAAGCCTGGATTCAGTTCAATAAAGCGCTTGGCCTCGTACAACACATTCGAACTGCTGCCCACACTCGCCGTCGAAAACAATACGCCATCACTCACCGTGCTCGCACCCGCTGCACTAGGCCCGCTCAACACCCGTTTGCTCTCCACAAAAATATTATCCAAACCCAACTCGTCGCGATTACCACTCGTGCCGGCCTTGCGATAATAACGCCACAGCAAATACAAATAGGGCTGATTCAACAACGCACTCGGTAAATTTACCCTCAACACCGAACTGCTCCCATTGGCGCCTCGGCTGTATTCAACCAATTGATTATTGGCATCTAATACATCTCTAAATCCTTCTATCTTGTCAATACTATACTGAAGTCGAATCCCATATTCCTGCGCTCCCCTAGATACCGTCCGTCCCGTCCATGTCACACTTACGCTGTCTTTGCCTTCCGTGTTCAACACTAAAAGAGCTCCGCCTAGCTTCGTGCCAGGATAAACCGTTCCGCTACCCGTATTTACAAACGAAACGCCGTTTACGCCCTGACCACGAATCCGCGTGCCGCTCGTCAGGGCATAGCCTCCCGTCGTAAAACCCTTCACTTCCGAGTTTACTCCCGGGTCAACGTCGGCCATGTAAACAAATTTCATGTTCGCTGGAAATGTACCCGCCACCGAACTAGAGGCCCACTCCTGAAAAGAATATCCACAAGAGCCCAACGTCGCGGATACCAAGGCGGGCTCAAAAACTGCCGTATAGCTACGGGCCGAAGTCGCCGTAATGGTCTGCACGCTGTCGGTCAATATCGTTGCATTATACACCCAATGTTTGAACTTATACCCAAGTTTCGGACGTGCCCGTATCACCACGGGAATCGAATTATCCGACTTATAAAAGTAGCTTCCCGTCCAAGGGTAAGGCGAAGCAGTCACACCCGGAGTACTCGGCAAAATATCAATCGTGTTGACCCGCACGTAACCGTGGGCAGGATTCGACACATTGACCGTCAAGTTGTACTGACCGTTGAGACCAAATTTGCTTTGGATATGGGTTCGCTGATAGCCAGGGCGCTGTTGAAAAAAAAGAACACAATTAGTAATTTTCGACAGCCACGCTGCGCTATCCGATAAGGTTTTCCAACGCTCAAGATGAGCAGGAATCTCAGCGCTTATTCCATTACGTTTTGCTGCAATAAAATCCGTGAGATAAGACGTAGTGAATACTGTATTCATTAAATCGGCAAATCGATTGATAAAATCGTTCCGAAATGACTGATTCTGCAATAACTTTCCCAATAGAAAGCCCGCGTCCCAATAATTTGTAAATGAAGAAGCAATCGACAATCTGTTGTCCGTCCAATTACTAATTGTAGCATCGGCATCATATAAGCTCCAGCGCCATCGACCATCGTGCCCCAAAGGTGCTGATGGATTATAAGGGACTTGCAAACGCCAATATTTAATATTATTGGTTCCCCAATCCTGATTATTGTAAAATATCTCGGTTATCTGATAGTCGCGAAAGCTCTCCACATCCATCTGGGTTTGAACATAATCATAGTGGGTATTGCTTACTACACCATTGGTATTAATATAACTAATCATCGACCTATAGTGAGTAGTAGTGCCCTCTTCAATCTCTTCTCCTATGATGTCCAAGCTATCTTCATTCACTCCGTATTTCTGAGCGTAATAGTGTTTATCTTGCCGCTGACGCATGTTATGAATACCCCAATATTCACCGTTCAAAAAAAGAATAGCGGGTCGATACGCCTGAATATCAATCTTCAAGTGGGCTACGGTTTCATGGACAAGCGCATCCTTAAAATATGTTCCATTGTAATCATTTCCTGCATTCCGCAGGATAAATGTTTTATATTCATCATACGGCAATTGAGGGAACAAAGGGTGCTCAATTGTTTTATATTGATCTGTGCCGTACAACCTCAATGATTTAAATTTAAACCCCCGGGACCAACCACCATTGATACGAATCCCCACATCTTGCTTGTAGACTACCGTATCAGATTCAATAATTTCAAAATGGGATGCCCGTTCGGCAGGCTCGCCTGTGCGTCGATAATTACCCGGACTTCCAAAATCGGGAGTGAGCGAAGGATTTGCATTACGCCAATTGTCAAAATCAATCCCCGGTACATAAATCCCATTGTTGTATGAAAATAACCCATCCTCCTGCGACATCACCGACACCACAGGTAGTGTAAACTTATTGACTCCACTCGATGAAAAGAAAAATGAACTCGACGTGATTTCACTCGTCAAAGCCCCCGCCTTCACCGCCACCGCCCGAACCACCTTCCCCTTATAAAGCGGAGACGTCGGCAAATAACTCAAACTTTGGCTGTGCGTACTGGCTATCGTGCTGATTTTGTTGGGTAAACTCGATGCATCATCCACCGTCAAAGGGCCCGTGTAGCTATATGATTGGTACTGCTTCGTCTGGTTACTGCCTGGATAGTTGTTGCGGTAGGTATAGCTCTGTGGTGTCAAACTCCCCGCCGATGGTACCGACCCATCAGTGGTGTAATAAATACTCACCCCAGCGTCTGGATGACTAATCGTCAAACCAAAACTACTGCTGTAAAACCCGCCTGCATGGGAAAAAACGGGCGGGCTCAACAACTCATCATAACTGTTTGAAACCACATTAGCCGACCCAGGTGTAGGTGCCGTAAAGTACTTCAAACCACTACCTCCGTTGGGCAGCCGACCATAAGATATATCCATCCGTTGGGGACCAAACGTCAGACTGTCCACAATACTCAGGCCATCTGGCATCACCAAAGCTACACGCTCTCCATCCGCCGACAACGAAAAACTCGTGTGATTCGCCCCTCTTGACACCGTACTGCTGGCCCAAATAATCAAGTATCCGTTGGCAGGTACCACCACCTGTCCCGTGGTAGATGTAAATCGAAATTTCTTTAAATTTGAATAATCATCCGTCAGATAATACCCCGCCAAGTCTATCGCAGCTCCGCTTGGATTGTGTAGTTCTACCCAATCAGAATATTCCCCTGTGTTGTCAACAAGCGTATTCTCATTCGACGCCATGAGCTCATTAATCTTTACTTGTGCCCTAATAACAGTAGCACTCACCAACACAAGAAGCAGGAGGGTAAAATATCTTTTCATAGAGCGTAAGAAGCTGAGTTGAGCAATATTCAAAGAAACTCCAACTTATGGGCAACCATTAATTTGGGCTCGAAACACCGCCCCTTGGCTCGTATTAAAGCCTGGATTCAGTTCAATAAAGCGTTTGGCTTCGTACAACACATTCGAACTGCTGCCCACACTCACCGTCGAAAACAATACGCCATCACTCACCGTGCTCGCACCCGCTGCACTAGTCCCGCTCAACACCCGTTGGCTTTCTACGATAATATTGTCCACCCCCAATTCGTCTCGATTACTACTTGAACCATTTTTCTTATAGTATCGCCACAATAACTGAATGTAGGGTTGATTTAATAAAGGTGCAGGCAACTCTACTTCGAATACTGCACTATCTCCTGCTACTCCTCGGCTGTATTCAATAATTTGATTATTGCTATCCAATAGATTGTCGAATGCTAATTGATCTCCAATGCGATATTGTAAACGAATGCCGTATTCACGAGCGCCTACCGCTATTGTTCGTCCCGTCCATTTCACCTTAACTGAACTCTTATCTTGGGTATTCAATGCCAAAATAGCACCGCCCAACTGTCCTCCTGTCCCCGTTGCAGGATACCCAGCATTATTCCCTCCACCTGTATTTATGAAAGAAAACCCCCGGGCATTACGTCCGTTTATTCTCGTAGAACTTGTCAAATTGTAGGCACCATTGGTATAACCTGCTATGGCCGAACTAACCCCTGGGTCGCCATCTGCCATATACACAAATTTCATGTGGGCAGGGGTCGTTCCAGCCGCCGAGGTAGAATCCCACGCGGTTAAACTATACCCGCACGCTTCCAATAGTGCGGCCGTAGGCACTGGATTTTCGGACAATATCGCCGACTCAAAAACCGCCGTATAGCTACGGGCCGAAGTCGCTGTAATGGTCTGTACACTATCGGTCAGTATTGTGGCATTATAGACCCAATGTTTGAACTTATAGCCAGGTTTCGGACGCGCCCGTATCACCACCGAAATAGAGTTATCAGACTTATAAAAGTATTTACCCGTCCAAGGGTAAGGTGAAGCAGTCACCCCAGGGGTTGTTGGCAAAATATCAATCGTGTTGACCCGCACATAACCGTGGTCTGGGTTGGAGACATTGACCGTCAAGTCGTACTGACCAGTCAGACTAAATCGACTCTGAATATGTCCGCGAACAATGGGTGGACGCAGCGAGGCAAACGTAGTCATGAGGTTTACAAAACCCAGCCAAGCCGCATACGTTGAGGGGCGCTGCCAACGGGTAATATTCCCCCTTATTTCTGCATCAATAACATTTTTTTTGGCGTTGATAATCTCCAACAAGCGGGCGGGTTGAAAATGGGTATTAATCAAATCGGCGTAACGGGTAATGAACTGGTTTTTGAACTCAGTATTCTCAATGAGGTATTTATAAGGGTAATCATTTGCACTGGGATTATCGAATTTGGTGAAGTAGTTTTCATTGTACTCTTCAAAACTCAAATCAGTATCGTACAAAGCCCAACGCCAACGGCCATCCTTGCCTTTGCCCTTTGTGGAAGAATAGGGTGTTTTGTACCTCCAATAAGTGATATTCCCAACGGGCCAGTCCCAATTGGCTACGTACAACTCCATGACCGTATAATCAATAAAACTCTCAACATCAATGCGTTCCTTTATATAATTATAGTTTGAGGTGTTAGACATCGTATTATTTTTCATAAAATTGAGCGTAATTCCCCAATGACCCGAATCATCCTCAATTTCGGGCACGTTGTTGTCATTAAAGCCCGTATAATGTTCTATCGAATCCGCATTAATGTTGTAGTGATTGGCATAATGGTACTCGTCGAGGCGTTCCATAAGGTGGTGAATCCCCCAGTATTCACCGTTGATAAACATTACAGAAGGACGAGACTGTTGATTTTCAAAATTCAGTCCTTGGGCCATTTGTGAAATAGATGCATCCCTAAACAACGTTCTTTCGTAGTCATTTCCTGATGTTTTCAACATAAAACGCTTAAAATTGGTAAAGGGAAGCGTAGGCACGAGCGGATAATTAAATTCGGGAGCACCGTAAGCACCGCTGGCATAGAATCGTAGGCTTTTTTTATCAAGATCTCTCGAACCTGAGCCATGTATACGTAGGCCCACATTCTGGCTGAATTTTACACCGTTGGTATCCAGTATTTCAAAATTGACGGGAATTTCGGTAGAGCGATTGTAATTCTTTTCAGTGCCCGACGTGTTAGTTCCGTTCCTATAATCCACAAAATCTTTTCCAGCAACGTAAATTCCGTCGGTATAATCAAAAAGTCGGCTGGGAGTGGTTTGGATAGATATAACCGGAACAGTATATTTTGATAGCCCAGAAGGCGTAAAAAAGTATATTTTAGAGATGATTTCACTCGGCAACTTTCCGGGCACATACACCCTGGCGCGTACGGTCGTTCCTTTATACACTGAGTCGGCCTGCGGTGGAGTATAGCTGTATTTTATCGTGGTCGAAATATTAGAGACGACATTGGGCAGTACGGGCGAATTTCGGTTTATAATGCTGATAGGAGTACCGTTGTACTGATATGACCGGTAGGTATTTGTGTAACTCGGCCCTGCCGTTTGACCCACAAATTCGGGGTATTGATTCTTGTAGGAGTAATTGGTCCCTGCCAAATTTCCACTGCTCGGATCGGAGCCATCGGTGGTATAATAAATGATTCCGCCTGGCTCTGTTGTACTGATAGTCAGCGAAAACGTGCTTGGGTAAAAACCACTTTCAGCCGAAAACACCGGAGATGCGGCCAAACCCGTGTACGCATTCGCCGTAAGATTTACGGTACCCGGCGATGCGGGCGAAAAATACTTAAAAGTAGCCGACCCATTCGGTTCTCTCCCGTAAGAGATATCCCTCCACTGCGGCCCAAACGACAGGCTATCTACAATCGTTGACCCATCGGGCAAAACCAACGCCAATACCTCGCCATCCGCAGAAAGCGAAAAACTCGTGTGTTTTGCACCCCGTGTCACCTCACCGCTAGCCCAGATGATTAAGTAGCCGTTGGCTGGCACCACCACCTGACCCATCGTAGTGATAAAACGAAATTTCATCAAATTGGAGAAATTGTCGGTAATGTAATACCCCGCCAAATCAATCGGGGATGCAGTAGGATTGTACAACTCCAACCAGTCTGAGTAAGCGCCAGCATTATCAGTGATGGTGCTAGCATTGGAGGCCATCAATTCATTGATTTTGATTTGTGCTGACAAAAAAACTGAATAGCACACAAAAATCGAAAGAAGTATAATTTTTTTCATAGGGTTTAATTACGGTGTAGGGTGAAATTTGATGTAAGCTAAAAACAACAGATATTTTCTAGAAATCCAGCTCTTTTTCACACCCAGACCCACTTCTGAATTATCCCAATGATTGCTAACAATAGATTATTCGCCGTTTACTATTCTTAAAACTACAAATCAAAATAGGCGATAAAATAACTTTAGAGAGATTAAAATAGGGTATTTCAAAGTAACCTTAAATTAAAAATAAGAACCAAAAGTTTTAACTTTTACTAAGTATATGTAATAGCCCCCCTGTGTTCATATAAATATCCTTCTTGCTTTCACGTACTCTCGTGATTTAATGTTGATTTCTTATTCGTAAAAATTTATACCCGAACATTTATCAATATATCTCCTTCATTATAAGGCTATAATACATTTTATTATTTAGAGAGCCACAATTATAAAAGTTTATCCTTAGACAAAGCTCAAAATGCCTAAGAATGTGACTGAAAAGTTATCAAACGGTCGATTATTCTTCAGGACTAGTTAAAAGTAGCTAAATAAAAAATTAAATCTTTAATTCTACATGCCTTGTATTCATGATTTTCATTCTATTTTACAGAGATTTGGTTCTTGTGATATCAGGGATATTTTTTAGCATTTATACATCATTTTTTGCAGATGAACTAAAGGTACCAGTAGTTACTATTTAGTCATACACACCAACATTGAAAAACACTCAGGTCTTGATGTAAGTCATTCAATGACTCAAAATCAGGATTCAGGCGGATTGATTTGGTATTCAGGGCCCTATAATTTATTTTTATAGTCAATGAACACCACCCACTCCGCCCGGCTTACAACTCGCCAAAAATGGCAACTCGCATTAAGTATCTCTATCATTTATATGCCGCTTCGAGTATATATCAGTATTTATGATTTCGAGGAGATTTCGCTGGCCCAAAGACTTCCATTATGGGTGATGGAAATTACGGTCATTGTACTCTTTTTCTTTGTTTGGATAAGCGTTATAGAATGGATTCAACAACAACTATTCGGGTGGTTTGGTACTGACTTTTTGATGGAGTTTAAAATTCCTGCCCAATTGGCCATGTTTATCATTGCCTGCGCCATGGCTGTTGTCTATAATACGGGCTTCCGAACATTATGGAGCACTGCCGAGAGTGCCTTAGAAACGCAATTTGGGCTTACCCAAAACAGGTCTTATCAAAGTACAATGGCCCTTCAATACACGAGAAGTCAAAAGAAGAAATCGAATAATGGCCTTACTATCATGGCTCTTTTATCGGCTTTTTATTTAGCCTCCAACCGAAGAGCGTATTATCAATTGAGTGAAATCCAAATCAAAACCGAACGTTTGGAAAAAGAAAATGCTCAAGCAAAATTTACCGCTCTGAGAAATCAGGTAAGTCCTCATTTTTTGTTTAATAATTTCAGTATCCTGACATCTCTGATTGAAACCGACCCCACTTTATCCATTCAATTTATCAATCGACTATCAAAAGCCTATCGTTATATTTTAGAACAAAGCGACCACGAGCGTATCATTTTGAAAAAAGAACTAGACTTTCTTAAAACCTATATCTTTCTACTTAATACGCGTTTTGACGATAAGTTGCAGGTGAGCATTGACCTCTCGGAGCAGGACGCAGGGCATTATTTCGTAGCTCCACTTACGTTACAGTTATTAATTGAAAACGCCGTGAAACACAACCAAATGTCAGACGAGGCACCACTCAAAGTTTCTATTTTTATCAAATCGAATTATTTAATTGTGAGCAATCCCATCCAGCTCCGTCCTAAATTGGAAACCTCCACCGGTTTAGGGCTACAAAATATCATTAATCGTTACAAACTTCTGACAGATTACCCCGTTTTGGTAGAGGACCAGGATACTGTTTTTATAGTTAAAATTCCGCTTCTGACATGAATGTCCTGATTATTGAAGATGAAAAATTAACGGCGCAGTGGCTAGAAACGTTACTTACCCGCTACGACCCCAGTATTCGAATATCGGCACAACTCCCTTCAGTCACCAAAACGGTGCATTGGTTTAAAGAAAACCAATATGATTGGCCCGATCTATTGTTTCTTGACATTCACCTAGAAGATGACCTAGGGTTTCGAATCATTGAAGAACTGCAACTTACCATACCCGTTATTTTTACGACAGCCTACGACGATTACATGCTTCAAGCATTTAAGGTCAACAGCATTGATTACTTGCTTAAACCCATTGATCCAAACGAGTTGGCCGCCGCGTTGGATAAATTCAAGGCATTGTGGCAAAACAAACCTATCCAATCCACTGAAAACAATGTATCAGCGCTGCTTCAAATTCTCAAAAAATCAACAACGCCAGCCTACAAAGACCGTTTTATGGTTACAATAGGTACGAAACTTCGCAGCATAAAAATACAGGACATCGCTTATTTTTCGTTTGAAGAAAAAGCAACGTTACTAACCACCCACGAAGGTCTTCGCCTCATCGTGGATTATAGCCTCGAACGACTAGTCCAACTTCTCGACCCGCATCTTTTCTTTCGACTTAATCGGTCTTTTCTGGTAGCACTATCAGCCATTCATACGGTACATACGTATTCAGGAGGAAAACTTAAAGTCGAAGTTGTTCCTCCACCACGACAGGAAATCTTTGTGAGCGGCGACCGAGTAACCAGCTTTAAAGAATGGTTTGGAAAATAATTCGGTTTGGAACAACTCCGTTATTCAACTCCACAAATACCCGATTTAGCTACTGAAAACAGGCATTTAGGCACTTTCATTTGGGGGCTATGGCATTCTTTTGCATTTTTGAACCATTAACACACATTATTAACACTCTTATTAAAATGCCCTTTCAACCTCCGCTACAACCGTT